>JABMMV010000069.1 GCA_013205145.1 bacterium
AAACGTGGCTCGACGCTTAACGCATAATGGGGCACTTGACGGCTTACGCGGTGTAGCGGTGCTGTTGGTGCTGATGCGCCACTCTTTTGAATTAGTGCCAGGTGGCTTTGGGCCGCAGTGGCTTGACGATTTCTTAGGTGGCGGCTACTTCGGCGTCGACATCTTTTTTGTATTGAGTGGCTTTCTCATTACATCGCTTCTGCTTGATGAGCGTGAGTCGAGTGGCGCAGTAGGCATGCGTTCATTTTATGGGCGTCGTGCGTTGCGGCTGATGCCGGCATTAGTAGTGATGCTTGGTGTGGTGAGCATTGTGTTGGTGCTCGACGGAGAAACGTGGTCGTCGTTGTGGCCAACAGTGCGATCATCTCTTTTCTATTATCAAAACTGGCACAGCGTGTGGGACCCAGAAAATTTGGCTGGCTTCTGGTTTGGGCATTTATGGTCTTTGTCAATTGAAGAACAGTTTTACTTTGTATGGCCAGTGGTGTTCTTGGTGTTGGTGGCACTAACGAAAAGACATGCTGTGCGCGTTGCAGTCTTGGCGCTAGGTGTGTTGTGGGTGGTGTGGTACCGCTTGCACGTGTGGAATGCAGGCGATGGCTGGGCTTTCGTTATGGTGCGCACCGACACACGAGCAGATGCGCTACTTATTGGGTGTTTGGTGGCCTTTTTGTATCAGTGGCAAATAGTGCGTACGCGAGTTGTGCAAGTGATTGGTTGGTGCGGAGCGGTTGTTGTTTTTGCCACCGTTGCATTTACAAGCCCGCCCGATGAATATTTGTATGTTGGTGGGCTCACAGTTGGTGCACTTGGTGTGGGGTGCATGGTGTGGGCCATTGCCGAGGGTTCGTGGCAAGGTGCGCGGTTCTTCACTCTGAAGCCGTTACGTATTGTGGGCAAAGTTTCATATGGCTTATACCTATGGCACTTTCCTATTTTCTGGTTTGTTGTTCAGCACAGCGCATCGGTGAACGCTGGCGTGCGGCTGGTCATTGCACTTGTTGCATCGGCACTCTTTACGGCGTTGTCGTGGTACTTGGTTGAGCGCCCAGCACTGCGGCTGAAGGATAAGTGGTTTGCACGTTCGAGAGAAGTAGTACCTGCGTTGGAGTTGGCGCCCGTTACTTCGCGCATTGTGCTTGTGCGTCAACGTGCAATGCGTTTGTTGATTGCAGTTTTGGCAGGAGCCGGCGTTACCACATTGTTTGTCAATATATGGCCAGAGAAGCCATTGCCTATGACTGACCGCATGGGCTATGCGTTGGTGAATAATTTTCCACTCGATAGGTACTGGCAAGTCTTTTTATTGTGGATGTTTCTTTTTCCTGCGTTGGTGTTGGCGGTATACATCGTTTTGCCGAAATTATTCCCGCACAGCGTGCGGATGCGCGAACTGGTGGGAACGAACGAACACATTGCGGTAGATGTAGTTGAAGAGGAATTACCCCCAGTCACAGGGGCGCTTCATTTTTGGCGAGTGGCGCTGGTGGCGGGAGTATTTGGTTACGAGTGTGCAGTAGCTGCCGGGCGCCAAAATGTGAATGGCTGGTGGATACTTGCCGCTGGTGCCGCTGCGTATATGGCGCTTGTTTACGGGGTATCGCATTTCTGGAAACGCACGCTGAGCGCAGTGAACTTGTTTGGTACCACATTTGTTCTTGTTGGTGCATGGTGGGTGTCGAGCACTACAGAAATGTTGGTGGCATCCACTGGTGAACGACGTGAGTTTGCTTGGTTGCCATTGCCGCTTGTACTGGTTGTAGTAGTTGCACTTGTGGTGAGTGATGTGGTGTGGGGCAAGCGCAACTTTGTGCGGCGCGAACGCCAGAGGCTGGCCTTCGTAGTAGTGCCAGTGTTTTTGTTTATATGGACAAGCCATTTGCCCAACAGTGTTGGGTACATCGATATTTTTCACCACGGTGAATCGTTAAATGGTGGGTGGCTGCTGAAGAGCGGTTGGGTGCCATGGCGCGACTTCTTCTTTAACATTGGGTTTTACGGTGCGGCCGTTGTGCCTCGTGTGAGCTTTGGGCTCTTTGGTACGTCGTACTGGGGCTTTAGTGCAGGTACAGAAATATTGTTCATACCGCTATTGGTGGTGGCTATTTATGTTGGGTGCGCTTCGTTGGCATCGCGCTATTGGATGGCGCTGGTGGGGTTGGCACTTACCTTGATGTTCCCGTTCACCGCGATGGGTGGCTTTACCAAAGTACTTGCCGGTGACTCCATGTTGTTTGTGTACCGCTTCGCATCTATTGCAGTTGTCACTTTGGGTGTGCTGCTCTTTGTACGTAAAACGACTTGGTTGCGCGCACTGTTCTTTGGTGGGGCACTCACGTATGCGGTGATTGCAGGCTCTGAGATGGTGGTGTTTGCTGCAGCTGCATGTTTCACCGTGTTCTTGCGCGATGCCATCAACTTAAGGCGCCGTCGGTATTCACTGCGCGACCTTGTGGCACTTTTTCATTCCACTTTGTATGCAGCAGGTGGAGTTGTTGCTGCACTCATTGCAAGTGGAGCCGTGATGTGGCGCTACGGCGCATTGAAGGGATACATCAATTGGTGGCGGACGTTTCCTTTTACATGGCATATTGAAACAGGAATACCACTGAATAGATGGCCAACGTTGGCTGAGTTTGGTTGGGGAACCGAGTGGACTGTGCTCTTCGCTATTGGTATTTCCATTCTCCTTGTTGTTTGGTTTGCGGTGTGGCGCATTCGTTCACACCGGGCACTACGCAACGAAGACTGGGTTGCTATTGCACTGGCAATTGGGAATTTGCTCTTTATGAAAAAGACGCTGAATAGGCCCGACTCGCATTTTTTCCAGTCGCTGATTGTGGCTATGCCGTTGCTTTTTTATGTGGTGACGCGAGTGGTGGGAACTATTAGCGATTCTGTGCAGGCAGCGTTCGCGAATTCGCGCCGCAAAACTGCATTGCATACCGTTGCTTTCGGTGTGCTCACTGTGGCCTTGCTGTTTCCCTTTATGACCACGGCCGATGTGTTGAATGCTCGGATGCACAATGCAGGTGCACGGGTACAGCCCGTGACTGCGCAAAAACCAGAGTTCCCGCGGGTGGGCTATTCGCAAGAATACGAGTTCTTAGATAATTATCGCCAGTTGCGCACGTTCCTGGAAAGCAATATTGGCATGAAAGCAAAAATTTATGATTTCAGCAATATGACAACGGTGTACAACTTTTTGTTGAACAAAAAACCACTCACGCGATACAGCTATGTCTTGCAGGCTTCGTCGGTGGATGCACAAAATGAAGTCATTACTGCGTTGCGGAAGAAGAAACCTGAAGTCGTGTCGTATGGTTGGGATAGCGCAATTGATACGTGGGACGACTTGTCGAACTCGGTACGACACTGGGCCATTAGTGAGTACTTGTTGCGCAACTATTCACCGTGGACCACTATTGGTGGCAAGAACTTTGGCAACGTACTCTTCTTACGTAATGACTTAGCGCCAGGCAAGGGGTTGCCGCTTGATGCCGTTGCTGCTCAAAGTGGGGCCGAAAAACTTTCCTCGTTACGTTCTTTGAACACTTGCAATTGGGGTTCTGCGTCGAAGTTCCTTACATTTGCTCCTACCAAGCCCGGAGTGCCAATAGCAAGCGAACCCGTGAAGGGAATGCTCACCGTATTTGGATGGGCACATACCACTGATGATGGAGCGGTCACCATTGACGTGAAGTACAACAATGCACTTCTCATTTCTGGCCCGAGTTCAAGTGAGCGACCCGACTTAGCTATTCGTGGTGTCACGACGGGCAAAAAGTCGGGTTTCCGTTTTGATATTCCTGTTGCAGGAAACATTACCGACACGAGTTTGGTGACAGTTGAACAAGTAAATGCTGCCGGTATTCGTGCTGCTATTCCTTATGTTGCACCGGCAGGAGTAAATGACACCGTCGGTGAATATGGCGTGCAACTCGACACTTCGCCTGATGGCAAGTTGCAGGTGGGTGCGACTCGGAAATATGTGGAAAAGGTAACGCTTCCTGAGAATTACCGCGGGTACAACTGGATCGTTGCGCAATCCGACTTTGGGTTTAGCAATGACCATTTCTCGTTGTACGACGTAGGAAGTGACAACAACCGGGCCGTTGAGTTTTCAACCTTGCGACCCGAAAATATGGCAGCTGCGCGAGCAGGTTCATGCCCTACTTGGTATGGCTGGGAAAGCAACGTGGTGTATTTACAGCACGAAAAAGAGCAGGTAGGTGTTCAACTCTCGTTAGTGAAGTAGTAACCTAACTGCAATGTTGGGGCTTTTCGGCGGTCTACGTATTGGTGTTGTGGTTGTTGCCTACAACGCTGAAACCACCTTAGAGAAGGTTCTCGACCGCATTCCCCACGATGTTGCTGCTGAAATTACTGCAGTTTTGGTGTGTGACGATGCCAGTGCCGATGCCACACACGAGGTTGCACTTGCCTACCAGCGCTCAAATGACCACTTGCCTTTGCACATTGTGCGCCACCCGGTGAACTTGGGCTACGGGGGTAACCAGAAGGCTGGTTACCAACTCGCTGCCGAGATGGGTCTCGACGTTGTGGTGCTGTTGCACGGCGATGGCCAATATGCCCCCGAGATGATGGCCGAGATGGTGAAGCCCATTGTGGAAGACGGTGCCGATGCCGTTTTTGGTTCACGAATGATGAACAGCGGTGCTGCGCGCGAAGGTGGCATGCCGCTCTACAAATATGTGGGCAACAAAATTCTGACGCGTTATGAGAATGCAATGACGGGTGCAAGCCTTACCGAGTGGCACAGTGGCTACCGCGCCTATCGCGTATCGACCCTGCAGAAAATTGCACTGGCGAAAAACTCAGATGGTTTTGACTTTGATACACAAATTATTTTGCAGTTGCTCGATATCAACTCAAAAATCGTGGAGATAGCTATTCCCACGTATTACGGCGACGAAATTTGCTACGTCGATGGCATGAAGTACGCCAAAGACTTGTTTAAGCACTCCACGCAATATCGGTTGCGCAAAATGGGCTTTGGGCACGATGAGAAACTGCAGGGCGATGTTGCCTATGAATACAAGAGCGACCCGTTGTCGTCGCATGGGCAAATTGTGAAGTATTTGTCGGGTCGCAGTTCTGGTGAAGTTCTCGACCTCGGTTGCTCTGACGGTTTGTTGTCGTTGCAAATGAAAAGCTTGGGCTACACCGTTACTGGCGTGGACCTAGAAGAGCACCCGCAGGTATTTGGCCGTGTCGATAAGTTCATTCAAGCAAACCTCGATGCTGGATTACCTGAAGGTTTGCCGGAAGCAATTGATGTAGTGGTGTGTGCCGATGTGCTGGAACATGTGCGTCAGCCAGAGTTGCTGCTCGCCGCACTCGCACCGCGTTTAGCGCCAGGTGGTGCAGTACTTGCCAGCATTCCCAACTTTGGGCATTGGTACCCACGCATCCGCACACTTTTTGGCAGATTCGATTATGACAATCGCGGCATTCTCGATCGCACACATGTGCGGTTCTTTACACGTCGCAGTTTTGAGCGTTTAGCCAAACAAGCCGGTTACACCGTGTACCGCGTGGGTGCCACTGGTTTGCCTTTTGATGTTGCCGACCGCGGGGGTGCGGGCAAGCTGTCAAACAAGTTGAAGCCCATTCGGGCAATTGACCGTGCGTTGGTGAAAGTACGGCCACAATTGTTTGCATACCAATTTTTGTATGAACTGAAGCGTTAAACCGATCTGGGGGGATCCAAAATTTTACTGAATGATCTTGAATCAGTTGTTAATGCGCCTGCGCTGGAAAGCGCATTGCATGAGCATTCATATGCAACTGCTGCGCCCTTCGCACACACGATTATTGAAAATTTTTTACAACCAGATATTTTTGCCGCAGTACTCACTGAATTTCCCGCAGTAGACCCCAGTAAGTGGACCAACTACGCACATGTGAATGAGCGTAAATTTGCCAATTCACACAGTGAAACATGGGGCGCCACTATTCAACAGGTAACAGAGGTGTTGAACTCGCCTGCATTCATTGCGTACTTGGAGAACCTCACCGGCATTAGTGGCCTCATTGCCGACCCTTCGTTTGAAGGCGGGGGCATGCACCAAACCATTACGGGTGGCTTCTTAAATATGCACGCCGATTTTTCGGTGCACCCTCACAAGCGGCACTGGGGCCGGCGGGTGAATGTTCTGTTGTATTGCAATGAGAACTGGTTGCCTGAATATGGTGGTGATCTTGAGTTATGGACACGCGATATGAAACGTTGCGACAAGCGTGTAGCGCCCATTGGCAACCGCGTGCTCATTTTCAATACCGACGCCGACTCATTTCATGGTCACCCCGACCCACTCACATCACCGGTGGGCGTAGCGCGGCAGTCATTAGCGTTGTATTACTTCACTGAAGAAGAAGCACCGGCCGTGCATTCCACGAATTACAAAGCACGCCCAGACGATGGCGCAAAACGCGTGCTCATTTACGCCGACAAGAAAGCATTGCAAGCGTTCGACTGGGCAAAGCGCCGATTCAATTTGTCAAATGATGTTGCTGGCAAAGTTTTGAATATTGTCGACAAGTTCCGCCGCAAGCGGAAATAAAGCGTGCGCTAAGCGCGCTTACGAATGCTGATGCTTTTACCAACAGAGCTATTGCAGTTGCCGGTCGCAAGGTCGAAGCGCCAGCCGTGCAGTGAGCACACCAGTTCGTCGCCTTCAATGGATCCGAAGGTAGACAGGTCTGCTTGGCGATGTGGGCAGAAACGCTGCACAATATAGTCGCCTACTTGTACTTCATCTGTTGACATGATGGGCTCTGTTGCTCGTCGGTACGCTTCTATTTCGGTGCGGCTCATCCGTTCAACAGACAAACTCTTGAAGAAGTTATAAAGGTTTTCGTTGAAATCGCCATCGCGCCAAGCGCGGAATCGTGCCGACAAGAAAAGCGCATTCGACCAGTCGACAGCCTTTGCGGCCACAACGGTTTCTAGCAACTCACGCTGAACAATGAAGCGGTACTTGTAGGGCTGGTTGGTGTATTTCTGTACATCGCCATATTCAAAGTGAATGTAAATGCCCAGGTCATCGGCAGTGGGTTCGGCACCTGGTGCGCTGATGGTTTGAATGAGGCAGTTGCCACCAGCACCCATAGACACCGTGGGGCACATGGCAAGAAGCGGGCGGAACCAGCTTTGAATATTGGAAAGAAGTTTTTCAGTTGGCGCAGCCCACGTGGCTTTGTGGTCGGCGAGCCAAGGCAGCCAGTCTTTTTGGTAAGCGGCAAGGTACTCGCCAATGTTGTTCCAAATGTTATGCAGTGCGTTGTCGCTTACTGGGTGAGTAACGGCAATATCGCTGGGGGTCACATTAATAACAGTGCCGGGCATATTGAGAATGCCAGTGCGATTGTGTGCCGTGAGGCGTGCAACAAATTCTGGTTGATGCGGGAAAATAGACACTTCGTTACCC
>JABMMV010000070.1 GCA_013205145.1 bacterium
CATTTCATCTGTTGACCCGAAAGCTATATATGAAAATGATTTAGCTGTTGGGCCATTTACTAACGGGCACTTCTTTGGTACCGACACCAATGGCTACGATATTTTCCAGGAACTTCTTCATGGAACGCGTCTCACCCTTTTGGTTGCGGTTGTTGCCGTCGGCATTGGTGGGGCCATCGGCAGCCTCGTCGGCATCTTTTCTGGTTACGTGCGCGGCAAAATTGATGCAGTCGTCAACATCGTTTTCAGCGCGATTCTCTCAATTCCCAACTTGGTATTAGCACTTGGTCTTGTAGCAGTACTTGCCACTGCCCCCGATGTGAACTCAACAGTTTCTAGTTGGAAACAAGTATTTGTAGTTATTTTGTCTCTCACCATTGTCATTATCCCCATACTGGGGCGCATTGCTCGCGGAGCAACTCTGTCGTGGTCGAATCGCGAATTCGTTACCGCCGCAAAATCCATGGGGGCGAAAAACTCCACCATATTGTGGAAGCACATCGTGCCTAATGTGCTTCCTGCTGTCATGGCAATTGCCTTCTTAGCGGTTGGTGTGGTCATCGTTGCCGAAGGTTCACTTTCGCTGCTTGGCGTCGGTATTCCCGATGGAAATAGTTGGGGTGCAATTTTGGCGGCTGGGCGAAACGATATGGAATACACCCCGCACGTCATTTACTTCCCCATCATCTGCATTGCTCTCACTGTTATTTCTTGCAACCAAATTGGTGATGTTATTCGCCAAAGCCTCGACAAACGTGAGGCTCGCATATGAGCAATCCTGCGCCAATGTTGTCGCTTCGCGACTTCTCTGTATCGTTCGACACCGCACGCGGGCCGTTGTACGCAGTTCGCAATGTAAACATTGATGTGGCCGACGGCGAGAGCCTTGGCATCGTTGGTGAATCTGGCTCAGGGAAAACTGTCCTCTCTCGTGGTGCGATGGGTCTCCTTCCCAAGCGCGCAGCACATCGTTCTGGCACGGTTATTTATGACGACCACGATTTGTCGAAAGTACCACGTAAGGAATTGCGCGAATTTTGGGGCACCGGAATGGCGATGATCTTCCAAGACCCGATGACCGCACTCAACCCTGTCCGCAAAATTGGCTCGCAACTCACCGAAGGTTTACGTATACGGCTTCAAATGAGCAAGACTGACGCTCAGGCACGTGGCATTGAACTTCTTAATCGTGTGCGCATTCCCGACCCAGAAGCAGTAATGGAAAAGTATCCATTTCAGCTCTCTGGCGGTATGCGTCAGCGAGTGATGATTGCAATCGCGTTGGCATGCAAACCTCGACTGCTCTTTGCCGACGAGCCAACGACAGCACTCGACGTAACGGTTCAGGCGCAAGTGATGCAACTGCTCAGCGAACTGCGCCACGAAATGGGCATGTCGATGGTCATCGTTACCCACGACCTCGGAGTTGATGCGGGTCACACCGACCGTATTGCAGTGATGTACGCCGGCGAAGTTGTAGAAATTGCCCCCACAAAGCAACTCTTTGCCAATATGCAAATGCCATACACCGAAGCACTTATGAAGTCGATTCCTCGCCTCGATACTCCGAGTGGCCAACGGCTGCCGGTGATTAGTGGCCGACTTCCCGACCCAACGCAGCCTGAAACAGGATGCTCCTTTGCTTCGCGTTGCCCCTACGTCACCGACAAGTGTCGTGCAGAGGCACCACCCCTTGTTGAAGTTTCACCCGGGCACTCATATCGATGCTGGTTCCCTATTGGAGGTTCGCGCTAATGGCTGGGTCGGGTAAAGCACACTTACGCAATAACGAAGACGTTATTTTGCGTGTTGAAGATCTCACCATGGAATTTCCAGCGGGAGGCAAAAAATTCGTCCGTGCAGTTTCTGGCATTTCCTTCGACATTGAGCGCGGGGAGACATTAGCCATTGTGGGTGAATCGGGTTGCGGTAAATCCACTTTGGGCAAAGCTATTTTGCAGTTGCCCAAACCAACTTCCGGTTCTGTGAATTTTCAAGGTCAAGAACTCACCACACTCAACAAAGATGCATTGCGCGATATTCGCCCTGCAATGCAAATGATCTTTCAAGACCCAGTGAGTTCACTTGACCCACGTCTATCTGTTGCAAAAATTGTTGATGAACCACTTAAAATTTGGGATCGCGGCGATGAACTGTGGTGCAGCAACAAGGTCGACGAACTGCTCAATGCAGTAGGTCTCGACCCCGCACTCGTACGTGATCGCCGTTCCTACGAGTTTTCTGGCGGCCAGTGTCAACGCATCAGTATTGCGCGCTCACTTGCCCTTGAACCACTGCTCCTTATTTGCGACGAGCCAGTATCGGCCCTCGACGTGAGCGTTCAAGCACAAATTCTTAATTTGCTGCAAGACATGAAAGAGCGATATGGCCTCACGCTCATTTTCATTTCTCATGACCTCGCAGTAGTGAAGGCCGTCAGCACTCGCATCATGGTGATGTACCTCGGCAAGGTGTGTGAAATTTCTTCACCCGACGAGCTATACGCCAAGCCACGCCACCATTACACGCATGCACTGGTCAGTTCTGTGCCTGTACCCGACCCCACCGTCACCTCTCGCGGCACACCGCTGGAAGGCGAACCACCTTCACCAATGGATCCGCCATCGGGTTGCCGCTTTCGCACGCGTTGCCCTGCAGCTACCGACCTCTGTGCTCAAGAAGAGCCACAGCTGCACGAAGTCTCAGCGGGCCATTACGTCGCCTGCCACTTCCCCCGCCCCTAAGTGTTCTCGGCGCGGTATGTCCCGCATATCGCAACAATTCGCGCCGAGAAAGGACTCGTATCCTTATGGTCGGCCGGCGCCAGCAACATCGACACGTGCAGAAAGTACGCGTCCTGTTCGTGCTGAAGATGCAATATGCGCTTCAGCTGAATCGCCGGTGAGCATGAAGAGGGTCTTTCCGTCGTCGCCCCCAAGCATGCAGGCAAAACAGAGCTGCCCCGTATCAATTACTTCTAGCACCTTGCCACCTTCGGCAATGCGAACGCATTCAGTAGACATGGGGTTGGCAAACCACACCGC
>JABMMV010000005.1 GCA_013205145.1 bacterium
AAAATGTTGGTTCCCATTGCACTTGCTGTTTCAGCGGCACTTGCATTCGGAACAACATCCGTTTCAGCTAAGGCTGGCAATGGAGCAGTAAAAGCAGCCGCTAAGTGTGCCACTCAACTCAAGCCAACGCTTGACAAGAAAATGGGTGCTGGAGCAGCTTTCCTTGCACGCGCAATAGCATGCGGAAATACCAATCCAATGAACGCCACTGGAAAATATGTAATCAAAATTGGCTTCGCTGTACCTGAAGGTCCAGTCGTTAACTTTCCTGAATATCGCATTTCAGCACAAGCCGCAGTCGATTACATCAACAAGGAACTAGGCGGCGTTGGTGCAGACCCAGCTACAGGTAAAGCTGGCGTACCCATCAAGCTCATTCCGTGTGGCTTTAACATCATGGTTCCAACAGAGCAGTCTGCATGCGTCAACTCAATTGCAGAGGCGAAGCCAGCTCTTGTGGTTTCAACATTGTCCTTCGATGACACCGTGATTGCCAAGTACGCAGCAGCAAAGATCCCGGTATTGGTGGGAACACCAATCATGCCGAGCGACTTCACCACTCCAGGTGTATTCGCAATTGGCGGCGGTGGTGGTTGCTTGGGTGTTCACCTTGGCCTCATTCACTATGCAACACAAATATTGAAGAAGAAGAAGATTGCCCTCCCTTGGGCAGGCTCGGCTCCTGGTATTTTTTGCTTCAATGACCTTGAGGCAAAGCCGCTTGACGTTCTTGCTGGTAAAACACAATCTGGTGCAGCAATTACGACTAGTTCAAAGTTGAAGGGCTCAGTGCCCACACTGACCTACTTGCCAATCAAGGTTCCAACAGTTGCTCCAGACGTAGCTTCTTACGCTGCTCAAATCACAAAATTTGATCCAGATGTTTTGATCTACTCAAACCAAGGAAACTTGTGCTGGGACTTGATGACAGAATTGATCAAAAATGGTTGGGTTCCCGGAAAGTATCCAATTGTTTTGTCTGGTGCATGTATTGACCTCGCCACAATGACGAAGTTCGGTTCCAAGATCAACGGCATCATTACTCTCGGTGGTTTGAGCATCCTCGATCCAGACGCACTGACGGGTGAGTACAAGATTGATGCTCTGACCTACGGAACAAAAATGTTCACCTACTCCAAAGATCGCAAGCTCACAGGAACAGGCTTCGCAACACAAGGTTTCGGTGTAACGATGTTTGCTTGGCAGATGATGAATGAAGCAATGGTTGGTGGAAAATTGGATGTGAAAAAGATGGTTTCCGCTATCAAAAACACCAACGGACACCGCGCATTCGGTACCCTGAGCATGAACTGCAAGAAGGCTCTTGCTCCTTACATCGGAGTATGTGCAACTGAAGTCAGTGCAAGCGTCTGGGACGGAACCTCATTGAAGGCCGACAAGGATAACCAGGGATTCTCTGGTCTTGGCTTGGTTGGAAAAGGCGATGCATTGCGTTTGTCGGAAGTGAAGTAATATAAAATTTATAAATACAGTTGTTTGAGTAAAACAACCTCGAATAATAAATAAAGGGGGCGATCCTCGGATCGCCCCCTTTTTTATAAAATAGTTGAGTACAACTTGAGAAAGATGGGGGAATATGAAGGAAGGTATTGCTTACGCAATCATGGGGCTCGGTAGTGGAGGCTTTTACGCTCTCATGGCTATCGGTATTGTGGTTGCCTACAAGGGGTCTGGTGTTATTAACTTCGCACACGGTGCGATTGCAATGTACGTGGCGTTTCAATTCTCGTATTTAAGATCTGAAGGAACATTCCGATTCCCGTGGCGCGATCCACTACCCACTTCGACTGTGAATTTACCAGTCACACTTTCCCTCAATAATGGTCAGCCCTTAAACTTTTGGATAGCGGTATTCCTTTCTTTGTTGACGGCGCTACTGCTTGGGGCGGCTATTCATTACTTGGTTTTTAAACCGTTACGCAATTCTGCTCCTTTAGGAAAAGTCATAGGTGCCATTGGCGTGATGACCTATCTCTTGGGTGTTGCATCAATGCACTACAGCTCTAACCAACCACAAGCAGAAAGCGTGCTGTTCCCTGGCAAGTTGCTGAAAAACTTCCTCGGTCTTGGTTTAGGAGTTTCGGCAGAAGCCCTTGCCCTTGCGGGAGTATCTATCATTACTGGTGCAGTTGTCTGGTCTATCTATAAATATTCGCGTATCGGCTTGGCTACTCGAGCAGCTGCTGGAAATGAAAAAGGTGCTGTGCTTTTGGGCTACTCGCCCGATCGACTCGCGCTGTTCAACTGGATGCTCGCTGCATTTCTTGCTGGCATGGTGGGAATCATGACGGGAACCGTCACAGGTGCTCTCGGCACCGGCAAATTCACCGCACTTATTGTTCCTGCACTGGGTGGGGCACTCATCGGCAGCATGTCGTCAATTCCTTTGGCTGTGCTCGGTGGTTTACTCATTGGCAGTCTTCAAACTTTTGTGGGAACCTACGTGTCGGGCCTGGAGTGGTTCCCGGAGTGGCTCTATTCAGGAGCTCGCGACTCCATCCCGCTCATCGTGATCGTGTTACTCCTCTTCATACGAGGGAAGTCGCTTCCCATCCGAGGCAATATTGAGGAAAAGCGCTTGCCATTGGCGCCGTACCCAAAACGTGTTGGCAAATACGTTGCCATTTTTGTGCCACTTGGTTTTCTGCTTGCCGGTGGAGTCCCGGGCGACTTCCTCTTTGCTGGCCTGAACGGGCGATGGGGAATGGCGTTTACCACCAGTCTGATTGCGGCAATGTTTGGATTGAGCTTCGTACTACTTTCGGGCTATGTGGGGCAAATATCACTCGTGCAAATTTCTCTGGCCGGCATTGCAGCCTTTGTGACAGCACGGCTCGTGTCGCACTACGGGCCAACAACTTCTAACCCATTTGCAGTAGGTGGCCCTCATTTGCCGTGGCCTATTGCGATGATTGCCGGAGTCATTGTGGCGGTTATTGTCGGTTTAATACTCGCCGTGCCAGCATTGCGTATTCGTGGCGTACAACTCACCGTAGTAACCATTGCAGCGTCAATTTCGATTTTTTCGTTTTACTTCGACAACCCCAAACTCACGGGGCTCCAAGGTGGCTCTTCGTACATCCTTCAACCCCCAACGTTTTTTGGCATAAAATTTGGCAGCCAAGGGTCTCAAGGCCTCACAGATAATCCGAAATTTGCTTTGTTCTGCCTCATCGTTCTGGCCGGTCTCTGCGTGACTTTGGCTAACCTTCGGCGCGGAAGTTCCGGAAGGCGATTCCTTGCAGTTCGCGCAAATGAACGAGCCGCCGCGTCGGCAGGGGTGAACGTTGCTAAAACCAAGTTCCTCGCATTTGGTATTGCTTCAGCTATGGCTGGTGTTGCTGGTGTGATGGTGGCATTCCAGGCCGCTTCCACTTCGGCCCCGATGTGGGAATACGGTGTTGGCCTTTCTGCACTTGCATTTTGCTACCTCGGTGGAATTACCTCAATCAACGGGGCAATCCTCGGAGGCATGGCGGCAGGTGGTGGCATAGTTGCCACATTTGGCAACTTCCATTCACCAGGCCTTTATCATTACATTCCAATATTTGGTGGAATAGGAATTATCTTGACGGCAATTATTCACCCAGCAGGTCAGGCATCTATTTTCCAGCCCCTCATGCGTTACTTCGGATCATGGCTCCTCACTGCCCGCGGGAAAGAATGGGGAGTCGTTCTACGTCGCCTCGCTCCGTACCTCATTGGTGGTGGCATTTGGGGTGCCATTGGTATTAACCCGTGGCGTACCGATACATATCACCGCACATGGATGATTATTCTTGGCATCTTGATTGTGCTCTTCGTTCGCAACATCGTTGTTCAAGTCAAAGCAGCAAAGGCTGCTAAAGCAATACCCGATACCAACAGTCTCCAGGAGGTGACAGCATGAGTGCACTACTCGAAACAAACGAACTCACCGTTTCCTACGGCGGGTTGCATGCAAACTCCAATGTCAATTTCAAAGCCGAAAAAGGCAAGCTCACCGGGCTCATTGGC
>JABMMV010000071.1 GCA_013205145.1 bacterium
GCGTACATTGCTTCTGCACGCAAATAGGGAAGGCCGTCAATGAGGGGCTGCGCGAGGTCGGGTTGCGCGGCAATCAGTGCTTCAATGTCGTCTGCATACGTGCCAAAGCGTTGAGCGAGATGCAATTGCTGGGCAGTACGTGATTTTGATTCCTTGTACCCACGTGCACCATGCAGCGAAAGACTTTTTGTTTGGCATCGATACTTCTTTGGTGACAAGTGAAGTTGACTAATGACAGCGTCAATGGTGTCTTCACTCATTTCGCGATACGTGGTGAGTTTGCCGCCGGTGACGGTGATGACCCCTGATGCTGAGGTGCTCACCCGGTGGCGTCGCGACAAGTCGGCGGTGCGTTCACCAATAGATTCATTTTCATCGGGCTTCACTAGCGGGCGTAACCCAGCCCATACGGCCAAAACATCTTTGTGCGTTATTTCGTTGGTGATGCTCGCATTGAGAGCTCGCAGAACGTAATCGATGTCGTCTTTCGTGCACTGTGGGTTGTCTGGCGAGCCTTCGTAACCGGTGTCTGTGGTGCCGATGTAGGTGTATTGAAATGTGCCGTCACCATTAGGGACCCAGGGCACGACAAACAAACTGCGTTTATCTTTTGGCACAGGAATGACAACAGCAATGTCGTTGCGCACGAGGTTCCACGGCACGGTGATGTGCACCCCTTTTGCGGGGCGAATAGAAGACGGGTGTTTTCCTTCGTCAAGTTTGCGCACATCGTCGGCCCACACTCCAGTGGCATTAACAACCGCTTTGGATTTCACCGTTAGCGCATCGCCTTCGTGTGATTGCACCTGCACGAGGAATGTTCCTGATGAGTCTTTTTCAATTCCAGTGACGCTGCACCAGTTGGCAAGTGTTGCCCCAAGTTGAGCTGCAGTTTGCGCAAGTGAAATACATATACGAGAGTCATCTGCTGCGGCGTCGTAATACAAATATGCAGACGCAAGCCGATCTTTTGGCATTGTTGGCAAGTGTTTATACGCAGCTTTTGCGTTTAAGCGGCGGTGAAATTTTCCGATGCGCCACCCACCTGTGAGGTCATACATCCACAAAGCAGAACCAAGTGCGCGCGCAATTTTCTTTTTGATGAGACCGTCTTTAGTAACGATGGGAATCATGAAGGGGAGCACTTGCACTAAGTGCGGTGCATTGGAACGCAAGCGTCGCCGTTCATGCAACGCTTCGTACACCAAGCGCACATCACCTTGTTGCAAGTAGCGCAACCCGCCGTGAATGAGTTTTGAACTTTTCGATGAGGTACCCGATGAAAAGTCGTGACGCTCAAGTAGTGCAACTCGCAAACCTCTGCTTGCAGCATCGACGGCAACACCAAGACCCGTGACACCACCACCAACAATGACCACGTCGAATTCTTCATTGGATAAATTCTGCAGTGCGTGGGCTCTGGTCAGAATGGGGGTGCTCAAGGGGGTGGAGTTACTCATGAGTAGATACTACTTGTGACAGAAATCGCATGCTCTGTTAGTTAGCATGACTTGTTGATAATCAGAGCATGAGTCTAATTTCTGAACTGTGAAAGCACCAGAAGAGCTCGTCGCCCACTTCCGCGAGCAGGGGTACAAAGTCACCCCACAACGCCAACTCATTTTCCGTTTGTTGAATGGCAATACGGCTCACCCCACGGCAGAAACGTTGTACGAGGTTGCAGCACAGCAGATGCCTGGCATTTCGTTGCGCACGGTGTACCAAACCTTGTCGGAATTGAGCGCCATGGGTGAAGTGCAGCACATCGATCTGGGTTCTGGCGCTGTGCGCTTCGATCCCAATGTGGACGATCACCACCACTTGGTGTGCGGCACGTGTGGAGCGGTGCACGACGTCTATGTGAATCAAACGCCCCTGCATTTTGAAGGCGATGTTGAAGGTTTTGCGGTGCACAGCACTCGCATTGTGTTCTCAGGTGAATGTGCTCAATGCGCGCATTTGTCTGCGTAAGAGAAATACCCATAACAACTACAAAAAAGGAGACGTCATGGCCGGATTGAACGGAACCAAGACACATGAAAACCTGAAAGAAGCTTTTGCTGGTGAAAGCCAAGCAAACCGTCGTTACCTTTGGTTCGCGCAGAAGGCAGACATTGAAGGCTTCCCCGATGCAGCTGCACTTTTCCGTTCAGTTGCTGAAGGCGAAACCGGCCATGCACATGGTCACCTCGACTTCCTCTCACAAGTAGGCGACCCAGCATCTGGTTTGCCCATTGGCGAAACCGAAGAGAACTTCAAAGCATCTATTGCTGGTGAAACATATGAGTACACACAGATGTACCCAGGTTTCGGACGCACTGCTCGCGAAGAAGGATTCAACGACATCGCCGATTGGTTTGAAACTCTTGCAAGAGCCGAAAAGAGCCATGCTGGTCGTTTCCAGCAGGGTCTTGACGCTCTCTAAAGAGTGTGTCATCTCGTTGCGGGGTACAGGTTCTTGCCTGTACCCCACAACAACACTTCTATAAAATAATGTAAACCGAGGAACGACATGACCATCACATACGACCCGAAGCATCCGAAATACCTCAATGAGGCCGATCTGCGTGATGAGCTCACCCGGGTGTACGACCTGTGTCATGGGTGTCGTTTGTGTTTTAAATATTGCACGTCATTTCCTACACTTTTTTCCTACGTTGATGCCCATGACGACCAAGATGCGGGTCGCTTGACCCCAGCACAACAAGACCGAGTTGTCGACGAGTGCTTCCAGTGCAAGCTCTGTTACATCAACTGCCCCTACATTCCAGGTCTGCATGATTGGGAACTCGATTTTCCGCGGCTCATGTTGCGTGCCGATGCGACCCGCCAAGCAAATGGTCAAGTGCCACTGCGTAAGCGCATGACCACCACGGTGATGGGCCACACCGATGCGCTCGGCAAGGTAGCTACAACGTTCTCACCAATCGCCAATGCAATCATGGGAGCCGAACCAGGTTCGCTTATACGCAAAGTGGTGGAAAAAACTTCTGGTGTCTCAAGCCAACGTCTCTTGCCACCGTTTGCCAAGACTCGTTTCTCGACATGGTTCAAAAAGCATGTGTCTCCTGTGATGGCAAAAAAACAAGGAAAAGTTGCGCTTTTCCCCACCTGTCTCGTTGAATACCAAGAGCCAGGCATTGGTAAAGACCTCATCAATGTTTATGAAAAGAACAATATTGAATGTTCTCTTGCGGAAGGCGCTTCATGCTGTGGCGCCCCGTACCTCCATAGCGGTGATGCTGAGCAATTCAAAATAGTTGGTGCAAAAAATGTTAAGGCGTTGGCCGCTGCAGTGCGTGCCGGCAACGACATTGTTGTGCCACAGCCAACGTGTGGATACATATTGAAAAAAGACTATGTCGACTACATCGGTGGGCCAGACGCTGAACTAGTTGCCGCAAACACTTACGACGCGGCCGAGTATTTGATGCGTTTGCACAAAGGTGAAGGAACCGAACTCAACACCGACTTTGTGGGTGAAGTACCAGAAAAAATCACCTATCACGCACCTTGCCACTTGCGTGCTCAAAACATAGGCATGAAGAGCCGCGACTTGTTGAAACTCACTGGCGCAAAAATTAAGCTCATTCAAACCTGTTCAGGTATCGATGGTATGTGGGGCCTGCGTGCTGAAAACGCCGATATGTCGGTACCAATTGCCCGCAAACTTGCCGCTGAAATTGAAGCTGCCGAGGGCGACGAAATTGCTGGTGACTGCCACCTGGCGAACACCGCCATTACGGAACAAACAGGGAAATCGCCAAGTCACCCATTGCAATTGTTGGCTCGCGCATACGGAATTCCCGAAGAAAAATAACAACCCAATTAGAGAGGATGAATATGACCCCCGTTTTATCAACATCTCACAATGGTTCACGCAAGTTAGTGCTCGAAGATATTCTCGACCTACGTGCATATGAAAAAGTACGCGTTGCAGAAAAAGCACGCGTCTCTGAACTGAAGCGCAAGCGTCGCGTTGAACTCGGAACCATCTTGACAGTGCTCTTTGAAAACAGAGACACCATGTGGATTCAGATTCAAGAAATGTTGCGTGCCGAGAAAGTTCTCACCGATGAAGGTGTATACGAAGAGCTCAATGCATACAACCCACTCATCCCAGAACCAGGGCAATTGAGCTGCACAGTTTTCATTGAAATCACCACCGAAGCCGCCATGCACGAGTGGTTACCAAAACTGGTGGGCATTGAGCGTTCCATTGTCTTGGTGCTCAGCGATGGCACTGAAGTTCACCCCGTGACCGATGCACAGCACGATGCTGCCCTCACCCGTGAAGACATCACGGCTGCGGTTCACTACATCCACTTCAATTTCACGCCCGAACAAGTGGCCACATTTGCCGGCGGGCCAGTGCAATTACGTTGTATCCACTCCAACTATTTGGAGGTCATTGAGCTTGCCGATTCCACCGTTGGAGAGCTTCTTTTAGACCTGCAGGCCAATAGTTGATTCTTTTTCCTTGAGTTTGCGTTACTTGTAGAGCACAACGTAAGGTAGGCGAGGTGAGACGTTCGTCACGCATCGGGGGATGCGCGGCGAGGGTGTCACTGAACACATTCCGGGGCTTTTCCGGGGTGAACTGCAACACGGTGGGGGAAACAACGTGACAGTCATCGATCTTTCATGGCGACAAAAAGGGGCCTGTCAGGGCCTCGACCCTGCAGTCTTTTTCCCTGATGAGGGTGACGAAGCGCAAGTAGAAATCGCTATTGCGGTCTGCGATACCTGCCATGTGCGGGTCTCGTGCCTTGAACATGCATTAGCTAGCCGCGAAAAAGAAGGTGTATGGGGCGGCACTACCGAACGCGAACGCCGACGCATTGTGCGTCAACGCCGTCGGTCTGCGTAAGAATGAGCGAGTGACTTCTTCGCATTCGCTCGATATTGCTCAGTACGGGGGTTGGCCAGGCATTTTGGGCACGCTCATCTCGGGAAACAATCTCGATGCACATATAGCCGAAGCAGCTATTACCGACATTTTAAATGGGCAAGCAACTGCGTCTCAAATGACGGCATTCATAGTTGCTTTGCGTGCCAAAGGTGAAACTGCAACCGAATTGTCGGGTATGTTGCGCGCGGTGCGTTCCGCTGGCCAGCGCGTCGACCTGGCACCAGAACTTGCGCAACGCGCCATCGACATTGTGGGCACGGGGGGCGACCAAAGCAACTCTTTTAACGTTTCTACTGTCACTGCGCTCGTGGTGGCTGGCGCCGGAGTGCCGGTATGCAAGCACGGTAACCGCGCTGCTTCATCGAAATGTGGCGCAGCCGATGTGCTCGAAGAACTTGGTGTTGCCATTGAACTCGACCCCATTGGTGTGGCGCAATGTATTGATGAAGCAGGAATGGGCTTTTGCCTTGCTGCTCGTTTCCACCCAGCGTTTCGCTACACGGGTCCCTCACGGCGCGAAATAGGAATATCCACTGCATTCAACTTGTTGGGGCCGATGGCAAACCCTGCTCCTATTTCTTCCATGCTCGTTGGTGTTGCGGCGCCATGGATGATGCGTCCGATGATTGAAGCTTTAAGTTCACGCGGAGTCACTTCTGCATGGGTGGTGCATGGAAGCAACGGAACCGCGCAAGGTGGTGTCGATGAACTCACACTTGCTGGCCCTGCTCTCGTGATGCGTTTGCACCAAGGCGAAGTGAGCGAAATGAAAGTTGACTGCTCCGACATTGGTCTGTCGTCGCAACCGTTGTCGGCAATTGTCGGCGGAGACGCAACCGAAAATGCACGCATTGCTCGTGCAGTATTGGCTGGCGAAGCAGGTGCACCACGCGACACAGTTGTTTTCAACGCAGCGGCAGCACTGCATATTGCTGGGGTCGCAGCATCGCTGGGCGAAGGTCGTGGTTTGGCTGAGGAATCTATTGATTCGGGTAAGGCATCTGACGTATTGCGTAAATTAATAACAACAAGCACGGCAGCAGCAGAGCGTTTGGAGTAATTATTTCCTCTCTGGCAGTGCGCGTTCCCGCAAGTTCGGCCAATTTAGGCCCAGGGTTCGATGGAGTAGCCATGGCGTTGTCGTTGTATGCAACGGTGCGCGAAGCAGAAAGCGGCGACGCTGTTGCCGATGAATTTCACCCAGCCACCATTGCTTTTCGCGCACTCGGCGGCGTTGGTAATATTTCTGTACGTACCGATATTCCTATGGGTCGTGGTCTTGGCTACAGCGGGGCAGTGCGAGTCGGTGGAGCGCTTCTTGCAGCAGTGCAGCAAGAGGAAAATGCGTTGCATTCACATGAGTGGCGCAAGAAAGTTCTTGTGGCAACGTCAAACTTAGAAGGCCATGGCGACAATGTTGCTGCTTCATTGCTGGGTGGAATAGTAGGAACAAACGGAACCTTCGCGGCAAAAATTACCAACAACTGTGCAGTGGAAGTGGTGGTGTGGGTTCCGTCTTCATCTACCTCAACTCATGCATCGCGTACAAAGTTGCCCACCCAAGTACCTCTCGCAGATGCGGCTTTCAATATTGCTCACACAGCACTTCTTCTTGGGGCATTGAATTCGGGAGACCTTGAAGCACTTGCTGCTGCAACTGCCGACCGTTTGCATCAAGATCTTCGTTTTGCAGCAGTTCCACATAGCCGTGCAGCACTCGATGCGGGTTTGAGCGCCGGAGGCATTTGCGGATGGTTGTCGGGCTCAGGGCCGAGTGTTGCCATGTTTTGTCGTGCAGGCGAGGCAGCACGTATTGCTCAGAGCCTTCCCGCTGACGGCACGGCAAAAGTATTAAATATCGATACCACTGGCGCACGCCTGGTGTAGCCCTGTCACACCCCTTTGCTCACATGTGGGTATGGAACAACGCACCTCACTTCCCGTTACTTCTTCGTCACTCACCATTTCATGCGATACCTGTGTGATGCGCGAGAGCGATGCTTGCGGCGACTGCGTGGTCTCGTATCTCCTTAATCACGAGCCAGGCGATGCCGTGGTATTCAGCCTTGAAGAAGAGCGTGCCGTCAGGTTGCTCGCTTCTGCGGGTTTGGTGCCTACGCTTCGTCATCGTGAAGTCGGTTGAGTTTCAAAGTAGCTATACACGCCACCTCTCCGAGGTAGGTCTGTCGGCTGGGTTACACCGCATTGGCTTCACCACCGCCGAGCCTCTGTTGCGGGCGCGTGAAGCATTAGTAGAACGTGAAGCACGTGGGTTGCGCGACACCATGCAGTTCACGTATCGCAACCCCATTCGTTCAACAACACCAGAGATTGCACTTCCCCATGCGCGCAGCATTGTGGTGGGGGCGCGCAGTTATTTTGCCGATGTGCAGTTGCCGGTACTTTCTGAAATGACCGATGAAGTGTTTGGCGACGTTGCTCGCTATGCCTGGTCCGATCATTATGCGGCGCTGCGCGATTCGCTGACGGTCGTTGCGCAGCAACTGCGCAACGACGGCCATGAAGCCCTGGTGTTTGCCGATAGCAATGCCATTGTCGATCGCGAAGTTGCGTATCTTGCAGGGCTCGGATGGTTTGGCAAAAACGCAAACTTGCTCATTAGCGGTGCGGGCAGTTGGTTTGTCTTAGGTTGCGTTATTACTACTGCCGAGTTGGCGCCGTCGTCTGTGGTGTCTGATGGCTGCGGCACCTGCCGGCGGTGTCTCGACGCCTGCCCAACAGGGGCCATTGTCGAGCCAGGTGTCATTGACGCAGGAAAGTGCTTGGCGTGGATACTGCAAAAACCTGGCGTTATTGCGCACCAGTATCGCGAAGCCATTGGAGCACGCATGTACGGCTGCGACTCGTGCCAAGATGCGTGCCCGCCAAGCATGCGCCTTGCACAACATGAAAATATTGCCAACGATGCCCAAATAGTGGTCGATGTGTTGGAGCTGTTGTCGCTCAGCGATGCTGAAATTCTCGAACGCTATGGCCGTTGGTACATCGCTGGTCGTGATCCGCGATGGGTGCGCCGCAATGCTTTGGTTGTCATTGGCAATACCGCTTCTTTGCGCAATGAAAAAGCGAAAGCAGTAGTGGCCACTCACATGCAGAGCCCCGACCCGGTCTTGCGGGCGCATGCAATATGGGCGGCCTCGCGCCTGGGCATGGTCTCCAGCATTCCACTTCACGACGAAGACCCCGATGTGGCTGTGGAATTGCACCGTCTGCCAGGCGTGCGTGAGCAACACTAGAGAAGCATGACTTCCCGCCACCTTTTAGTAACGAACGACTTTCCACCCAAAATTGGTGGTATTCAGTCGTTGCTTTGGGAGTGGTGGCGCCGTTTGCCGAGCGACTCGTTTGCTGTTCTCACGTCGCCCTACGACGGTGCAAAAGAGTGGGACGCAACGCAACCGTTTCATATTGAGCGCACGCGCGAGCCAGTGTTATTGCCGCACCCATTCATGGTGAAGCGCATTAACGAGATGGCAAAACGGATGAACGCCGACTTTGTAGTACTCGACCCTGCCGTACCGCTCGGCATTATTGGCCCGTCGCTGGAATTGCCTTATGCGGTTGTTGTTCACGGGGCCGAAGTGACGGTGCCAGGGCGTATACCTGGCACGCACCAAATATTGGGCCGCGTATTGCGCAAATCTGTTCACGTGGTTGCCGCTGGTCAGTACCCGGCCGATGAAGCGGCGCGTGCAGCCGGTTGTGAACTTCCCACAACAGTGGTGCAACCTGGTGTCGATACCGAACGCTTTCGCGTATTGAGTACCGACGAACGCGCATCGGCGCGTGAACATTTTGGTGTGTCACCCAATGCAGAACTCATTGTTGGTGTCAGTCGTCTTGTTCCGCGCAAGGGTTTCGATATTGCTATTTCGGCAGTTGCGCGACTTGCGCGCGATCGTCCGCAATTAGAAATGCTCATTGCGGGCGCGGGTCGCGATGCAAAGCGACTCAATGAACTTGCCAAAAGGTTGGGAGCGCCTCTGCGCTTTTTAGGCCGCACGCCATTTGAAGACCTGCCGCTTCTGTATGGCTGTGCCGATATTTTCACCATGCTGTGTCGTAATAGGTGGGGCGGGCTCGAACAAGAAGGCTTCGGCATCGTGTTTCTGGAAGCAGCTGCTTGTGGAGTGCCGCAGGTAGCGGGCAGTAGCGGCGGAGCCGCCGAAGCCGTTGACGATGGCGTAACGGGCATTGTGGTGAAAGACCCCACCAGCATCGACGAAGTGGCGAAAGCATTTTCATTGCTGCTGAACAGCCCCGACCTGCGACAAAGAATGGGAAATGCAGGACGAGTGCGAGCAGTAGAAAGTTTTTCCTACGATGTGCTCACTGCCCGTTTATGGAATACTCTGTCGCAATTGTGAAGAAAGACGAGTAATGAGCAAAATCGTTTTGTTTAATCGAGTAGCAACTGTGGGCTTTGCTGTGGTTGCAGTTCTCAGTGCCATTTTCTTTACTTCAGCATGGCGAGTGGCAATTGTCGCAGTGTGTGTTTTTCTTTTTGCCGCGGGTGTGGCTACTTTCCTCTTGGGGTACTTCGCTGCCGTGCAACGCAGCAGGGAAGAAGAGATTGCAGTGACTCAACTTTTCTTTTTGGCAGGTGAAGTTGCACCAAAAAATGTTCGCTTAGCAATGTGGTATTGCTTTGCGGCACAATGCGCAGTCGGTCTTGGCGTTGCCTTGGCGCGACCTTCAACCGATGGAAAAGCGGGAAGTGTCATGGCCTTTGCGGTGATGGTTCCCATGCTCGGAATTGGGTTGAATGGCCTGTGGGCGGGCAAGTTCGGCACCTTTGCACCGCGAGAATTGAAGTCCGCACCGGAATAAACGTGCAATTGCATGCGCCATCGGTAACAATGGGGTATGGCCGAAACCGCCAAACAAACCACCGTCATTGCCGCTTCGCCTGAGCACTGCTTTGCCATTGCTACTCAGTTCGAGCGTTACCCCGAATGGGCTAAAGACTTGAAAGACGCTGTTGTTCTTGAACGCGATGCGCAAGGTCGTGCCTCACGAGTCGAGTTTCGCGCCTCTGCACTTGGCCGCAGCACCCACTACACACTTGGCTATAGCTACGGCGATTCTCCGCTCACCATTCAATGGAAGCTGGTCGATGGCGACATTATGCGCACGCTCGATGGCGACTACATGTTTGAGCCCGTGAACAACGGAACGCTTGTTACCTACGACCTGTCTATCGATCTGGTCATTCCGCTCCCTGGCTTTGTGAAGCGCCGTGCAGAAAATCGCATCTTGCATACGTTGAATGAACTGAAAGCACGCTGCGAGTCGTAAGACCGCGCATCAGCATTTCTCACAGTTCAATATGGTTGCAATTGGCATAGATGTAGGTGGCACCAAGTGCCTGGCAGTTGCGCTTGCTAACGATGGATCCATTCTCGATTCACTCACACTTCCCACTTCTACAGGCGTAGGCATCGTTGAAGAAGTTGCCGATTTGTGCACGGCTCTTGCGTCGCGAGTGGGCAAAGCAGCAACGTCACTCGGAGTGGGCATGCCCGGAACAGTGTCGCGTGACGGCGTTGTGTTTCTTGCACCACACCTTCCCGACGTACGCCAGTTACCTATGCGAGCGCTGCTTGCAAACCAACTAGGTATTCCTGTTGTTGTAGACAATGATGCAACATGTGCCGGTGTTGCTGAGTGGAAAAATGGTGCAGCACGAAATTGCGATAACGCTCTGGTCATCACTATTGGCACAGGAATTGGTGCAGCGCTTATTGCCAACGGAAAAGTGATGCGTGGTCATCACGGTTTTGCCGGTGAAAGCGGACACCACATTGTGATGCACGGTGGGGAAGAGTGCCCGTGTGGACGACGCGGATGCTGGGAGCAATATGCATCGGGTTCTGCGCTACGGCGCATGGCCAACGGTGTGAGCGGTGAAGAAGTTTTATTGCGTGTTGTACAAGAAGACACAGAGGCGCAACGTGTTCTCGAAGAGTTTGCGAGCTGGGTAGCCCTTGGTCTGTATAACTTGGTCAATACGCTCGACCCACAAGTCATTGTGCTGGGTGGCGGTCTTGGGTCGTCTGGGGTGTTGCGGCATTTTGTGGCCGATGCATTGCACAAACAAATGCCGCCATCAGAGTTGCGCCCGGCGCCACTATTGGTCACCGCACAGTTGGGCCATGAAGCCGGTGCAATTGGGGCGGCGTTGCTCGGTACAGAAGTTATTGAGTAGTGCGTACTCGCTGCACAGCGTTGAGC
>JABMMV010000072.1 GCA_013205145.1 bacterium
GTGAGTCGGTCGATACCGGCAAGTGACTCTGCAAGTGCCATTGCTGAAGCACACCATATGGAGTCGTCAGACATTGCTTGAGCAACTGCGCGGTGGTGGGGCGACGTGATGTGGAGCGCGAGAAGAGCCGTGGTATCGAGCACGAGGGTCATCGCAGGTCTCTCACCATTTGGTCGAGGCGCATTCCGCTAAAAACGTCGATGGGCGTATCGACAAGAGCGTGCAGTGGTCGGTTTCCTTGGGCTCGTCGGGGTGCAATAACCAGGCCGCGAGCAACAAGTTCGTCCATGCTGTTGTGACCAGGAGAATCGAGGGGGCCGAGTTGCGCGAGAGGCCGACCCGCCTCGGTGACCACGATGCGCTCACCCGCAGCCGCACGGCGTAGGGAACTGGCCAGGGATAAACGGAGTTCGCGAGTGCCCAAACGGGGTGGCTGTGAGGTCATAGTTTTAGTGTACACAGGTGTACACATAACGAGTGGCGCGCTGTGCCTATGGTGGGGCAGTATCTCTTCATGAATTTTGCCTTTAGTGAAGAACAAGAAGAACTCCGTAAAACTGTCCGTGCGTTTCTCGATGCAAAATCTGCAGAGGGTGCCGTTCGTGAGCAGATGGAAACGAGCGATGGCTTCGACGCAGCAGTGTGGAGCCAAATGGGTGAGCAAATGGGTCTCCAGGGCTTGCACATTCCCGAAGAGTACGGTGGCTCCGGCTACGGCTACGTCGAACTCGGTGTTGTTTTAGAAGAAATGGGTCGCGCACTGTTGTGTGCTCCATACTTCGCAACCGTGGTTCTTGCCGCCAACGCTTTGTTGCACAGTGGCGATGAAGCTGCCAAAAAGGAATACCTTCCCGGTATTGCTGCAGGAACAACAATTGCCACTTTGGCAACTGCTGAGCCTTCTGGCAAGTGGGACGAAGCAGGCATTCAAATGGCTGCAACTGGTTCAGGCTCCGATTGGAAACTGTCAGGCACAAAGTCGTTCGTCATCGACGGCAATACCGCTTCGCTCATTATTGTTGCCGCACGCACAGCAAAGGGCGTCAGCCTTTTCGCAGTGAATGGCGATGCAGCGGGTCTCACACGCACTGCACTTTCAACAATGGATCAGACACGCAAGCAGTCAAAGCTTGAATTCAACAACACACCTGCTCGCCTTATTGGCGCTGAAGGTTCGGGTGGCAAAGTTCTCTCGACCGTGTTCGACCTTGTTGCTGTTGGTCTTGCTGCAGAGCAAGTTGGTGGTGCACAAAAAGTATTGGAAATGGCTGTTGAGTACGCCAAGGTCCGCGTGCAGTTTGGTCGCCCCATTGGTTCATTCCAAGCCATTAAGCACAAGTGTGCAGACATGTTGCTTGAGGTTGAGTCAGCAAAGTCTGCTGCCTACTACGGCATGTGGTGTGCGAGTGAAATGAACGAAGAACTTGCTTCGGTTGCATCGCTTGCCAAGGCCTATTGCTCGGAAGCATATTTCCACGCAACAGCAGAGAACATTCAAATTCACGGTGGTATTGGTTTCACCTGGGAACACCCAGCACACCTCTACTTCAAGCGTGCGAAGTCGAGCGAATTGATGTTTGGTGACCCCACCTATCATCGCGAGCTTCTTGCTCAGCGCATCGGCATTTGATTCTCGCTCTTTTTATAGCTGCAGCTGCAATATCAGTTTTTCTGATTGCTGCATTGGTAGTTGGTCGCGAGGCGCGACGGCTTGATGCCGTTGCGCCTCGTGCCGTTTACGGCCTTCTTGAGGCAACGGAATTTGTTGCAGATCTTCTTCCTCCTACAACCCAAGCACGCCTCACACTCGATGAACTACGTGAGATGCTGGTGCTCCACATGCGTTGGTTGCATGCTCAGGGTTTGCAGCCCGACAAAGTGGTTGACCGGCCACAAGAAATTCACGATGTAGTGCTGATTACTGAGGACCAACTCACCGGTTACTTGTTATCGGAAGCGAGCAAGGCAGGCGTAGAGGTACTTGACGACGTAGATGTGGTCTATGTGGTGCAAGCACATTTGGCTTA
>JABMMV010000073.1 GCA_013205145.1 bacterium
AAACATCGCCTCGAGGTACAGACCATGCTCTGCCAGGGTGTTTACATACCTGCTTAACGGACGGTGCAAAAACCTCACCCGCACCCCTGGCTCAACTTCTTCAAAGGTGATGGCCTCGTCGAGATAAGAACCAATTCGCCAGTATTGCTCTGGAGGGTCAATCATCTGATCGTCGATCCAGCCGCTGTTTGGTGTTTGCAACAAAGGATGGTTGAGAAAAAACGAGAATCGGCCACCTGGCCTCAGAATGCGAGCCACCTCACAAATGGCTTCGTCGAGCGCATCAATATGTTCAAAAACTAAACAGGCGAGAACAGCATCAAAACTTCCGTCGGGGAAAGGTAGGGCGTCTGCATCTGAACGCAGATACTGTTCACCAACAGACCTTTCAACAGCTACATCTACTTGACCCTGCGTTGGGTCGACACCCACAACGAACGACTGCACGTTTGTGCGGCTTTGCAGTACTCGAGCAATTTGGCCTTCGCCACACCCCACATCGAGCACTCGCGCATAGCCGTCGAGCTCACGCAGCGCCATAGGAATAATTTGTTCTACATACTCTGGATCAACACCACCCGTAAAACCATCAATCCACCATTGCGCATGATCTTCCCATGAATATTGTGCAGGTTGGTTCAACAGTTGCTCATCTCACTCTGTAGGGGTATCGCTGCTGTCTCCGTGAATTTTTTGAAATATTGCCATGGCAACAGCGTCAGGCAACCACGGTAATGCCTGCAGTTGCTCAAGTTGCGCTTCCTTCACCGCTTTCAATGTACCGAACTCTATGACGAGCCGTGTCCGACGCGACTCACCTAGGCCCGCAATTCCATCGAGCACACTTTCTTTCATTCGCTTATCGCGAAGTTCTCTATGGAAAGAGTTAGCGAACCGGTGTGCTTCATCTCGAATGCGCTGCAACATGTACAGCGCTTCGCTACCCCGCGGAACGTTTACTGGGTGCAACTGCCCCGGTATGAACACCTCTTCAAACTTCTTAGCTAAAGAAGCAACAGGAATTTTATCTTCAAGACCAAGTTCTTTCACCACTTCAATGGCCACCGATAACTGACCTTTTCCACCGTCAACGAGGAGCAGTTGTGGTGGGTACGCAAAGCGTCCTGGTTTATCGCCGGTTGGTTCATCGCGTTCAGCGATGTAAGCACTTAAGCGACGGGTCAGAACTTCCCTCATGGCGGCGTAGTCGTCGTTACCCTCAACTGTCTTAATTTTGAAGCGACGATACTCGCGCTTGGCAGGCAACCCGTCTTCAAGCACCACCATTGACCCCACGTAGTCGGTGCCATGCAAGTGGGCCATGTCGTAGCACTCAATGCGCAGAGGTGCTTCAGGAAGACGTAAAAGATCTTGTATTTCGCTCAGCGCCTTGCTGCGAGCGTTGTGGTCGCTCGCCCGCTTCATGCGTTGGCGTGTGAACTCTTCGCGGGCATTCATGGTCACGGTCTCGTGCAAAGACCGCTTGTCTCCACGTTGGGGAATACGAATATCTACTGCACTTCCACGCATGCCACACAACCATTCGGTGTAGGTGTCCATGTCGTCTGGCAAGAAAGGAACCAAGACCGATTTCGGGTAGCCCATTGCGGGCTCGTCTCCGTAGAGGTTCTCCAAAATTCTGTTGAGAAATTCGCCAGGTGTGAGATCTTCAACTTTGTCAACCATGAAACCACGTCGTCCAACCACGCGACCATGGCGCACGTAGAAGACCTGAACAGATGCCTCTAGGTCGTCGTCAAAGATTCCTATGACGTCAACGCTGTCGTTGTTGTCGCCGACAACCTGCTGCTTTTCCGTTGCTCGCTTTACTGCTGCAAGACGATCGCGTAAACGTGCGGCCTTTTCGAAATCCAAAGCACTAGAAGCTTCACGCATAGAAACTTCTAGATCTTTGGTGATTCCGTCGGCATCGCCGTTCAACACATCTGTCAGACCACGGACAAATACTTGGTATTCGTCTGCCGAAACTTCATTAACGCATGGCCCCGAGCACTTTTCAATGTGAAACAAAAGACACGGACGACCCAACCGCTCATGTTCCTTAAACTTGGAGGGAGCACACGTACGCACAGGAAAAGTGCGCAATAGTAAATCGAGCGTTTCGCGAATTGCGTAAGCATGGGGGTAAGGACCGAAGTATTTGGTTCCCTTACGCTTTCTTCCTCGCATTACCACCGCTCGTGGCCATTGCTCATCGAGGGTCAGGGCTAAAAATGGGTAGCTTTTGTCGTCACGCAAGCGGACATTGAAACGCGGTCGATGCTCTTTGATGAGGTTGAACTCCAACATCAAAGCTTCTATTTCGTTACGTACCTCAATCCATTCCACAGTGGAAGCTGCAGCCACCATGGCCGCAGTACGCGTGTGCAAGATGCGAGGATCTTGGAAGTAATTCGACAACCGTTGCCTGAGGTTTTTAGCTTTACCAACGTAAATTACTTTGCCGTTTGCGTCACGAAATTGGTACGACCCCGGTGTTTCGGGAATAGAACCGGTAGGTGGTTTAGTAACCACGCATTACTTCTTTCGAGCAACTTTCTTCTTCACAACAGCAACCTTCGCAGGTTTTGGTACATCGCCTTCCAAACCGAGCAATGGGCGCAGGAAGTGCCCTGTGTAGCTGCCAGGAGTATTGGCCACTTCTTCTGGGGTGCCCTCTGCAATAACCAAGCCACCACCAGAGCCGCCCTCGGGCCCAAGGTCTATGAGCCAGTCAGCAGTCTTAATAACATCGAGGTTGTGCTCAATGACGAGAACTGTGTTTCCCTGGTCAACAAGCCGTGACAAGACGGTCAGCAAACGGCGTACGTCTTCAAAATGCAGACCTGTGGTCGGTTCATCGAGAAGGTAAATGGTGTGACCCGTACTGCGCTTCGCTAGTTCACCAGCTAATTTCACACGCTGCGCCTCGCCACCCGACAATGTTGGAGCAGATTGGCCAAGACGCACATAACCGAGACCTACATCAACCAACGTCTTCATGTGCCGACTAATGACAGGTTGGTTATCAAAAAAATTAACTGCTTCGGAAATGGGCATGTGCAGCACATCGGCAATACTCTTACCCTTGAATTGTATTTCAAGAGTGTCGCGGTTGTAACGGGCCCCTTTGCAGACCTCGCAAGGCACATAAACATCTGGCAAGAAATGCATTTCGATTTTTATAGTGCCGTCGCCGGAGCACGCATCGCAGCGCCCGCCAGCAACGTTGAAGCTGAATCGCCCAGGTAGATAGCCACGGACCTTTGATTCGGGAGTTGCTGCAAACAATTTACGAATGTTGTCGAAAACACCTGTGTATGTGGCGGCATTCGACCTAGGCGTACGTCCAATTGGAGATTGGTCCATATCGATGACCTTGTCGAGATGCTCAATGCCATCGACAGACTTATGTCGCCCAATAGCATCTTTTGATTTGTAGATCTTTTGCATCAGTGCAGGCAATAAAATGTCGCGCACCAAGGTGCTCTTGCCGCTTCCCGATACACCCGTTACTGCAACCAAACAACCAAGTGGAAACTTCACATCGATGTTCTGCAAGTTGTGTTCACGAGCACCCCTCACCACAATGTGTTCCTTGTTCGGCTGGCGTCGTATTTCAGGCACCGGGATGCATCGCTTCCCAGATAAGTATTGGCCGGTAATTGATTCGGCCACCTTTCCAATTCCAGACACCTGGCCGCTGTACACCACTTCCCCGCCATGCTCTCCAGCGCCGGGGCCAATGTCAACAATCCAATCACTCTCACGAATGGTGTCTTCATCGTGTTCTACAACAAGCACGGTATTGCCGAGGTCTCGCAACCTAATAAGGGTTTCAATGAGTCGCTTGTTGTCTCGTTGATGAAGACCAATGGACGGCTCGTCGAGAACATACAAAGTGCCCACAAGACCCGAACCTATTTGACTTGCCAAGCGAATACGTTGTGCTTCTCCACCTGCGAGCGTTCCGGCATTACGCATGAGCGAGAGGTAGTTCAACCCCACATCGAGAAGGAACCCGAGTCGAGCATTGACTTCTTTTGTTACACGCTCGGCAATCATTTTGTCTCTGTCGCTGAGCACCAACTCTTCGAGAAATTTCGCCGACTCGGCAATAGGCATTTCACAAACGTCTGAAATGCTTTTGTCGTTAATAGTGACTGCCAAAGATGACGGCTTTAATCGCGCACCCTTACAGGCAGTGCAGGGCACTTCACGCATGTAGGTCTCGTACTGCTCACGTGACCAATCACTTTCTGCGGCTTCGTGACGCCGTTTAATCCACGGAATCACACCTTCATAATGGGTATTAAACGTGCGCACACGACCGTAACGATTTTTGTACTTGACTACTAAGCCCTCTTCAACACCATTCAACACAATGTGCTTCTGCTTTTCATTGAGTTTGGCAAAAGGTTTTGTGAGCGGAATTTTATACTTTTCGGCAACCGATTCGAGCATGCGATTGAAATACTGAGTATGTGCAGAACGCCAGGGCGCTATAGCGCTTTCGGTAATTGCGAGATCAGTATTCGGAATGACGAGATCGGCATCAACTTCAAACTTTGTTCCCAGACCGTCACAATTCTCACATGCTCCATAAGGGGAGTTAAAAGAGAAGTTGCGTGGCGCAGGCTCATCGAAGCTGTCTCCACACTTTGGACACGCCAAGTGCTGACTGAAAGTTAATATTTCACTCTCGTCTCCATTTGCTCCCATCAATTCAATTTCCGCAACGCCCTCTGCAAGTCGAAGTGCCGTTTCTAAACTGTCTGTCAGTCGACGAGAGATGTTCGCTTTTTTCACCAAACGGTCTATGACCACTTCAATGGAATGTTGCTCATAGCGAGCTAAGCGTTTTTCTTGCTTTAAAAACTCAGCAATATCGACGAGCTCCCCATCGACACGCGCTCGCACATAGCCTTGGCCAGCAAGTTCGCCCAATAATGTGTCGTACTCGCCTTTACGTCCGCGCACAACGGGCGCAAGAACTTGGAAACGCGTTCCATCTGGGAGTTGTAGAACACGGTCGACAATTTGCTGTGGCGTTTGCCTTTTCAGCGCAGTGCCATCTTTCGGGCAATGCTGAACCCCAATGCGGGCATACAACAGCCTCAAATAGTCGTACACCTCTGTAATGGTGCCAACGGTAGATCGGGGGTTGCGCGAGGCCGATTTCTGATCAATGGAGATAGCAGGAGACAAACCTTCAATATGGTCTACATCGGGCTTGTCCATCTGCCCAAGGAATTGCCTGGCGTAGGCACTGAGGCTTTCTACATACCTGCGCTGGCCTTCTGCATAGATGGTGTCGAATGCCAAATTCGACTTACCCGAACCCGATAAACCAGTGAAGACGATGAGCTTGTCGCGGGGTAGTTCAACGTTGACATTTTTCAGGTTGTGCTCACGAGCACCTCGCACGATAATTTTGTCAACCATTCATGCGAGATTACTTACATATGGGGCAATGTGCTAACCCGCGTCGCGTAATTCCCGCTTCAATTCATTGACTTCGTCGCGCAACCGCGCGGCATATTCAAACCGCAGGTCTCCGGCAGCCTCGTTCATCTCGTCTTCAAGAGTCTGAATGAGCCGTAACATTTCCTGCTCGGGCAACGATCTCAATTCACGTTTCACCTTGTCGCGTTCTCGGTCTTTGCGCTGACCCTTACCCGGAACAGGCGCTCCAGAGTCTGGCCTCAACAAGTGCAGAATGTCACCCACTGCTTTGCGAATGGTCTGAGGGTTAATGCCGTTGGCAAGGTTGTACGCAATTTGTCGCTCGCGGCGGCGTTGGGTTTCGCCAATAGCTGCTGTCATAGCTTTGGTCATCTTGTCGGCATACATCACCACTTGGCCATCTACGTTTCGTGCAGCACGACCAATCATCTGAATGAGCGACGTTTCACTACGCAAGAAGCCTTCCTTGTCTGCATCTAATATGCACACGAGCGAAACCTCTGGGAGGTCGAGACCTTCTCGCAACAGGTTAATTCCTACGAGTACATCGAATTCACCGAGCCGAAGCGCACGCAGAATTTCAATTCGCTGAATAGTGTCGATATTTGAATGCAAGTAGCGCACCCGCAAACCTTGCTCGAGCAAATATTCACTGAGGTCTTCGGCCATCTTCTTGGTCAGCGTCGTCACAAGAATTCTGTCGCCGCGCTCAACACGATCGTTCACCAGTTCCACTAAGTCATCAATTTGGCCCTTGGTGGGTTTGACAATAACTTCTGGGTCAACGAGTCCTGTTGGCCGCACAATTTGTTCTACGATGCTCTGCGATTCAGCTAACTCAAATTTTCCCGGCGTTGCCGACATGAAAACACCCTGATGCATCCGCTCCATTACTTCTTCGAATCGCAGTGGGCGGTTGTTGATGGCCGACGGCAGTCGGAAGCCGTGTTCTACGAGATTCGATTTTCGACTGAGGTCTCCGGCAAATTGCCCGTGCAATTGAGGAATTGCCACGTGGCTCTCGTCAATAACCAACAAATAGTCCTTCGGGAAATAGTCGAGCAGCGTAAAGGGTGGCTCCCCTGGCTCGCGGCCGTCAATGTGCATTGAGTAGTTCTCAATACCATTGCAGTAGCCCATCTCTTGCATCATCTCAAGGTCGTATTGAGTTCGCATGCGTAAACGTTGCGCTTCCAATAGCTTGCCTTGCGACTCAAATACCGTGAGACGCTCTTGTAATTCTTTTTCAATGCCAACAACTGCACGCCGCATTCGCTCATCACCGGCTACGTAATGAGTTGCCGGAAACACAATGACTTCCGTCAATTCGTTGAGGTTTTCACCTGTCAGTGGGTCGATCGTGGTAATACGATCAACGGTGTCACCAAACATTTCTATACGCAATACATTTTCGTCGTAAGCAGCATGTACTTCAATGGTGTCGCCACGTACACGAAATTTACCTCGACCCAAGGCTATGTCGTTTCTGTCGTATTGCAGTTCAACTAGGCGCTTCAAAATGCTGCGCTGGTCGTAGTCGACGCCTGTATGTAATTCGAGCAACTGTCCGCGATATTCCTCTGGGTCACCCATTCCGTAAATGCAACTCACGCTCGCCACCACAATGGTGTCGCGCCGTGTGAGCAGAGCAGCTGTGGCCGAGTGCCTCAGGCGATCAATCTCATCGTTGACCGATGAGTCTTTTTCTATGAAAGTGTCGCTTGACGCAATATATGCTTCGGGCTGGTAGTAGTCGTAATAGCTAACAAAATATTCAACACGGTTATGCGGAAAAAACTCTCGCATTTCTTGTGTGAGCTGTGCAGCCAAGCTCTTATTCGGGGCAAGAATAAGTGTTGGACGTTGAACTTTTTCAATGGTCCAGGCAATAGTGGCCGACTTACCCGAACCCGTGATACCTAAAAGAGTTTGAAATTTCTCTCCACGTTCAATACCCGCAGAGAGTTCTGCAATGGCCCGAGGCTGATCGCCCGCTGGCGAATAATCAGAAACCACCTGGAAGGAGTGCCGAGCCTCTGTCATTTCTTCACATTAGGACGTATTTGCTTGCCCGCGTCTGGTGCAGCGGCAGGAAGTTGTTGCATCCAAGCCCATACATCATCGACTTGTTGACGAAGAAACTCAACATCTTTGGAGTTATCAATCACCTTGTCGGCAATTGACCGACGGTCTTCTCGAGATGCTTGGCGAGATACGCGTGCCTCGGCATCTGCAATGGTCATACCGCGAGCGCTCACCAAGCGATCGACAGCAATTTGAACGGGCACGTCGACAACAATGACCCCACACAAGCCCTCGCGCGGGTTCTCAAAGAGCAACGGGATATCGAGCACAACCACGTTGTTGGTACTTCTTTGCTCTTCAATGCGACGGTTCATTTCTTTGCCAATCGCTGGGTGCACTATTCCATTCAGCGTCTTTACTGCGTCGGCATTACCGAAGACTTTGTCGGCTACTGCTTGCCGGTTCAAAGAACCATCGGGAAGCAAAATTTCAGACCCAAAAGATTCCGCCATCAGGCGCAACACGTCGGTACCTGGTTGCTGTAATTCTCGGGCGACCGCGTCGGCATCAATGATGATAGCTCCGCGTTCAGACAACATCTGCGACACAGTGGACTTACCGGAGCCAATTCCCCCGGTCAGACCCACAAGTATCATGTTGTTGAAAAATTACTCAGCAGGTGCGGCGGGTACTTCTTCAACCACAACGGCAACTTCAGCTATTGCTTCAGCTGTTGCAGGTGGCGCTTCGCCCTCGCCGTACTCTTTGTAGTAGTCGGCCCATGCTGCTTCGCGCTCTGCGTCGTCGCCACCAACCCAGTTACCTTGCTCATCCACTTCAAAGTGACTGCGGTACTCTTCGGCAAGTTCTCCGCCTTCGGCAGCCTGCTTGATGGAAATGCTGATGCGTCGGCGAGCAAGATCGAGGTCAATAATTTTGACCCACAGCTCTTCACCGGGCGTGACCACTTGCTCGGGTGAATCGACATGGTGAGCCGACATTTCCGAGATGTGAACAAGAC
>JABMMV010000074.1 GCA_013205145.1 bacterium
CGTCAGCGGTGGAGTGGTCACTGACCTCAAACGCGCCTGATTAAGTTCGGTCTGGTCGAGGGGTTCCTGGTAACAAGCGACGAGGACCAGCGCCTTCAATAGACATGGCATCATCGGGATTCACCAATTGACATCGCTGGAATGAAAGACAGCCACATCCGATGCAAGTAAATAGGTCATCACGAACTCGTTCCAAGTATTCGATCTGAGCTGAGAGCACTTTGTGCCACTGTTTGCCCACCTTTCCCCAGTCTGCTTCTTTAGGTGTCCGCTTCAGCGGTAGTTCATCTAACGCTTCTTTGATATCTGTCAGGGGTATCCCAACTCTTTGAGATGCACGAATGAATGCGAGTCGACGAAGTACGTCACGAGAAAACTGACGATGATTTCCGGCACTCCTCGTGCTGAAGATCAGGCCTTCGCGTTCATAGAAGTGGATGGCCGAAATGGGAATTCCGCTTCGCTCTGCAACTTGGCCAATGGGGAGTTGGTCAGTTGATTTCAAATTATTTGGCATAAATAGAGGGTAGTGCTTGACCTCAACTTAGGTTGAGGTGCTTTCATGGTGAAACCCCCTACGAGATTGGATTCACAATGGAAAAGTACATGGTCGTATGCACGTTTAAACAAGGAACAGAAATGAGTGATGTTTATGCCGTAGTTGCTGAAGAGCAAGCACAGGCTGCTGAACTTCAAGCTGCAGGAAATATAGTGGCAATTCATCTCGCGACGCTTTCACGCGGAACGGTTTTTATTGAGACGTTTGCGGTAACTCTTGAAGACGCAACGGCCATTGTGCAGTCGTTGCCAATGGCAATCTGGTGGAACATTGATGTGTTTCCACTTTCAGGGCCAGGAAAGCCGGGAGCAGCGTCATGAGTGTTTTTACATCTGCCGAACTGGACTATCTCAAATCTCAACCGCTGATGCGCTTTGCATCTGCTTCGGCGTCCGGACGTCCAGATGTTGCACCCGTCGTTTTCGAAATTGACGGTGATGATGTTCTGACTGCTGGATTCGATATCACGCACACTGTTCGATACAAAAACATTCAATCGAATCCACGAGTCTCGGTTGTCGTTGATGATCTTGCATCGGTCAACCCGTGGTCACCACGTGGCATCAAGATCATCGGCACTGCGATCATTGAAGAGATCGATGGTTCGCCAAGGTTTCGTATTTCACCGGAAGTGATTATCAGTTGGGCCATCAACGACACGACTCCTGGCATTCCAAAAATGGAGCGTCGGAAAGTGCGTTGAGGTCTCGTGCTCGAAAGAGTTGCCTAAACCAATAATGGCGTGCCTCCCTTTGGTCACATCACTCAGTTGCGTGTGTTTGTTGATCCGGATTTGTTGCAGTACGACGGTGTTAATGATTTCGTGTGGGCTGCTGCCGGCACATGGAACGACAACTTTGCGATTGCGCCGAACGACCTGGTTCGCGTTAGCGGTGGCGTAGTCACCGACTTGAAACGCAATTAGTCAAGGCCGATCAGGTCGTGGCATTCCCGGCAACAAGCGCCGAGGGCAGGCGCCTTCAATAGACATTGCATCATCGGATTCACCAATTGACATCGCCGGAATGAAAGACATCCACACCCGATGCAAGAAAATCAAGATCTTTCAGGTGCTCCAGCCCAAATGCGACCTTTTCGCCATGCTTCTTCTCGATTGCAGAGAAAAATTTACTGCGATCACCGTCTGTAGACACCATGATTGGACAATACTTCTTGTGTGCAGGAAATTCTTCCCGACCTCGCCACACAGACGCCTATGTGGCTTGCATTACTGACAGTGGGAGTGAATGCAATAGTCGGAGCGTTGCATGCATCTTCTGACGATGAACACCACTGGGATATCGTCGGCCTTTCAACATTTGCGGTGTTGATGGGATTAGGCGGTGGATTCATTCGTGACATCTTGTTGGGAAATACACCTGTAGAAAGCTTGCGCACTCCGTGGTATCTCGTCACCGTGCTTGTGGGCTTAGGTCTTGTTTTGCTGTTTGGGCGGCGAATTTCTGGCGCCCAACAATTGGTTGCACTTTTAAATTCCGTAGCGCTTGGACTGTTCGCAGTAACCGGAACTGCGTATGCACTACGTGCTGACTTACCCATTGTCTCAGCAGTGTTTGTTGGCGTGGTCTCGGCTGTTGGTGGTGGAGTGCTGGTTTCGGTGATTAAAGATGAGGTGCCAGAGATTTTGTTGACCAGTGCACCGAACGCATTGTTGTCGTTAGCGGTAAGTGGCGTGTATGCCGCAACTGATGTGTGGGAGTCTCAAGCCGCCGGGGTTGCAGGAATTGCAACTGCAATAATTGCCAACTATTTGGCGCAGCGATTCGGGATTCGTACGCGACGAGCAACAGATCCATTGGCGGTGTTGTTTACCCGTAAAGACTCCGCCGAGGATCTGGACTAGTGAAGAAAGTCTAGGAATGATGAAATCGGTTTTGCTAGTGATTGATGTGCAACGCGATGTGATCGAAGTCAAGCCGAGATCAGTTGCGTGGAAATACCGTGGTCTCAATTCAGGCCGCGTGGAAATCATCTGGCGGTACGCGGAGTCTAAGTAACGCTTCGGTCTAAAGGTTGCCTAAACCAACGGTGGCGTGCCCCCCTTTGGTCATGCAACTCAACTGCGAATCTTTATTGATCCAGACTTGTTGCAATACGACGGTGTGAACGACATGGTGTGGGCTGCGGCTGGCACATGGAATGACAACTTTGCGATTGCGCCGAACGAACTCGTGCGCGTGAGCGGAGGAGTTGTCACCGACCTCAAACGTTGATCCACGCTTAGAGCGATCAGGCTGCAAAGTGCCACGCTGTTGAACACCTGGCGGTGTGCGGTGCGCATACCACCGATGAGTGCACGGGGGCTACGCCACCACTTACCGCAGAGCAGGTAATCGCACATACGACTTTCTATTGGAATTGGCAACGAACCCCACGAGCGGTTGGTGGGACTAGCTTGGTCGTAGATGTGAAATTAAATGAATGCGCGAACTTAAATGGTCTCGGTTGCCTACAGCTAGGCGAGTACTTTGCGAAGGCCGCTTGTGGCGGTATCACCAATTTTGTTAAATACTTTTCCAAGAACAAGATTCATTCCAGCAATAATCCAATTTGCAGTCAG
>JABMMV010000075.1 GCA_013205145.1 bacterium
GTTATTCTGTATCCAGAAGGTCGCGTGAGCGAAGTGCAACGACGCCAAATGACCACTGTGAATTCACCCAATGTGAAAACACTTGCCGTCAGTGGAACCTTTGACGATTGTCAAGATCTCGTGAAGGCAATGTTCAATAACCAGAAGTTCCGTGAACAGCAACGTTTGTCGGCCGTGAACTCCATCAACTGGGCACGCATTATGGCCCAAGTGGTGTATTACTTTTCAGCGGCACAGCAACTGGCCTCCAGCGGTGTCTCCATTAGCAACGGTGTTTCCTTCAGTGTTCCCACGGGCAACTTTGGCAATGTCTTGTCGGGTTGGATAGCGCGACAAATGGGTGCACCCATTCATCAGCTCATTGTTGGCTCGAATTCCAACGATATTCTCACCCGCTTTTTTGAAACGCAAGAGATGCGTGCGCAAAGCGTGCTGCCAACGTTGAGCCCCAGCATGGATATTCAGGTGTCATCAAACTTTGAGCGTTTGCTTTTTGACATGAACAATCGTGATGGTGCTCTCACGTCTAGTCAACTCGGACGCTTCCGTTCTGAAGGCGGTTTTGCAGTGAGCCCAGAGCAATACAACACCTGGCTGGCACCAGTGTTTCGTGCTGCACGTTGCGACGATGCAACAACACTTGAAGTCATTCGCGATGTATTCGAAAAAACTGGGCAGCTCATTGACCCACACACTGCAGTAGGTGTGTTTGGAGCTCGTCAGCATCAAGCAGTAGATGTTCCAATGGTGACGTTGGCAACTGCGCATGCTGCGAAGTTCCCCGATGCAGTTGAAAAAGCAACAGGAAGCCGGCCGTCTTTGCCTGCACATCTCGCTGACCTTTTTGACCACGAGGAATATATAACTGCGGTAGAAAATGACCTAGAAGCCGTTCAAAATGCCGTCACTCGGTTCACTGCCGGCTCTTAATTTTCGTAAAGCGTTGCAACATGTACGCAAGGTGGCTATGGTGGTCATATCTCGGGTTGCCGAGATTGATTTCCGAAGCGGCGTCCCGCTCCCGCTCATTACTGCTTTTGCGGTATATCTGCACGAAATCTCGTGAACTTTCACTTATTTCGCCGTGATTACCCGAACGCACATGAGTTGGCATATGAAAGGTGGCAGCAATGGCTGCAGAAGCACTAGAGCAATCAGTACTTGAATCAAAGGACCGTGAGCAACTCATGGCAATCGCCCAAGCTTTGGGCGTGAAGTCAGTTTCACGTGCCAAAAAGGCTGAGCTCATCGACAAAATTTTGGAGCAAACTGCTCCGCCAGTAGAAACAGCAAGGCCTGCGCGTGCCGAAAAGCAAGCGCCAAAAGAGGCAGCTGCACCGAAGGAAACTCCATCAGCCACAGGGGGGCCACGTGTGGTCATTGGCCTCGATGGCGAACCATTGTCAGAGTGGGAACTCGAGCTCGCTGAGCACGAAGGAACGCTTGAAAAGACCGCCTCTGAAGGCCATCGTCCGAATCGCCCGCAAAACGATCGTCAGCAAAATGACCGCGGCCCACGCCCGCAAACCGATCGTCAGCAAAATGACCGTGGCCCACGCCCGCAAAACGATCGTCAGCAAAACGATCGCGGCCCGCGTCCACAAGGTAGTCAGCCAGGCGGTCAGCCAGGTGCGCAACAAGGTGCCGCTCAGGGCTCGCGTTTCGACAACGACCCAGCAAACCGCAATCGCAACCGCAATCGTCGTCGTCGCAAAGGACGTCGTGACGAAGAAGGCCCTCAGGGCACCGACCGCTACGAAGTCGATGCAGAAGTTTCAGAAGATCCAATAAGCCAAGAGCCAGTTGCAGTGTCGGGTCACCTCGACTTGCGCGACGAGGGATACGGCTATTTGCGAGTGAACGGCTACTTGCCCACAAGTGGCGACGCGTATATCTCGGTGAAGCAAACACGTCAGTATGGTTTGCGTAAAGGTGACCATGTCACTGGTACGGCACGACCCGCTGCGCGTGGTGAAAAGAACCCTGCAATGCTCGATATCGCTACGTTGAATGGCGAGTCGCCAGACAATGCAAAAAAGCGTCCACGTTTCGAAGATCTCACCCCGTTGTTCCCCGATTCCAAATTGCGTCTTGAAGACGACAGTGATCCGGGCAACATGACTGCGCGCATTATCGACCTCATTGCGCCTATTGGTAAAGGTCAGCGTGGGCTCATTGTGTCTCCGCCCAAAGCGGGTAAGACCACCATTATGAAGACCATCGTGAGTTCAATTGAGAAGAACAACCCCGAGGTCAGCCTTCTTGTTCTGCTTATCGATGAACGACCAGAAGAAGTAACCGACATGAAGCGCACCGTTCGTGGTGAAGTCATTTCGTCTACTTTCGACCGTCCTTCTGAAGAGCACACCATCGTTGCGGAAATGGCAATTGAAAAAGCCAAGCGCATGGTGGAAGCTGGTAAAGACGTGGTGGTTGTTCTTGACGGTATTACGCGTCTGTCACGTGCATACAACCTTGCTGCTCCGGCAACAGGTCGTGTGATGTCGGGTGGTATCGATGCGGGTGCTTTGTATCCGCCGAAGAAATTCTTTGGTGCAGCGCGCAACGTAGAAGAGGGTGGAAGTCTCACCATTCTTGCTACGTGTCTTGTCGAGACCAACAGCCGCATGGACGATGCCATCTTTGAAGAATTCAAAGGAACCGGCAACATGGAGTTGCGCCTCGATCGCCGCCTCGCCGAGCGTCGTGTATACCCAGCAATCGACGTCGATGCATCAAGCACGCGCCACGAAGAGCTCCTGTTCCCGCCCAAGCAACTGCAGTTGGTGTGGAAACTACGTCGAGTGCTGTCTGGCCTTGCTGCCGATGGAAATGGGGCTCCAGGGCTCGAACTTCTCATCGACCGCCTCAAATCATTTCGTAATAACGACGAATTTTTGTCAGAAATCGCCAAACAACCTTCGATGTAGGGCGCTTTTCGCCCGATACACTCAATCCACTGCTAAGAACTCCGGAGAGCCATGAAGACCGACATTCATCCCCAATACGTAGACACCAACGTCATTTGCTCGTGTGGCAATACATTCACCACACGTAGTACCAAGGCCGGCGATTTCCGCGTTGAATTGTGCAATGAGTGCCACCCGTACTTCACTGGTAAGCAAAAACTGGTCGACACCGGTGGTCGCGTGGAGCGCTTCAACAAGCGCTACGGCGAGCGCAAGTCTAAGACCTCCTAACTCGACGTTCTTCGGTTACGCCCGTGTCGCTTGACGACTCTCGAAAAGGCCAACTCCTTTCTCTCAAGTTGCGCGTCCTCGTTCGCGAACACCTCGGTGACGCTGTTCCTGAATCTGCACTCGAGCCGCTCAGCTTTTCGCGTGGCGCTGCTGTAAAGCATGGAACCGATGTATGGGTGTTGGTCAGCGATAATCCACAACGCGGTTTAGGGCCTGCACTCTTATGGGCTCTCAAAGAAGGCGCCACTGCTTTAAACGTGCTTGCTGAAGAAAATACAGGAGTGCTTGCGCGTCAGGCAGAACACTTTTCTTTTCCCATCACCGTGTGGCAGGTCAATGAGCGAGTGTTGCTGCGCGCCGTTGCTGCGCCCCATGTTGAAGCAACAGTGGCATTAGCTGAACACTTAGAGTTTATTGAACTCATTGCATCTGGTGGCGCAGTTCCGCGTGTTGAACATGGCATTGTCACTGGTGAAGTGCTTGGTTTAGAAGTGTGCCGAGCAGTCACCGATGCATACACGGGCGAAGTGCGCTTAGAGGTCGGAATGGGTGCACACGACAGGGAAGCGTTCGTGTTGTTGCATGGAAATAAACCACAACAAGAAGCGCTGTCTGGCGTTGTTGCTTCTGTTGCAAAACAACGTCGTCACGATGCAGAACCGCATCCGTTTAATCGCCTTGCACCAGAGCGTATGTTGCGCGCACGCGTAATGAATGAGCCAGAGCTTGTTGGTGCAGTGTCGCTTGAACCATGTGACCCACCGTTTGCACGTAGCAATGTGCTCGATGTGGTGCCCTGTGTTGGCAAAGCGCAAGGTGCCGATGGCAAACAATTCATTGTTGTGTTTACTACCGGGGCAGATCCAGACATTGTTCCTTTCGCACTCGATGCGCGTAGTTACGTTGACCCCAATGCAGAACTCGTTATTGCAATGCCCGATACACACATCACACGTACAAACAGACTTGCATTGGAAAAAGCTACAAAGCCTGCACGGTTCCTGGGCATCCCCGCTGCAACGAAGAACTCACAGTTAGCCTCTCCATCATGATGGATCGCCTAGATGGCATAGAGCGCGACTATGCAGAGCTTGAAGCGAGCCTTGGTGACCCTGACATTGTTGGCGACCAAAACAAACTGCGCGATGCCTCGCGCCTGTACAAGCAAATGACGCCCATTGTTCAGTGCATTCGCACAATGCGTGAAACACGTGGCAATGCAGAAGCCGCCCGTGAGCTCATGGAGCAAACCGTGGGCGAAGAACGCGACCTTTTTCGTGAAGAACTTGACAGTGCAGAAGCAGAACTTTTGTCGTTAGAAGCAGAGCTTAAAACGCTGCTCTTACCTCGCGACGCAAACGATGGAAAAAATGTCATTATTGAAATTCGTGGAGCCGAGGGCGGCGAAGAGGCAAACCTCTTTGCCGCAGACCTGCTCGAGATGTATCGCGCCTATGCAGCGAACCAGGGGTGGAAGTGCGAAACACTTTCTCTCGATTTTTCCCCGCTGGGTGGCATCAACCAGGTAGTGATTCTTATGAGTGGCGACCTCACCTGGACCTACATGAAATTTGAAGGTGGCCCACACCGCGTGCAGCGTGTGCCCGTTACCGAAAGCCAAGGCCGTGTGCACACTTCGTCGGCAACGGTCACCGTGATGCCAGAGGCAGAAGAGGTCGATGTATTCATCGACGAAAAAGATCTCGATATCGATATTTATCGTTCATCAGGTGCAGGTGGTCAGCACGTCAACACCACCGACTCTGCCGTACGTATTACCCACAGGCCAACTGGTGTGGTGGTAGCGATGCAAGATGAACGTAGCCAGTTGCAAAATAAAGCACGGGCAATGCAGGTGTTGCGTACTCGCATTATGAAACTGCGCCAAGAAGAACACGATGCCGAAGCCTCTGCGCAACGCAAAGCGCAAACTGGTGGGGGCGGGCGTAGCGAAAAAATTCGTACGTATAACTACAAAGACAATCGTCTTACCGACCACCGCATTGGGCTTACTTTGTACAAGTTGCAAGATATTTTAAGTGGCAACTTGCTCGAGGTATCGCAGGCTCTCATTAGCGACGAACGCTCACGGCAGTTGGCCGGAGAAAAATAAACCCTTACTGGGGTGTGCTCAATGAGTAACGATCAGGCAAGTACATGGCGTGAGTTGTGGAGTGAAACCACGGCACTACTGGGTGACGAAAAAGAAGCACGTTGGCTGTGTGAAGAAGCAAGTGGGCTCGACGGCAGTGAATTTCTTGAGTCGCTGAACGAACCAGCAACAATGCGGATGGGTGTGTCTTTGCAAGCAATGGTGGGGCGCAGATTGGCAGGTGAGCCAGTGCAATATGTGCTTGGTCATTGGCCATTTCGCCATATTGATTTACTCGTCGACCAGCGCGTACTTATTCCGCGTCCAGAAACTGAGCAGGTGGTGGAAGCAGCTTTGGGCTGTGCTCGCCAACTACTAAGTGTTGGCAAGGTATTGCGTATTGCCGACATTGGTACCGGGAGCGGGGCCATTGGTCTGTCAATGGCAAATGAACTGCCTCACGAGAACACCGAAGTATGGCTGTGTGATATTTCATCTGATGCTCTCGACGTTGCTCGTGCAAATATTGCAGGCATTGGGCGTAATGCGCCCAATGTGCGCGTTGCCGAAGGCAGTTGGTGTGCCGCGCTTCCACGCGAATTGGCTGGCTCCTTTCAGGTTGTTGTTTCAAACCCGCCGTACATAGATGCCAGTGACCCACTCGTAGAAGAGTCGGTACGCACCTGGGAACCACACATTGCTCTTTTTTCTCCCGACCAAGGTTTAAGCGACATATTAGGAATTGCCCAAGAGGCGCGTGAGTTTCTTACGCCAGGTGGCTATCTCATTTGTGAAATAGGTTTCCAGCAAGCGAGTGTGGTGTGCGCAGAATTCACACAACTGGGCTATGTGAATGTTGAAGTGCGACAAGACTTTGCGGGTCTCGACCGCATCGTTATCGGGCAGCGGGCAATGAGCGCTGAATAAACGAGAGTTGGTGGAGTAACAAATTCTCTGCAACAACTTCTTGAGGTGTCATATGCGTGACACCTGACAGCGGCAAAACCTCATGATCTTTTCCTGCAGCAAGAAGCGCACTTGATAATTGCAACGTATGGGCCGCAACCACGTTGTCGTCGGCAAGACCATGAATGAGAAGTAGTGGGCGTTCTAATAAGTGTGCATCGTTCATGAGCGAAGTGCTCTCGTACGGGCCTGCATTAACCGCTGGGTTACCCAAATAACGTTCGGTGTAGTGCGTGTCGTATAAACGCCAATCGGTCACGGGTGCTCCGGCAACTGCACAATGAAAAATGTCGGGTCGTCGTAGTACAGCAAGTGCAGCAAGGTAGCCACCAAAGCTCCAGCCACGAATTGCTACACGTGTTACATCGGCACGAGGTTCTAGTTGCGCAAGAGCTTGTGCAACTTCTACTTGGTCGTCAAGAACTGGCCCGGCGAGATCGTGTAACACGCTGCGCTCAAACGCACTTCCTTTGCCGGGGGTTCCACGACCGTCGGCAACAACCACAACAAAGCCTTGGTCGGCAAACCATTGTGAAGTGGCATAGGCCAACAGTGAACCCACCACACGTTGTGCATGTGGGCCGCCGTATGGGTCGAAAAGTACGGGAAGTTTGTGTGTGCCGTTACCGCGGGGCGTCACAATGGCAACGGGAATTTTGCTGTTGCCAACAGTATGAAAAGCAACATTGGGTGAAACAAGCATTTCTTCTGCATGTGAATGAATGCTGTGCCCAGTGCTGGTCACAAATTCTGCGCGTGGAGCAGTCATATGCGACACCCGCAATAAGAACGCACTGTCGGTGGCTATGCCAGAAACCGAATGTGGTGTTGGAAATGTGCTGCTGAGGCACGTGAGGCTGTGGGTTGCAACATCACAACGCCACACATCAAGAGTCCATGGTGAGTCAATGTGGTTTGCCTGAAAGACGATGCTGTCTCCAACGTGAAGTACTTCACGCACCTGTAGATGTGTAGGAGTAATAAGTGTGCCGTCTAGTTCAAGGCGCCGTAAACCTTCCCTGTCAACCGTTGTCACCAGTTGTCCTATTGAGGAGAGTGCAGGAACGCCACCCA
>JABMMV010000076.1 GCA_013205145.1 bacterium
AGAAACAGAGTCACTGTGCACAGAGCAACGATGCGCGAAAAAGGCTTCATAAATGAAACGGTACTACGGCCTGCAGATTAATTTCTCTACGAGCTCTGTTTTCTCGGCGCGAAATGTTGCAATATGCGGGACATACGGCGCCGAGAACACTTTGGTTAGGAGGCGGTGAGGACTGCGACGTCGAGGATGCCGGGGGCGGCACGTAGTGCAGTAATGACCTCGGGGGCAACCGTTGCTGTGGGCACAATGACCATCACGGCGGTGCCGGCTTTGAGAGCCTTGCCCACATCCATGTCGGCAATGTTGACGGTGGCATTTCCGAGCAAGGTACCCACCACGCCAATAACGCCTGGGCGGTCGTCGTTGCGCACAACGAGCATGTTGTTTGCTGGCGGTACGTCGGTGATGTGGTCGTCTACAAGCACCAATCGTGCTTCGCGGCGTGGGCCCACCAGAGTTGCTGCAATGTTGTGGCCATCACACTTCAAAGTGACCAAGTTGACATAGTCGGCATTGGTGGAAACAGGTGAATTGTTTTCGCGCACTTCACAGCCAGCATCTTTGGCAAGTTGTGGAGCATTTACGTAAGTAACTTGCTCGCCAGTGATGGAAGCAAAGAAACCCTTCAATGCACTGAGCGTAAGAATGCGTGTGTCGTAGCCACCAATATCGCCAGTGGCCGAAATTTCAAGGCTGCTTGGTGTTTTACCAACGAGTGATGCGAAGAGTTGACCCAAGCGCTCGGCGAGTGGCAAGAACGGCCTCAGTGTTTCATTGGCATCACTTGCGTCGATGTTCACAGCGAACGGAACAAAGTCGCCAGCAAGTGCTAGTTGCACCATGTCGGCAATAACGTCGCCTGCTTTGTCTTGTGCTTCGCGAGTGCTTGCACCAAGGTGCGGGGTCACCACAATTTGTGGAATAGAGAACAATGGCGACTCTGTCATTGGCTCTTTGGTGAACACGTCGAGTCCTGCACCGGCAATGAGGCCTTCTTTAACAGCCGTTGCAAGTGCTTCTTCGTCAACAATGCCACCACGTGCCACGTTGATAACACGCAGTTCAGGTTTTGCCTTTAAGAACATCTCGCGACCAATGATGCCAATTGTTTCTTTGGTCTTTGGCAAGTGCACGGTGAGGAAGTCGGACTCGGCAACAAGTTGGTCGAGTGGCATGAGTTCAATGTTCAATTGACGTGCGCGCTCTGGCGAGATGTATGGGTCGAATGCAACAATGCGCATGCCAAATGCTGCTGCGCGAGTTGCTACCAACTTGCCAATGCGGCCCAGGCCAACGATGCCCAGAGTTTTGTCGAGAAGTTCAACGCCTTCCCACTTGCTGCGCTCCCAGCGACCCTGCACCAATGCAGCGTGAGCCTGAGGAACGTTGCGTGCAACCGACAACAACAGTGCCATGGTTTGTTCTGCAGCAGAAACAATGTTCGACTCGGGCGCGTTGCACACCATCACACCACGACGTGTTGCGGTATCAACATCAACGTTGTCGAGACCTACACCTGCACGACCCACCACAATGAGGTCGGTACCGGCTTCAAGAACTTCGGCGTTCACATTGGTTGCAGAGCGAATGATGAGGGCATGGGCGCCCTTCACTGCCGAGAGGAGCTGCTCGTGACTGAGGTCGAGTTGAATATCGACGGTGTGCCCAGCCTGGCGGAGGCGTTCGAGGCCTCCGTCGGCAATTTCTTCAGTAACAAGGATGCGTGCCATAGGTTTAACAGTCTGCCTTGTCTGGGGCCTGCGAGGAAAACCCTTTATGGAAAGTAAAGAATTTCGGCAATGACATACGCCACCCCATAGGGTGAAGCCGTGGATTTCTCGCGACTCGCGCCTGTGGTGCCCGCTTCATTGCAGCTGCACCGCGTGTCACTACATCTCACCTCGCCCGTACAGGCTGCTCATGGGCTTCATGGCGAGCGCAATGTGGTGTTGGTGGAACTGAACGAGGGCTGGGGCGAATGTGGAGCGCCAGACAACCCAGCGTATTCCGGTGAGTCGGCCGATGCCGCATATGAAGCGCTTTCCGACATCTTTTTCCCACTCTTGACATCGCAATTCACCACACGCGAAATTCCCATGAGCGCACTCGACCTGCGAGCTCTGATTGGTGAACATCACCCCGATGCTCTGGTGCGCTTTCCCATGGCTGTTGCTGCGCTCGAGATGGCGCTGCTTGATGCTCAACTGCGTGCCGACAACATTGACTTCACACAGTGCTTCACCATTCGTGAAACTGGCGATGCACTTGCAGGGGCAACGCTGGGCAATACGGGTTCGCTCGATGATTTAGCACTGAGTGCTGCTGTTGCTGTGCGCGAAGGTTACGGCCGCATCAAAATAAAAATTGCACCTAACTACGACATTGAACCCATTCGTGCTGTGCGCAGTGCGCTCCCCGATCACATCATGCTTGTTGCCGATGCCAATGGCTCATATAGCGCAGACGACCTTGCTCATGTAGCAGCACTGCATGAGTTGGGTCTCGACTTGGTGGAACAGCCCTTTGCTGCACACGACACTGCCACGCACCAAGCACTAGTTGCTACGGCCACTGTGCGTGTAGCGCTTGATGAAGGTGTGCGCACAACGCAAGACGCACTTCATGCAGCCCTCAACCATGAGTGCACCGACATCACCTTGAAACCAGCAAAGTTTGGCTACCCCGCATGTGTTCGGCTGTTGAACGAATGCCACGATCAAGGAATTGATGCGTGGGTGGGCGGCATGTTCGATACCGGTGTTGCACGATGGGCCAATGTGCGTTTGGCAACACATCGTGGGGCCACCTTGGCTTCCGATATTGGTTCGTCGTCGCGATATTGGACGAGCGATATCACCACGCCTGTCGAAACAATTGAGGGGAAAGCACATATTTCACACCTCGCTGAGGTGGGTCTCTCGGGTACCCCACTATTGTGAACCCCGTGACGCATCAATTTCTTACTGCCGAATGGATTACTGCTGCTCGCGAAATTCGCGATAAGTACAAGGCCCAAACGCCGCCCATCACTGTGGTGTTGAAAATAAACATGGTCATTACTCAAGCGCCCTTCGGTGAAGGCACAATTAAGGGCTTCATCGATACCTCTTCAGGCGACATGGCACTAGAACTCGGCGAAGTAGCCAATGCTGAAGCCACTGTGACCACCGACTATGAAACAGCGAGCAAGTTGTTTGTTGACCAAGACCCATCGGCAGTGATGCAGGCCTTTATGTCGGGAAAAATTAAAATTGATGGCGACATGATGAAAGTAATGGGACTGCAAACAGCGATTCCACAAACTGGTGACGCTGCAGCAATTGCATTGACAATTGCAAGCGAAATTAAAGCTATTACCGCTTAAGCGGCCGAGTAGCACTCGCGGCAATAATGCCGAGCGCTGCCACAAATGCACCCGACAAGAGCGCAAACCCATAGCTCTGAATCACACCACTACTCATTGTTGTTTCATGAATGGTAATCATCACCGTGGTTCCTATTACTGCACCGAGTTGGGTCATGAGCTGTTGCATTGCTCCAGCAACTCCTACATCTTGGTCATGCACCGCAGAGGTAACGAGTGAAGTTAATGCTGGCGAAGCAAGACCCAAGCCAGCGCCCGATAAACCCAACCCCACAGCAATAACCCAGTCGGACGTGCCCATGCCAACAGTGCTCAAGAGCAACATGGAACACAGCACACCAAATGCACCAATCATTCCGCTGCGCCGTTCGCCAATACGCACGGTGAGAAAACTTGCCGATGGCGCAACGATGGTGAACACGAGTGGCCGTGCAATGACCAACCACCCAATGTGTGATGTGGAATAACCAAGACCTTTGTCCATGAGTTGTGGCATGACAAAGAAACCGCCCATGTACGCATAGTTCGTGAGCGCTTGGCTGGAAATAGGAAATACCACGTTGCGTGTGCGTAGCCATTTGAGTGGCAAGAGCGGAGCCTCGGCACGACGTTCAATGCGCACAAACAACATGAGCACAAGAACACCGGTGAACATGAGTGCGAGTACTGGCGCGCTGCTCCACCCCCATGAATGCCCACGGTTAATAGAAAGCAGTAACGAAGTTGTACCAATGCCGAGTGTGACCGACCCCGCAATGTCGAACTTCACATTTTTTAGTCGTTCGGTTTCTGGCAACAAACGCCAGGCAACAAGCACGCCCAGCATGCACAGTGGCGCTTGCACAACGAAAATGATGCGCCACCCCACCGAAGCAACAATGGGCGCACCAATAACCACACCCAGAACGGGAGCACCAGCAGTAACAAAACTCCAATAGCCAAGTGGCCGTACGCGTTCTTCGGGGTGAAAGAGCCGATTCACATAAGAAAGCGCACTTGGGCTTGTTGCCGAGCCCGCAGTGGCCGACAACGTGCGAAATGCAATCATGCTTGTTGCGTTCCATGCAACGGCGGTGAGTGCCGCAAAGATGCCAGCGAACAAAAGCCCGAGCACGAACACCCGCTTATGGCCCCATAGGTCACCCGCCTTGCCGAATGCCGGGCCAACAACACCGAAAGCCAACATGGGGCCGGTCAGTGCCCAGTTGATAGTGCTTGTTGATGTTTTTAAATCGGTTGCAATGGTTTCTAGCGACACCACCAACACGGTGATGGTGAAGCTGACGGTGAAAAGCCCTGCGAGTAAAACAATGAGCGTTGCCCATGCACGATTCAGCCCAATGCGTCGGGCTGCTGTCTTTACAACTTTTTTGCCACGCAGCAATGGCCACGGAATAATAGAAACTTCATCTACTCCAGCAGAGTCGACGAGCGTCGAGTCACGATCCATTTACATTCAGCCGTAGTAAGTGAGATCAACAGTAGAACCTTCAGGAACTTCTTTACCGTTACCTACTGGTTCACCAGCAATGGTTGCGCTCTTCAATTTACGTTCTGACTTGCCCGACTCGGTTCCGTACTCAAAGCCTGCATCAGAAAGAAGTTTCACAATGGCGGCTTTGTACTGCCCAATGATGATGGGCATTGGAATCATGCGAGGGCCTTTCGACACCCAGTAGCTGACGCTTCCACCACGTGGCAAACTTTCGCCAGCTGCTGGCAACTGCCCGCCGACCAAACCAACGCCTACTTCTTTGTTGAAATCTTCGGCAACAACGGCGAATACCAAACCCAGCTCGGTAATTTTTGCTTCTGCTTCAGCAGTGGTGAGCCCAGCAAGCGTTGGCACGGCACGCGGTGCTGGCCCATCAGACACATTCAAAGTAATGGTGGTGCCCTTCACCACTTGCTCGCCTGCTTTTGCGGTGGGTTGCTCGGCAACTGCCCACGACATGACTGTTCCGGCAGCAACTGCCTCGTCATTGACCTTTGCCACGTTTGGCACCAGGCCCAATTGGTCGATGCGCGCAAGAGCATCGGTGCTAGCCACATTTGTGAAGTCTTCCAACGTGGAAAATGTAGGACCTTGTGACACCGTGAGAATAATTGACTGGTCTTCTTTCAGCATTGCCCCATCGCCAGGCTCAGAACTAATGACTTCGCCAGTTTTTACTTGGTCGCTGCGCCCTTCACGTATTACAACGTCCCATTTGAAGTTGGAAATGGCGTTACGTGCTTCACCTTCAGGCAAACCAACCAAAACGGGCACTTGGAAACTTTCTTTGCGCAGCAACACATAGCCCGCACCGACACCACCGAGCAGCGCAAGAACTAGAGCAACAGCAACATATTTTGAAGCACGTTTACGCGACAGTTTCGCGCGAGCAATTTCTTGCGTGAGTTCTTCACTTGGTATTACAACGGTTTCGGGCTGTACTGCACGCACAATGCCGCCAGTTGGTTCACCTGCATCACCCTGATCAATAACTGGAGGTTGTGAAACGGGGAGTGGAGTCAGTAGTTCGTCAAAACCAATTCCGACAACATCAATTGGTGTGGGTCGTGCAACTTTGCGTGCAATGGCAACAAGTGCTTCACCAAATTCACGTGCAGTGAACCTGCTCTCGGGGTCGGGGCGTGCCGCGCGTTCCAACACACTGGCAAGTGGTCCAAGGTCGGCAGACACCGGCAACAATTTGTCGACACGTGCTGCGAGCGCGCTTGCCACCGAGTCACCAGCGAAGGGCAGCTCGCCGGTGAGGGCTTCCACTAACACCAAGGCAAGTGAATAGACGTCGCTCTTTTCCGACGGCGCTGCACCTTGGCCCACTTCAGGGGCGGCATAACGGGCCCGCTCGAGGTCGGCATCGCCAATGGTTTCGCGGGTAAGAACGTCAATTGCTCCTACTCGTGCCCGCCGTTCGGCGTCGAACACAATGCTGGCCGGGCGAATGTCGCCATGAACCCAGCCTGCCTGATGCATGGCGCTGAGGCCACGGCACATGTCGAGACCCACCACCAGCGCTTGTGATGGCGTGAGGCGGCGGTTGCGGTCGAACATTTCGCGCAAGCTTCCGCCGGGCAATTGCCCGAGCACGGTGTAAATGCAGCGCACACCAAAAATGTCGGTGTCGCCCCAGTCTGAGATAGGAGCAAGAGCTGGGCTTTGAGTAGACATTGCCAGTTGCAAGTGATGTTGAATGGCGCGTCGAGCGTCGCCAACCGATTTGCGACTGGTGGTGCCGGGCTCTACCAAGTCGTTGAGCGGAGTGAGACGAAGAGCAACTTGCCCGCCGAGGCGAATGTCTTCGGCTTCATACATGCCACGTGGAATTTCGCCAACAGCAATGGGGGCACCGCGTCGACCAACGATGCGGTATCGCCCCGCGAGGGTAAAACCCGTGAGATCGCCCTTTGACTCCATGAGCAATAAAACTTAGTCGCACAAGGGCATATTGCGCACGTTGCTTAGGGTGTATTCACCCTGATTTTGAGCCATTTGGCACATCGAATGCGGAAAAGTCGCTGAACTTGGCACTTCCGATGGATAATGGGACATGCCTCGCAAGAAGTTTCTCCCCGCATCGTTCAATGTTTCGGCGCTTCTCGCCAGCGTTGGCATTGCACTCGGCATCGTTTTAGTAATTGCCGGTCTTGGTGCCGCAGTCACGGGTCGCGATGCATTGAGATTGCCAGAACAAATTGAGAGGCTCTCTCCAGCAGACAACGAGAAAGTTTTACGTCAATCGGAAATCTTGATTGATTTCGTTGCTGGTTATGAAGCAGTGCTCATTATTGACGGCGTTGAAATTCCAACAACGCGCATTGACGAGCTCACGGAAAATGGCAAGCAACCAAGGCCTGGCGAACAACTAGAAATTCCACCCACGGCAATTTATGACCCAGGTAACTACACACTGGGTTACCTTCCTCAAGAAGGTGGCCCCATTACCGAGCTGAAACAGGGAACCCACCAGGCCACTGTGCTCTTTTGGAAAGCCCCGAATACACGCGAAAAAGCCACCAGCTACTCGTGGAAATTCTCGGTCGATTAAGGCTTAAATTTCTCCTGTTTCGAGCAATTTGAGGAACATTTCCTCGTTCAAAATAGGAATACCCAGTTGCTCTGCCTTGGTGAGTTTGCTCGCCCCGGCTTCTGCACCCACCACCACCGCATAAGTTTTCGCACTCACGCTGCCCGGGCTTTTACCGCCACGCAACTTCACTGCTGCCTCTGCCTCTTCGCGTGAGAAACCTGCAAGTGACCCCGTGACCACCACAGCTTTGCCTGCGAGCACTTGTGGAAGCGATGTGCGTTCTACATTTCCAAAGTCAACGCCGGCGGTGCACATTTTTTCAATAATTTTTTTATTGGCTGGCTGTTGAAACCAATTGGTAATTGATGCAGCAATGACGCCACCAACACCATCAATAGATGCAAGGTCGTCGGCGTTTGCCGATGCAATGACGTCGAGGTTGCCAAAAGCAAGCGACAATGATTCAGATGCTGCAGGACCTAAATGTTTGATACCAAGTGCTGTGAGCAACTTGGGAAGTGGGCGATGACGTGATGCATCAATAGCTGCAAGTAATTTTTGCGCGCTGAGTGCACCGAAACCTTCAATTTGTAAAAGTTGTTCTTCGGTGAGTGAATAAATATCGCCAACGTCTTCAACAAATTCAAGATCGGACAAACTCAAAATAGTTCGTTCGCCTAGACCTTCAATATCCATTCCGCCACGCGAAGCGAAATAAATAATTCGTTGATCGCGCTGGAACGGGCATTGTTCGTCTACGCAACGCGTGTCGGCTTCGCCATCTATTTGTACAAGCTCTGTATGCAACGGGCACGCACAATGAGTAGGAAACTGCCACGGAACCGAGTTTTTCGGGCGTTTTGCCAGCACAGGGCCAACAACTTCCGGAATCACGTCGCCTGCTTTGCGCACCACCACGGTGTCGCCAGGGCGCACATCTTTCAGTGCTACTTGTGCCCTGTTGTGCAAGGTAGCCATGCCAACGGTGCTTCCGCCAACGAAAACGGGTTCGAGAACCGCAAAAGGTGTGGTGCGGCCCGTACGACCCACCGACACTTGAATGTCGCGCAAAATAGTGGTGCGTTCTTCGGGGGGGAATTTAAAAGCAATGGCCCAGCGCGGTGCACGGCTGGTAAACCCGAGCACTTCACGTTGCGGAAGTGAGTTGACCTTCACTACTGCCCCATCAATTTCGTACTGCAAGGTGTCGCGCTTGTCTTGCCAGTGCGCACAAAATGCATTGACGTCTTCAATGGTAAAGACCACGGTGATAGAGGGGTTAATTGCGAAGCCGAGTGCAGTTAAGTACTCCAACGATTCTTTGTGCGTAGCGAACTCGGGAACACCTTGTGTTTCCCCCAGTTGATATGCCCAGAATGCGAGCCCGCGGCGAGCAGTTACTTCTGCATTTTTTTGTCGCAAACTTCCTGCGCCTGCATTGCGTGGGTTCACCGGCACCGCTTCGGGCTTACGACCCGCTGCAATGCGCACAACATTTTCTGCTTCTTTTTGTTGTTTGAATTTTTCAAATGCGGCAAACGGCATGTACACCTCGCCGCGCACTTCCAG
>JABMMV010000077.1 GCA_013205145.1 bacterium
GACCGAGGTAGCACGAGTCGTGATACGTAATGCGGTCGTCGAGTGTGGCGTTGCTCATGTCGAGTGCACCGCTGCCAATAAGTTCTTCAAGTAATTCACTGTGGTGAATCACCTCGTAGTTGCCACCGAGTTGTGGGTACTCATTTTTCAATGTATTAAAGCAGTGTGGGCACTGGGTAATAATTTTTTTCACGCCCATGCCGTTCAGCATTTCTACGTTTGGCATAGCAAGCATTTGAAAGAGGTATTCGTTGCCGCTGCGGCGAGCAGAGTCACCGGTGCATATTTCACTTGGACCAAGAATGGCAACGTCAATGTTGGCGCGCTTCAAGAGCTGTGCCATTGACTGCGTTACTTTTTTGTTCTTGTCGTCAAATGAACCTGCACAACCAACCCAGTAGAGGTACTCCGAATTGAAGGCTGCGCCTGGGTCGACTACTTCTACATCGAGATCTTTTGCCCAATCGGCACGCTCGCCTTGGTTCATGCCCCATGGGTTGCCCTGGTTTTCCATGGCACGGTATGCATTGCCAAGTTCTGGTGGGAAGTTGCTCTCCATAAGTGAGAGGTAACGACGCATGTCGAGAATCTTGTCAAGAATTTCAATATTGACTGGGCAAATTTCATCACAGGCTTTGCATGAGGTGCACGCCCACACTTCCTCTGCAGTAATTCTTTCAAAGACAGAGTTGCTACCAATGGTGATGTCTTTGACGGTGCCAATTGGTGGCGACACGCGTCCGCCTTCTGCATGTGCTGCAGTGGCGGCCATTACTTCGCCGACCTTCAAAACAATTTCACGCGGGTCAAGTGGTTTACCCGTTGCGTGTGCGGGGCACACGCTTGTGCACCTGCCACACATGGTGCAGGCGTCGGTGTCGAGCAGTTGTTTCCAAGTGAAGTCTTCAATGAGCGATGCGCCAAATGATTCAAGACCGGTCTCGGTGAGGTTCGGCATTGCTTTCATTGCGCCCTTCGGACGCTCACGATCTTTCAAGTACATGTTGAGTGGTGAAGTGAAAATGTGACGCAACATGGTGATGGGCAACAAAGCAAGGAATGCAATGAAGGTCAACACGTGGCTGACCCACCACACTTGGTGCCATGTTTCTAAACTGCCAGCGCTTACATTTTTGAGCGTTTGTGCGATGGGGTAACCAACAATGCTCCACTTTTCAAAATCCATGTTCAGACCAGATGCTTGACTTTGTGCGATGCGGAACGCCTCTGCACCAAAGCCTGTAATGCCAATGCCGAGCAACACGCCAAGAATTGCCGCGTGTTCTGGTTTTGTTTTAATGCGAATGCGGTACGGGCGTTGCACGTAACGGCGCACAATGGCCCACAACACACCAACGGTGAACACAACGCCGGCAAGGTCGCCAACAAGTGCATAGGCCTGGTATGTGCGGCCGTGCAAGAACTTCAAACTTTCAGGAAGTTGGTGGTCAATTTCCAACACAGTGGTGACGCCGAGAAGAACCATGAAACCGAAGTAGATCATGGAGTGCATGAGGCCAGCAGCCGAGTCGCGCAACAAGGTGCGCATGTATACACCAGAGCGGTAGTCGGCTAAACGGCGCTTCACATTTTTGGGTGTGGTGCGACGACGGTCAGAAGTGCCGCGCTCCCAGTTGCGAATGCGGTCTGCGAAGCGCAAGGAGCCCCACACAATGAGCATGGGAATAATGGAATAGAAAGCGGCTTGAATAGGGCCAGGAATATTGCCAAACACTTCGCGCGAAACTGCAGAGTCGCCATGCCATTTGGTGAGCTGCGGAATGACTCCGGAGACCAAGGCGAAAAGACCAACACCAACGCCAATGGCGATGGAGAGTTGATGTGGTTTGAAGCGACGCGGTGTTGACGAGGTGCTGGGGTTCTGTGGTGCTGAAGTCATAGCACCATGTAACTTAGTTCCCGTCAGCCGTAATGTGCACGGTCTAGGTCACGAATGCGGGTGGCAAGAGCTGCCAACAACTTGTGAGCCATGGCCGGAACTTCGTCGATGACCGCAAAAAGATGACGGGCATCAATAACAAGGAGTTCACAATCGGTGTCGCACACCACAGTGGCGGTGCGTGAGCCGCGGTCGAGCAGCGAGAGTTCGCCAACAATGGCGCCTGCTTGCACGGTGGCAATTTTTTTACCGTTGCGCTTCACTGTGGCAGAACCACTGAGAATCACGAAGGCCTGCTTGCCGGCAGTGCCCTGCGTGATGATGGTGGTGCCTGCAACCATGTCGATGCGGTCGGCGGCTTTAGCAATTTTGCCAAGGTCGCGAGTGCTGCATGAAGAGAACAAGGGAACTTGTGCAAGGTATTGGAGAGGAGTTTTCTTTGAGGCCATGCCCACAGCCTAAACCAATTATTTGGATTGGTTTGCCACGGCGGCCGTCGCTCGCGCAATTGCTTCAGCGTCGCCCAAGTACGTGACATCGCTCACTTCCATGGCAGAAGTAAAGGTGTACTTGCGTGGCACCCCAGTAGGTACGTTCAATTCTGCAATGGCGGCTTCACTAATAGTTTCCAAATACATGATGAGTGCCCGCAAGCTGTTGCCATGTGCAACTACTAAAACATTCATATTTGCCTGTAGTTGAGGCACTATTTCTATCTTCCAGTAAGGCAGAACACGCGCTACAACATCTTTCAAACATTCGGTGGCAGGAAGATCTTGCGGTGCAATGAAGCGATACCGCGCATCGTTCGCCGGATGTTCGGGGCTTGTGGTGTCTACCGGCGGCGGCGGTATGTCGTAGCTACGACGCCATAAATTTGTCTGTTCTGCGCCGTGGAGTTTGGTGGTTGCCTTTTTGTCGAGACCTTGGAGGGCTCCGTAATGGCGCTCGTTTAATTGCCAGTGACGTTGCAATGGCAACCACATTTGGTCCATTGCGTCTAACGCCAAATTGCAGGTGTGCACTGCGCGGGTGAGCAGGCTGGTGTGTGCGAAGTCGAAGACCAGACCTTCCTCTTTCATGAGGGTTCCGGCTGCGGCGGCTTCACTTTTCCCGAGGGCGGTGAGTTCTACGTCGTGCCAACCCGTGAACAAGTTGAGTTCGTTCCAGGTGCTTTGGCCATGGCGAAGAAGGACGAGCGTTCCGGTCATAGGGAAATGGTACGACCATTGGAGCAGGACCCGCCAAATGGCAAGTACTTGAGTCGCCTCCACTCAGCATTTATACTTTTCTGCCCGCCCGAGTTGTGGATAACTCTATTCCCCTCTAATCTTGAGTCCAAGTCACTAAGGATCCTGTGTCAACCCCCCGATACAGGGCCGGAAGTGCCCGACATATCACTCTTTCAAGAAAAAGGACACCCCACCATGGCAAAAGCAGTCGGTATCGACCTTGGCACCACAAACTCCGTTGTTTCCGTTTTGGAAGCCGGCGACCCTGTTGTCATTCCCAACTCAGAAGGTGCCCGCACCACGCCGTCGGTCGTGGCATTTTCAAAGACAGGCGAAGTGCTTGTAGGAGAAGTTGCCAAGCGCCAGGCCATTACAAACCCCGATCGCACCTTTCGTTCAGTGAAGCGCCATATGGGCGAGAACTGGAAGACCCCCGATATTGATGGCAAGCAGTACACGCCACAAGAAATCAGTGCCCGCATACTCATGAAGTTGAAGCGCGATGCCGAGGCGTACTTGGGTGACACGGTTACTCAAGCAGTTATTACCGTTCCTGCATATTTCGACGACGCACAGCGCACCGCAACAAAAGAAGCTGGGCAAATTGCCGGTCTTGAAGTGCTGCGTATTATCAACGAACCAACAGCTGCCGCGTTGGCATACGGTCTCGATAAGGGTGGCGAAGACGAAACCGTTTTGGTTTTCGACCTTGGTGGCGGAACCTTCGACGTGAGCGTTTTGGAAATTGGCGACGGCGTGTTCGAAGTGAAGAGCACACATGGCGACACCGTTCTGGGTGGCGACGACTGGGACCAACGCATTATCGATTGGCTCGTTTCGCAATTCAAAAGTGCACACGGCGTTGACCTTGCACAAGATCGCATGGCCAAACAACGTCTGCAAGAAGCTGCTGAAAAAGCAAAAATTGAACTGTCACAAGTTCAGCAAACACAAATTAACTTGCCTTTTATTACCGCAACAACTGAAGGCCCGCTTCACCTCGACGAAATGTTGTCGCGTTCGAAGTTTCAAGAGTTGACATCAGACCTCATTGAGCGCTGCCGTATTCCATTTGAGCAAGCAATTAAAGATGCAGGTTTATCAAAAGGACAAATCAACCACGTCATCTTGGTTGGCGGTTCAACTCGTATGCCAGCAGTGCAAGACCTTGTGCAGTCGCTCACCGGCAAAGAGCCAAACAGGTCGGTCAACCCCGATGAAGTGGTTGCCATTGGAGCAGCGGTACAGGCCGGAGTATTGAAGGGCGATGTGAAAGATGTATTGCTCCTCGATGTCACGCCGTTATCACTTGGCATTGAAACCAAAGGCGGCGTCATGACAAAACTCATCGAGCGCAACACCACTATTCCTACACGTCGTACCGAAGTGTTCACCACTGCAGAAGACATGCAGCCATCGGTGGAAATTCACGTGTTGCAAGGTGAGCGCGAAATGGCGCAGTACAACAAGACACTGGGCAAGTTCCAACTGGTCGACTTGCCACCAGCACCGCGTGGCGTGCCGCAAATTGAGGTCACCTTCGACATCGATGCCAACGGCATTGTGCATGTATCGGCCAAAGATCGCGCTACTTCAAAAGAGCAGTCGATGACCATTACCGGCCAATCTGCACACGACAAAGAAACCATTAACCAAATGGTGAAAGACGCCGAAGTACACGCTGAAGAAGATCGCCAGCGCCGTGCAGAAGCAGAAGTGCGCAACAACGCCGATTCATTGGTGTACCAAACCGAAAAAGTTTTGCGCGAGCAAGGCGAAAAGGTTTCTGCAGAAGAAAAGTCTGCAGTAGAAGAGCCACTTGCAGAGTTGAAGACCAAGCTTGCCGGCATCGACAACGATGCCATTAAGACAGCAACTGAGAAGCTCATGGCTGCCAGCCAGGCCTTTAGCCAGAAGCTGTATGAAGCTGCCGCGCGCGACACCAATGCAGAAGGAACTTCAGCAACTGGGCAAAGTGGTGCACCAAACGATGACGACATCGTTGATGCAGAAATTGTTGACGAGAAGTAGTTCGCAACATGACGAACGAGAACGAAGAACTTTTGCCAGAAAGCGATGTCAGCATCACCGATGCTGACATCGCTGAAATTATTGAACACGATATTGATGCTCTGGTAGCAGAGCGCGATTCGTTTAAAGATATTGCATTGCGTTTGCAGGCCGACTTCGAAAATTATCGTAAGCGTGTTGTTGCACAACAAGCCGATGAAATTGATAGGTCAACAGGAAAGCTTGTTGAAGGTTTGTTGCCGGTACTCGACGCGTGTGAAGCCGCCTTTGCTCATGGCGCTGCAGGTGTAGAACCAGTGTGGTCGTCGTTACTGGGTGTACTGCAAAAGCAAGGCCTTGAAGTATTGAACTTAGAAGGTCAGCCCTTTGACCCAGCTACAGCTGAAGCAGTCATGCACGAACCACCAGAAGATGGTGCAAGTGAGGGGCCAGTAGTAGTTGAAGTGTTACGTAGTGGCTACCAATGGAAGGGTCGAGTATTGCGCGCTGCCATGGTGAAGGTGCGGGGCTAAATAATGACCGCGCAACGTGAGTGGTTTGAAAAGGACTACTACGCCGTTCTTGGTGTGTCGCAAAGTGCAACACCGAAAGAGGTCACGAAGGCATATCGCAAACTTGCGCGCGAACTACACCCCGATGCCAACCCCAATAATCCGAAAGCAGAAGATCGCTTTAAAGAAGTATCAACCGCCTACGACGTATTGGGCGATGAAAAAAAACGCAAAGAATACGACGATGTTCGTGCTTCTGGCCCCATGGGTTTTGGTGGCGGTGGGGCGGGCGGTCAGGGTGGTTTCCGCTTCGACAATGGCGGCGACATGGGCGATCTGCTCGGCCAAATGTTTGGCCGCGGTGGTCAAGGTCGCGGCGGCCGCGGAGGGCAACGCGGCGGGCCACAGCGTGGCAGCGATATTGAAGCGTCACTAACGCTCGACTTTGTTGATGCAGCCCATGGCATTACGACTACGTTGCATCTCACTTCAGAAGCTGTTTGCACAGGGTGTCAAGGCTCGGGTGCACGCACGGGCACTACACCTCAACCATGCTCGCAGTGTGGCGGTCGTGGTGCAGTCGATTCCAACCAAGGAGTGTTTTCCTTTTCTTCACCGTGCCCACGGTGTCAAGGAAAAGGATCCACCATTGAATATCCATGTGGTTCATGCCGTGGGTCGGGCCGTGAACATCGTGCCCGCGAAGTAAAAGTACGCATTCCTACAGGAGTTGACAACGGCCAACGCATTCGTTTGAAGGGGCGCGGCGCACCTGGGCACAATGGCGGCCCTGCTGGCGACCTACTTGTGGAATGCAAAGTGATGCCCCATGCAACTTTTTCTCGCGACGGGGTGAACTTGCTCGTGCATGTTCCTGTTGAATACCACCAAGCAGTACTCGGCAGCGAAGTGTCGGTGCCCACGCTCGATGGCGCTTCTGTATTGCTGAAAATAAAAAGCGGCACACAGTCGGGCAGTAAACACAGAGTGAAGGGCCGCGGTATTGAAACAACCGCAAAAACGGGTGACCTCATTGTGACCATCGATGTTCACATACCTTCAAAGGTGAGCAAAGAAGAGCGCGACATCATTGAACAACTCGCTGAATTACACAACACGAGCGACAAGGTGAAATAACAATGGCAACGCGGCGTGCAGATGGTGTTCCAGTGGAAACGGCCTATGTCATTTCTGTTGCTGCAGAACTTGCTGGCGTGCATCCACAAACTTTGCGTATTTACGAGCGCCGCGGCCTCATTAACCCGGGGCGCACCACGGGTGGAAACAGGCGTTACAGCGAGGCCGACATTGCTCGCTTAAAGCGCGTGGCAGAACTTGCTGGCGAAGGAATGAACCTTGAAGGCATTCGCCACGTGATGCAACTCGAAGATGAAGTTGCGCAATTGCGTGCACTCGTTGTGCAACTGCAAGAACAACTCACCGGTAGAACCTCCACTGAAGTGTTGCGCGGTGAACTTGTGCCACTGCACCAAGCAGTTGCCGTGTTTCGCGAACGTCCGAGCATTTTCAACAAGGACAGGTACTAACAGTGGCAATTGACCCAAAGAAGTGGACTGCCAAAACGCAAGAGGCTGTTGCAGCAACTCTCGACGATGCTCGCGGGCGCAGCAACCCAGCAATTACACCCGACCATTTAATGTCTGCCTTATTGCGTCAAGACGGCACCATTGTTCCGGGTATTTTGCAAAAACTCGGTGTTGCACCCTTAATGCTGCGCAATAAGGCTGATGAGGCCGTGAGCAAGTTGCCACACGCATACGGCAGTGAAGAGCCACGCATGAACCGTGAGCTCAGCAACGTTTTTGAAAACGCCGACAAAGTGCGTACCGATCTTCATGACGATTACGTGTCGGTGGAGCATTTACTTCTTGCCATGAATCAGCGCGTGGGCATTGGTAGCGAAGAAATGCTGCTGGCCCTGCGCGAAGTGCGAGGTTCGCACCGCGTGACGTCGCAAAACCCCGAAGAGCAGTTTCAGGCATTAGAGAAATATGGCCTTGACCTCACTGCCCGCGCACGTGAAGGAAAAATTGATCCAGTCATTGGCCGCGACGAAGAAATTCGGCGAGTGATTCAAGTGCTCTCACGGCGCACCAAAAATAACCCTGTGCTCATTGGTGAACCAGGTGTTGGTAAAACGGCAATTGTTGAAGGCCTAGCGCGCCGCATTGCCGATGGTGATGTGCCAGAAGGTTTGAAACACAAGCGCCTTATTTCACTCGACATTGCCTCAATGGTTGCTGGTGCGAAATATCGTGGCGAGTTTGAAGAGCGTTTGAAAGCTGTGTTGAAAGAAATTACCGATGCCCAAGGCGATGTCATTACCTTTGTCGATGAAATGCACACGTTGGTGGGTGCTGGTGGTGCAGAAGGCGCAGTAGACGCCGGCAACATGATTAAGCCCATGTTGGCACGTGGTGAACTGCGCATGATTGGTGCCACCACGCTCGATGAATTTCGTAAGCACGTGGAAAAAGACGCGGCACTTGAACGCCGTTTTCAACAGGTATATGTGGGCGAGCCAAGTGTGGAAGACACCATTGCCATTTTGCGCGGTCTGAAAGAACGCTACGAAGTGCACCATGGTGTGCGTATTCAAGACAGCGCACTCGTCAGTGCTGCAGTGTTGTCAAACCGTTATCTCACCAATCGCTTCTTGCCCGATAAAGCAATTGACCTTGTTGACGAAGCAGCGAGCAAGTTGCGTATTGAAATCGATTCGCTTCCCACAGAAATTGATGTGGTCGACCGACGCATATTGCAATTAGAAATTGAGCGCGTTGCACTTGACAAAGAAACCGACACAGCATCGCGTGAGCGCCTTGAATCAATTAACGAAGAACTCGACCGATTGCAAGAGCAGACCGATGAAATGAAAGTGCATTGGAATGCAGAGAAAGAAGCCATCGCTGCTATTCGCACTTTGAAAGAAGAACTTGAAGCACTCCGTTCTGCCGTTGAACGCGAAACGGACTTGGCCAAAGCAGCAGAAATTAGTTACGGCCGTATTCCCGAAATTGAGCGTCGCATTACGGGCGCAACGGAGCATCTCAATACTTTGCAACTGGGTAACCGTATGTTGAAAGAAGAAGTAGACGCCGAAGATATAGCCGAAGTAGTAGGTAAGTGGACGGGTGTCCCCATGAGCCGACTTCTTGAAGGCGAAATGAGCAAATTGATGTTGCTAGAAGGACTGCTGCATAACCGGGTCATTGGGCAAGATGCTGCGGTGGCTGCAGTTGCCAACGCAGTACGCCGTAGTCGTGCTGGTTTGTCGGACCCGAACCGACCCATTGGCTCATTTATGTTCTTGGGGCCAACTGGTGTGGGTAAAACTGAACTCGCTCGCGCGCTCGCAGAGTTTCTTTTCGATGATGAGCGTGCCATGGTGCGCATCGACATGGCGGAGTACATGGAGAAGTTTTCCGTGAGCCGGCTCGTGGGAGCTCCTCCGGGGTATGTGGGCTATGAAGAAGGTGGGCAACTTACCGAAGCAGTGCGCCGCCGCCCGTACAGCGTGGTGCTGCTTGATGAAATTGAAAAAGCTCACCCTGAAGTGTTCAATATTTTGCTGCAAGTGCTCGATGATGGTCGGCTCACCGATGGTCAAGGTCGTACTGTGAACTTCACCAACGTAGTGCTCATTATGACGAGCAACTTGCAGGGCGACCCGCTCGACTTTTTCCGACCTGAGTTCATTAATCGCGTCGACGATATTGTGCGTTTCCGCTCACTCACTCAAGACGACCTCGGTGCCATTGTCGACATTCAGTTGCAACACCTCATTGCTCGCATGGCCGACCGTCGCATTACTTTGGCAGTCACTCCCGAAGCACGTTTGCTACTTGCCGAAAAGGGATACGACCCCAGTTACGGTGCGCGCCCTTTGAAGCGACTCATTCAGCGTGAAATTGCCGACAAGGCTGCGGTATTCATACTTGAAGGAAAAGCTGTTGAAGATTCCACCGTGTTGGTTACTGCGAATAACGGCGAACTCGATGTGCAACTACATGAGAGCTTATAAAAATTTAGCCGAGAGCAATTTTTACAGCTGCAGAAACACGTGAGCCATCGGCACCAGTGCCAACACGTTCACGAACTGCTTTCACCACAACACCCATTGCCTTGCCGCCAGTTGCTCCTGCAGCAGCAGCTTTAGCTGCCTCTTCTTGCACAATGGCATTCAACTCCTCGTCACTCATTGCCGCGGGAAGATAACGCTCGATGATGGCGTACTCAGAGCGCTCTTTTGCAGCGGCTTCGTTGCGATCGTTCTCGGCATAAATTTGTGCGGCTTCAGTGCGCTTTTTTCCTTCTGCAAGAAGTACTGCCATTACTTGCTCATCAGACAGCACAACTGCTTCATTGCCAGCAACTTCGGCATTCATTACTGCAGCAATAACCATGCGCAAGGTAGACACCGTTGCTTCATCGCGTGCCTTCATGGCAGTGGTGAGGTCTGCTTTCAATGTTTCTCTTAATGAACTCATGAATGATCTCCAGTAGTGAATCGATTAGTAATGGCGTTGGCGTGCGCAGGAAAACCTTCGTGCTTGGCCAACGTAATAATGGAAGGCGCCATGCGGCGTAGGGCCGCTTCGTTGGAACGAGCAATAGCAGTGCGCTTTAAAAATGCTTCTGCAGTAATGCCCGAAGAAACATGTGCAAAGCCACTAGTAGGTAACGATGCAGGGCACCCAATAAGGAAGTTGGCTGCGCTAAAGGGCGTGTGTTGCCCAATGAGAATTTCACCAGCATTCACGAGTTGGTCAACAAGCGCATCAACCACATTTTCGTCAACTGCTACTTGCAGGTGCTCTGGTGCATATTGGTTGGAAACTTCGGCTGCTTCACTGAGTGAAGACACAAAGACCACTCCACCATTTGGCCCAAGCGATGCGCGAGCGGCCGTGGCACGTTGTTCAGGAAGAGCAGCAAGTTGCACAACAAGTTCAGCATCAACTTGTGCAGCAAGTTCTATAGACGTAGTAACAAACACCACCGATGAGTCGGTGCCGTGTTCCGCTTCAATAAGAAGGTCTGCGGCAACACGCACGGGGTCGGCAGTGTGGTCGGCAATGAGCAGGCTCTCGGTGGGGCCAAGCAACATCATGGTGGCCACGCCGTGGCGTTGCATTTCCACTTGGGCACAGGTGACCGCAGGGCTACCCGGGCCAACAATTTTGCGTACGGGCGAAATGCTCTCAGTTCCAAAACCGAGCGCGGCAATTCCGGCTGGCCCATTGGCGCGATACACGCGAGTGATGCCAAGGAGGCGACACACCACAAGCACTGCAGGGTCAACGGCGCCATTGGCCCCTGGCGCTGGTGGCACGAGAAGAGCAATATCTTTCACCCCAGCAACAACGGCAGGAACACCAAGCTGGTACGCCACCGAGGGGTACGAGGCCTTGCCACTGGGCACAAAGAGCCCCACAGAAGAAATAGGAGTGATTTTTTCCCCGGCAAAGAGACCCGGTTCAAGTTCAATGCTCCATGCACTTGCTCGCTCCATGAGGTGCTCGTTAAAGGCGCGCAAGTGTGAAATGGCATCAATGAGGGCACTTTCCAGTGCAGGGTCAACAGTTGCAGCAGCTATTTCCTCGGGGGAAATGGCAAGTTGAGCTGGCAACAGCGTGACGCCATCGAAAGTGGCAAGAGCCCGACACACCGCTTCATCGCCATTTTGGCGCACATCTTCCACAATGGCGCCAATAGAACTCCGTAAGGCGGGGTCGAAAATATCGCTGAGCCCTCGGGCGCATAACTGTGCACGCTCAGTGGCAGACATGTTGGCCCATGTGAGTGGGCGCAAAATACGAAGGTCTGAAGCAGATGCCACGTCACAAACCTATCGCCAGAGAGGTACCGAGGCGCTAGCCTTTATCTACGTTCCCCACGATCAGGAGCGTTACATGCCCGTCACAGTTGTAGTTGGTACTCAATGGGGGGACGAAGGCAAGGCCAAAATCATTGACCTCTTGTCTCGTGACCATTCATACGTAGCCCGATACCAAGGCGGGCACAACGCTGGCCACACCGTGGTGGTGGGTGAAGAGAAGTATGCGCTGCAACTCATTCCAAGTGGTGTGTTGTACAACCACGTAACGCCAGTTATTGGCAACGGTGTTGTGGTCGACATGCCCACACTGTTTTCTGAAATCGACAAGCTCGAGTCGCGTGGCGTTTCATGTGCACGCTTGAAAGTGTCGAGCCAGGCACACCTCATTTTTCCGTGGCACCAATTGCACGACGCGTTGGCAGAAGCAAAGCGTGGCGACGACAAAATTGGCACCACGCTCAAAGGCATTGGGCCGGCCTACGCCGACAAGGCTCGTCGTGTTGGCATTCGTGCCGGCGCCGTGCTCGACCCCGCATCGTTTGCCGTCCAAGTGCGCCAACGCGCAATAGATGAAAGTGCTGTTCTTGTTGCCCTTGGTGGGCAAGGGGTTGATGTTGATGCAGTTGTTGCACAGTTCGCCACACTTGGTGCTCGACTTGCCCCATATATATGTGACACCGTGAACGAACTACACGAAGCACTCGATGACAAAAAGCAATTGTTGTTAGAGGGCGCTCAGGCAACCTTCCTCGATATTGACCATGGCACCTACCCTTTTGTTACGTCGTCAAACCCTATTGCCAGCGGCGCATGCGCCGGTACCGGCATTGGCCCGCGCGATATTTCTCGTGTGGTGGGCATTGCCAAGGCATACACCACACGTGTGGGTTCTGGCCCGTTCCCTACTGAACTTGCCGATGCAAGTGGCGCTCCCGATGCACTCGGGCAAGCGCTCATCACCATTGGCCACGAGTTCGGCACAGTGACGGGTCGCCAGCGCCGTACAGGTTGGCTCGATCTTGTGATGCTGCGCCATGCATCGCGGCTGAACTCATTGACCGAAATTGCACTCACCAAACTCGACGTGCTCGACACCTTCGACGAAGTGAAGGTATGCGTGAGCTATACCTTGAATGGTGAAACATTGCGTGGCTACCCCGACCGGGCAGAAGTATTGGCTCAAGTAGTGCCGGTGTACGAAACCATTCCTGGCTGGAAAACTTCGCTGCGTGAATGCAAAACCTACGACAGCCTTCATGCCAATGCGCGTGCACTGGTTGAACTCGTTGAAAAAATTGTTGGTGTTCCCGTCACCATGGTGGGCACTGGCCCCGAGCGCGATGATTGTGTTGTCCGCGCGTGATTGAGCGTTATGCACTTCCTGCAGTAGCAAATATTTTTGGTGACACTGCACGCATGCAGCGTTGGGTGGAAATTGAACTTCTTGCCACTGAAGCACAAGAACAATTGGGCGTAGTACCACAAGGAATTGCTGCACAGTGTCGTGAACTTGCTCCTGTGGTCGACCAAGCATTTGTTGATGCGGTTGCTGAACGCGAACGCATTACCAACCACGATGTGGCTGCTTTTGTTGACGTATTGCAAGAAAGCATTGGCTTTCCTGCTGGGTCGTACATTCACCACGGCCTCACCAGCACCGACGTAGTTGACACCGGCTGGTGTTGGGCACTGCGCGATGCCATGCTCATCATCCTCGACGAAATGACTGAACTGCTTGCGGTTACCACCGCGTTAGCCCACGAGCATCGCGACACACTCACCATTGGCCGCACGCACGGCATTCATGCCGAGCCCACCACGTTTGGTGTGAAAGTTGCCTTGTGGACTCTACAACTGCGTCGCGACGAAGAGCGTTTACGTAATGCGCTTGATGGTATTGCAGTGTGCAAAATGTCGGGGGCCGTAGGTACATATTCCAACATCGATCCGTCGGTAGAAGAGTACGTAGGTAATGCATTAAACCTCACTCCTACACCAGCAACACAAGTGGTTGCTCGCGACCGCCATGCCGAATACATGTGGGCATGTGCATCGCTTGGCACCACCATTGAAAGCATTGCGGTGGAGCTGCGTCACCTGCAGCGCACAGAAGTGAACGAAGTACGCGAAGGTTTTTCGAAGGGTCAAAAAGGCAGCAGCGCGATGCCGCATAAGCGCAACCCTATTTCTGCCGAAACACTCAGTGGTTTGTCGCGAGTGTTGCGTGGCAACCTACAAGTTGCACTTCAAGACGTGCCGCTGTGGCATGAGCGTGATATTTCGCACTCTTCTGCCGAGCGCATTGTGCTACCCGATTCATCGATGCTCGCCTATTACATGGTGCGCAGGCTTACTTCGTTGCTTACCAACCTTGAAGTGGATGCCCACCAAATGCGTTACAACCTCGACTTGCTGCAAGGTGTGGTGTATTCACAGTCGGCGCTTCTTGCACTTGTAGAAAATGGAATGAGCCGAGACGATGCATACCGCATTGTGCAGCAGTTGTCGCGCAACGCCCTCGACACTAAAACACATTTACGTGATGTGCTGGTGGAAAGCCTCGACGTGAATCTCACTCACGAGCAACTGCGATTCATTTTCGATGAGTCACGTGTTCTAGAACACGCAAGCAAAACAATCGATGCTTTATAGCTCGTCACGGTTAATGCCGGCACGCTTCAACACATTGGGTTGAAC
>JABMMV010000078.1 GCA_013205145.1 bacterium
CGTATTCGGCGAGGTCAACTCCTGCAGTGGTACCGCGTGCGGTTCCTGGGACACCGTTGAATTTCACGGTTGCTGCTGATGATAAGCAAGCCAACTTGTCGTGGGATGCACCAGCTAACAATGGTGACACGATCAGTGATTATGTGGTGAAGTCATGTAAAAGCACGACGTGTACAGAGTTTGCTCATGAGGCTTCCTCGAATACGACAATCACGGTGACAGGTCTCACCAACGGGACGGCTTACACATTTAAGGTGGCAGCAAAGAACGCTGCTGGTGTGGGTGGCGAGGCCACTTCTGGTGGTACTCCTCGTACGGTTGCTGGTGCACCAACTGGTGTTGCTGGTACTCCTGGCGATAAGAAAGTTGATTTAACGTGGTCCGCACCTGTTGATTCGGGTGGTGCAGCGGTCACTGATTATGTGGTGCAATATTGCACGAGCAAATGTGAGACGTTCACTGATGCTGTTTCGTCTGATACCAAGGCCACTGTGACGGGGTTGACAAATGGTACGGGTTACACGTTCCAGGTTGCTGCGGTGAATGATGCGAAAACGGGTGGTTATTCTGCTCGTTCGAGCGAGGTCACTCCACGCACAGTGCCAGGCGTACCAACCAATGCCACCGCAGTAGCTGACAATATTGGCGGAGTCAAAATTGATTGGAGCGCACCAACTTCAGACGGTGGTGCTGCAATTAGTGACTACCAAGTAACCATTTGTGTTGCCACTAACTGCACAAATTACGGTGTCAACATTTCAACAGGTAACAAGTTGACCTATACCGTTCCTGAAACTCCTACACGTACCATGGTGGGCTACAAGTGGAGCTTCCTCGTTCGCGCGGTCAACGTTGCGGGTGCAGGTGCTCAGACTTCACTCATTGGGCCAGTTGACCCACGCCGCGTTTCAAATGCTCCTTCCAATGTTATTGCAACTGTAAATAACACGGGTGGAGTTGGCGTTTCATGGACAGCACCAAGTTCAAATGGTGCAAACATTTCCGACTACATCGTGCAGTACTGCACCGGCGGCACATGCACCATCTACGACGACGGTGTGTCTGCTACCGCCTCGGTATCTGTTATTGGATTAGTGAAGGGAACCGCGTATACCTTCAAGGTCGCCGCAGTGAATGCCGCTGGCCAAGGTTCATACTCGGTTCCATCAAATGAGGTCACGCCACGCAGCGTGGCGGAAGCTCCAACCAATGCCACTGCCACAGCAAACAACACTGGCGGGGTAGTGGTGTCGTGGACCGCACCTACCGACAACAGTGGAGCAGCAATAACTGACTATACCGTTCAATCATGTGTCGGTGGTTCGTGTACTTCATTTGCTCACAGCCCAGTCTCAATTGCAACATCTCAAACAGTGACTGGTCTTACTAAGGGATCGGCATACACGTTCAAAGTTGCAGCAGTGAATGTTGCCGGAACAAGTTTGTTTGCCAATGCCGCCGCCGCTGCTACACCTCGTGCGGTGACTGGTGAACCTACCGATCTTGTCGGAACACCTGGAAATGCACAAGTAGCTCTTACGTGGAAAGCTCCTTCTGCGACAAATGGTTCGGCTATCTCGAACTACATCGTGCAGTCATGCATCAGCACCACGTGCTCAGTAGTTGCCCGCGATGTGTCTGCAACGGCATCACAAATAGTCACAAGCCTCATCAACGGTACGACCTACACCTTCAAGGTCGCTGCAGTGAATGAGGCGGGAACCAGTAGCTACGTCACCTCACTTGGTTATACGCCACGAACAGTTCCAGACGCTCCTACCAGTGTCACGGCCACAGCCGACTCCACTGGTGGCGTTGCGGTGTCATGGTCACCTCCAGAGTTCAACGGTGGATCGGCAATTACTGACTACACCGTGCAGTCGTGCTTGAACACCACGTGTTCCACTCTTGTGAGAGCTGCTTCGACGAGCACTTCAGCAACGGTGACAGGCCTCACAAAGGGCACCTTGTATACCTTCCAAGTTGCCGCAGTGAACATAGCGGGAACTGGCTTGTTTGCGAAAGCAATTGGTTCAGGTGCCACACCACGTGCGGTACCAGGAACACCTACGAACCTTGTAGGTGTAGTTGGAAATGCTCAAGTTGCTCTCACATGGACTGCGCCAGCAAATAATGGTGATGAAATTTCTGACTATGAAGTGAAGTGGTGCCTTGGTGCATCATGCACAGCATTTGCGCACACAGCATCTGCAGACACTTCAATCACAGTAAACAACCTCACAAACGGTTCGGCCTATACCTTCCAAGTTGCAGCGAAGAATGCTGCCGGAACAGGCACCGCTGTAGTTTCTAGCGCCTACACACCTCGAACAGTGCCAACGGCACCGCTCTCAGTACTGGGTACCGTAGGAAACCAGCAAGTAGCGTTGTCGTGGACCCAGCCAGTAAGCAATGGCGGTGCTGCCATAACCGATTACATCGTGCAGTCATGCACGGGCGGAACGTGTGCAACATTTAACGACGGAGCCGGAACAGTAACTTCTGCCACCGTTACGGGCCTCACAAATGGCACGGCATATACCTTCCAGGTTGCTGCGAAAAACATTGCAGGCGATGGCCCGTACTCCACGGCGTCTACATCTATTACTCCGCGTACGGTTCCCGATGCGCCAACTGCAGTAACGGCAACTGCCGATAACACGGGCGGCATTGATGTTTCATGGTCGGCGCCTTCCAACAATGGTGGTGCTTCCATTACTGACTACACATTGCAGTCATGTATCTCATCTACATGTACAACGGTGTCACGTTCGCCATCAACCGATACGTCGACCAAAGTAGCTGGGCTCGTTAAGGGAACTGCGTACACATTCCAGGTTGCTGCAGTGAATGTGGCCGGAACTGGCCTGTACTCCACGAAGTCTGCAGCAGCCACACCTCGTGCGGTTGCAGGTACACCTATCGACATCGTTGGAGTAGTGGGCAATACTCAAGTAGTTCTTACTTGGGTCGCGCCTGCAAGTAATGGCGCTGCCATCACCGACTATGTGGTACAGGCATGCGCTGGTTCATCGTGTTCAACGTTTGCGCACAATGCATCGGCTGTCGCTGGAATCACAGTGACCGGGCTGACGAATGGCACGATATATACATTCAAAGTTGCGGCAGTGAACCTTGCAGGTACTGGTAGTGCAGGAACCTCAACTGCCTACACGCCACGTACGGTGCCAAACGCACCAACGAGTGTTCGAGCAGTTCCAGACAATACAACTGGTATTGACGTTTCATGGACTGCGCCAGCAATCAATGGTGGTTCGGCAATTACTGACTACGTTGTGGAATATGCAACCACAAATACTGACTATGTTGTGTTTGCCGACGGAGTAGGTACCGGCACTTCAGTGAAGGTCACAGGACTTACACAAGGTGTTGAATACATATTCCGTGTTGCAGCGAAAAACATTGCGGGACAGGGTGCGTATTCTGACAGTGGCGATGATGCAAAAGCTGTAGCCCGTACTAAGCCTGGTAAACCAACTGCAAGTGTTACCTCCACTCGTGATGGGGCCGTCAATGTTGAATGGAAGTTTGAGGCTTCACAAACTGATGGTGGCGCAGAAATCGAACGTTTCATTGTGGAATGGGCGCTATTTGGGACTGAGAACTGGAGCAGTAAAGCCTCTGACGATCAAACGATTCGCCTTGAGGGTCTTACCATTGGCTCCCAATATAAGTTCCGCATCACTGCGGAAAATGCGGCAGGAACTTCCGAAAAGTCGGTAGTCGTGGTGGCGACTCCGCATCTTCCACCACAGAGTCCAACGAATCTCAGTGCGACCGTGACTACGGATGGAAGTGTCACTCTCTCATGGAGAGCACCTCTAGATATTGGTGGTAGTGCATTGACCCAGTACTACGTGGGGTTCTGTACGGGAACAGTTGAAGTGTGCAAGAACAGATCAATTATCAAAATTGGGAGCAATGGGATCCTTGCAAAGACCACAACATTCCGTGAAATTGCGGGAACTTATAAATTCTATGTTGCAGCAGTGAATGATGCAGGTCTTGAAGATTGCATTGATCTAAAGAAAGTCAAGTGCGGCGCTTTAGTATCGGTTGTTATCGGAGGCTAGTAGCGTCTCTTGTAGTGACTAAGGTTTTCGTATGAAAGCTGCTGTGTTGCGTTCGGGTCACATGGTGGTCGACACTTTCGCCGAGCCAGTTCCTGGTGAAGGCGAAGTGTTGGTCGCCGTGCATGCTTGTGGTATCTGTGGATCCGACCTCCACTTTGTGCATCATGGTGCAAACTTTCTTGCGCTGAGTAGCGAGATGAATGGTGTGACGAAGAGGCCGCCAGTCGATCTCTCGCGTGATGTGCACATGGGTCATGAGTTCTGTGTAGAAGTTTTAGAGTGGGGCCCGCGCACAACGGGGCCAAAACCAGGAACTCTTGTTACCTCAATGCCCGTGCTTGTTCGCAACGGCGAGCGACAGAGCTTGTCGTTTTCCAACAGCGTTGCTGGTGCCTATGGCGAGCGTATGGTGTTATCAAATGAACTTCTCGTTCCCGTACCTACGGGCGTCACTGCAGTGAATGCGGCGCTCACCGAACCACTGGCAGTAGGGCTGCATGCGGTCAATGCATCGGGAATTAAGCAGGGCCAAAGTGCGGTGGTCATCGGTTGCGGGCCAGTCGGGCTCACTCTTATCGCCTGCTTGAAAAACCTCGGCATTTCGCCTGTCATTGCTTCCGACTACTCCTCGGCGAGGCGTGCAATAGCTAAGCAAATGGGAGCCGATGTCGTTGTAGACCCAAGAGAGCAAGATGTTGTCTCGGCATGGCAACAACACGATGGCAAGCAGCCGCTCGTTGTATTCGAAGCAGTAGGTGTGCCAGGTCTCATTAATACCGTGATGCGTGATGTGCCGCGTGAAACAAAAATTGTTGTTGTTGGTTTGTGCATGGAGCCCGACACTTTTCAACCAGTTTTCGGCGTGCTGAAAGAACTCACCTTGCAGTTTGTCGTTACCTACAGCCCTCAAGAATTTGAACAAGCGATGCATCTCATTGCTGAAGGCACTATTGATGTTTCGCCGATGGTGACTGGCCAAGTAGGCCTGAACGACATCGCTCAGGCGTTTAGTGATCTGTCACAACCAGATCAGCACACCAAAATTATGGTGATGCCACTTATGGCATAATAAGTAGATGTCATCTACTCTTGTCTCAGTTTTGCGTGATGTTTCAGCAACACCAGAGCAGGTGTGGAAACTTGTAACCGACCTTCCGCGAATGGGCGAGTGGTCGCCTGAAAACCGTGGCGGCACCTGGGTAAAAGGTGCAACGGGTGCGGCAGTGGGCGCACACTTTGCTGGCAAAAATAAAAATGGCAAGAAATCTTGGAAAACAAAAGTCGTAGTGAATGCCTGTGATGAGCCTCGCAAGTTTTCATTTGCCCTCACCGTGATGGGTGCAAATTGGTGTGACTGGATTTTTGAAATTGAACCAACATCAAGTGGCTCTCGCGTTACACATAGTTGGGTTGACCACCGCAAGACATGGCAAGACAAGTTGGGCAAGTTGGTCAGCGGAGTTTCCGATAGAGCAAGCCACAACAAGGCAAATATGGAAGTCACTCTCGAACAATTAGCGCAAGCGCTGAACGCCTAAGGTTGACTCATGACTCTTGTACAGCTTTCAAAAGACTCCATCGACCTTGGCATTGTGGTGAGCGATGCCGACAAGGCACTGGCCTTTTACCGCGATCTTTTGGGCTTCCCTTTGCAAGGTGAAATGCCCATGCCAGGTGGAGCAAAAATGTACCGACTCTTGTGTGGCACCTCGCTTCTCAAAATTATTCACGCCCCTAGCGATTTGTCGGGTGCGGCAAAGGGTGGCATTACCGGGGCACTCGGACTCCGCTATTTCACGATGTACGTCACTAATTTGCAGGAAATTTCCGATCAGTGCGCAGCCGCTGGCTACAACGTGGCCATAGCGCCGGTCACTATTCGCCCAGGGGTCACCATTGCCATGGTGGAAGACCCTGACGGCAACTGGGTGGAGTTCCTAGAGACCTCTGCGACATAAATAAGGGGCATTTTGAGAAGTGCCTGACGTAGTGTGAGGGGAGACTTTGACCCCTATAAGGAAACACGCCATGCCAAAAGACATCATGCAATCTCACAAATTGGCCAACGTGTTGTACGACATTCGTGGCCCGGTGCTCGATGAGGCCAAGCGCCTTGAGGCCCAGGGTCATCGCATTATCAAGTTGAATATTGGTAACCCTCAGCCTTTTGGTTTCGAGACGCCACCAGAAATTTTGGTTGAGGTAGTACGTACCTTGCCGACGTCGCAGGGCTATTCGGATTCTCAAGGGTTGGTGTCTGCTCGCACAGCAATTGTTCAGCATTATCAAGAGCGTGGCATCGATATCACCGATGTTGACGATGTGTGGCTCGGCAATGGCGTGAGTGAACTCATTCAAGTTGCTCTCAATGCACTGCTCGATGAGGGCGACGAAGTGCTCATTCCAGCTCCCGATTACCCATTATGGACCGCTGCTACCAGTTTGTCGGGCGGTAAGCCTGTGCATTACTTGTGTGACGAGTCGAGTGATTGGATGCCCGACATTGAAGACATGCGCTCGAAAATTACGAAGCGCACAAAAGCAATTGTCATCATTAACCCCAACAACCCCACAGGCGCTGTGTACAGCCCCGAAGTGTTGCGGAAAATTGCCGACCTCGCAGTAGAGCATGAGCTCATTGTGATGGCCGATGAAATTTACGACAAGATTCTGTCCGACGATGCTGTACACACCCCCTTCGCCGCTATC
>JABMMV010000079.1 GCA_013205145.1 bacterium
AAACGTCGCTGAACCAGGTTTTGTTGTTGTAGTACCAGGTAACGGGCTAATCATGATGCCACCGGTTTCGGTTTGCCACCATGTATCGACTACCGGGCAACGACCTTGGCCAATGTTTTCGTGGTACCACATCCATGCTTCAGGGTTAATGGGCTCGCCCACACTGCCAATGACTCGCAACGAACTGAGGTCATGTTTTTGTGGTTCCTCTACGCCCCATTTCATAAAAGTACGAATTGCTGTAGGTGCTGTGTAGAAAATACTCACTTTGTATTTTTCAACAATGCTCCACAAGCGATCGTTCTCGGGGTAGTTCGGCACGCCCTCGTAAATGACTTGCGTTGCACCATTGGAGAGTGGCCCGTACACGATGTATGAGTGACCGGTGATCCAACCCACATCTGCGGTGCACCAGTACACATCGGTTTCTGGGCGCAAGTCAAAAACATACTTGTGCGTGTAGCTCACGTGTGTGAGATACCCACCCGATGTATGCATAATGCCTTTAGGCGTACCCGTTGTACCACTCGTGTACAAGAGGAACAACAACTGCTCGCTCGACATTGGTTCAGCAACGCACACAGGGTCTGCAACGGCCACGAGTTCGTGATACCAATGATCGCGACCTTCGTGCATCGTGACATCGTTGCCACCACGCTTCACCACAACAACGTGTTCAATTGACGGAGTTAATTTGACTGCTTCATCGGCCTGTGGTTTGAGTGGGAAAACTTCACCACGCCGGTAGCCACCATCGGCAGTAATGAGCACCTTTGCCTCGGCATCATTAATGCGGTCGGCAAGAGCCTGCGAACTAAAGCCGCCAAAGACCACGGAATGTGCAGCACCAATGCGAGCACACGCCAACATTGCCACTACTGCTTCAGGGATCATCGGTAGATAAATATTTACTCTGTCGCCTTTTTGCACTCCAAGGCTTTTGAGCGCGTTAGAAAATTTTTGCACTTCATCGAGCAACCACGCATAGGTGAGCGTGCGAGTATCACCTGGTTCGCCCTCCCAGTGAATGGCTACTTTGCTGCCGTTGCCTGCTTCCACATGGCGGTCGAGGCAGTTGTAAGCAACATTGAGTTCTCCGCCTATAAACCATTTGCTGTACGGACTTTTCCACTCACAAATGGAGCTCCATGGCGTGTGCCACGAGACCACTTCACTTGCCTGTTGAGCCCAAAACGCTTCATAGTCTCGGTGAGCGACATCGTAAAGTTCAGTACCCGCAACGAGTGCATTGGCTTGGAATGACTGGCTCGGGGGAAACTTGCGCTGCTCCCACAACAGGTCAGAAATATTTGGTGAATCAGTTGCCTCACTCATATGCCCCCTCTTTCCCTTCCGACTGTAGCCCTCTGCCCTGAATTTATCTCAGAGAGAAGTCGTACTAGGTTAGGGAAATGGTAAAAAAAGCACCAGCACCTGCGAAGAAAGTAGACAAGCGGCGTACCCCTGGCCGCACCAATAAAAACGTCGTCAATGTTGACGGTCGCGATCGCCGACCGTGGGCATTGGCAAGTAAAGAACGTCTTCTCACTGCAGCAACCGAAGAAATTGCCGCAGTGGGTTTTGAACGGGCTCGATTGGCAGAAATTGCAGATCGCGCAGAGATGACACCTGGATCCGTGTACACCTGGTTTGCAAACAAAGAAGATCTTTTTCGAGCAGTACTCGAAGAAGCCTTCGATGCACAACTTCTATCCAACGTACGAGCGTTAGAAAAACTACCTGCTGATAGCGCACCATGGCTCATCAAAATTGCATCACTCATTCCTCGCAATAGCGACGACGACGATTTCACCAATGCCCAAAAATTACTCGTTGAAACGTACTATGCGTCGTGGCGCGACCCGCTGGCACGCGATGTACTTGCGCCGCGAGTGCGTGAGCATTTTGCTTTGTACGTAAAAATAATTGATGATGCAAAAGACGAGGGGGAAATTGATGCGTCGCTCGACACGCAAATGTTGGCATCGTTATTTCTTGGTTTGGCAATGGGTTTAGCGCTTATTGGTATGGCAGGTATTGGTCCAACTGACCCTATTAATTGGTTCAACATTGGTGTGTTGGCCGACCAAGTGATGAGACCAAAATAGTTTGGGTTATGGGGTAAAAGTAAGTGCCGTAAATGATCCCAAACCGTTGGGGTCGAGCAGAGCAGCCGATTCACTAATGCGTGATCGCATTTTTATTGCAGCAACATTAGGGGCGGCTGCAGCAGCCTCCCATGCGGCCTTGCCTTCCGCAACAAGTTCATCAATACCCCACAATTGCAAAAACTGCGACTGACTGCGCACTGACTCTGGAGATTTGACCGCAGCAAGTTGATCAATCATCACTTGCGTAGTGATGTCTTGGCGCCCCGGAATCTGTAAATAATGTTGGCCTTTTTCATGCCCCACATATGTTCTTAGCCATTCGCGCCATGGCTGTGCTGCTGCCATAGCAGTGAGTGGTGTGCAGTAATCAAAAACGAGCACACGGCCACTATCTAATTTTTGCAATGCATTTCTTATCCATTCTTGTGCTTCTCTTTGAAGCGGTGCCCGTGCTCCGTGTTTGGCAAATGCTGGTAAAAACAGTGACGGCTCGGTGAGTGGTTTTAAAATCTCAACTAACTGATCACCATTCACTCCTATCCAAGATTCGCGCCACTCTTGATCGAACACACGCAAATCAAAAGCAAGGTTGTCAAGGAGTTCGTTGGCAATCACTATTCCCGTGAATTTCCCCTCTGGCATTTCAGCAAGTGAAATCACCTCAGAAGGATGTTTCGCTCTTTGCTGTTCAGAAATTTCTACAGCAACGTAGGTCCATACCTTGCTGCACTCTGGTTGAGCTGCAATGAGTCCGCGAGCCAAGGTTCCAGGGCCAGCACCCACTTCCATAACAGTGAACGATGAAGGCGAGCCCATTTCCTTCCACCACGCATCGAGAGCTCGTGCAAGCACCGCTGCAAAAAGTGGTCCCACTTCAGGAGAAGTAATGAAGTCTCCACGCCGACCAGCTTCACCTCGGCGTGTATAAAACCCATCATCACCGTAAAGAACAATGTTCATGTACTCGCGAAACGGAATTGCCCCACCCGCAGCACGAATGATTTCGTGAAGAGAACTAGCCACCAAAGGCACTAGAGAACACTGCAATATCGCCGAAATGCAAAGCCACGCCAGGCAAGATGCCGAGAGCAAGCGTTGCTAAACCAGTAATACCGAGTGCCAATTTGATTGGCGCAGGTGTGGCAATTGCCGACGTATCGCCATTGGGAACAGGACGCATCCACATTTCGCGCATCACGTTTCCGTAATAACCAAAGGCAATAACAGAGTTCACCGCACCAATGACCGCAAGGACATAGCCCCATGTTGTGCCAGCTTCTAAGACAGCTTGGAACGCCGAGAACTTACCGATCCAGCCACCGAGTGGTGGGATTCCAGCAAGTGATGCAAGGAAAATGGTAGCGAGTGCGCCAATGCCAGGTGCATAGCTAAAGAGCCCACCGAACGATGCCACTTCCCCACTTCGGGTCTTGCGACTCACAGCCAAAATAATGCCGAACATTCCGAGGTTTGTTGCTGCATACACAATGAGATACGTAACAACGGAACGCAACACTGCAGCGCTGGAATTTCCTTCTGCGGCAACGGCAAGTGGCATCAGAATGAACCCACCTTGGGCAATTGACGAATACGCCAACATACGCACAATATTGGTTTGGCGTAGCGCCATCACATTGCCAACGGTCATGGTAAGAGCAGCAAGCACCCAAATGAGTGGCTGCCATACATCTGATGCTCCAGGTACGGCTACATAAAGCACTGTCACTAGAGCAACGAACCCGGCAGCTTTTGACGCAACAGATAAAAATGCCGTGACAGGCGTTGGTGCACCTTCATAGGTATCGGGGGCCCATGTGTGAAACGGAACAGCAGATACTTTGAAAGCAAAACCCACCACAAGAAACACCACTGCCAGAACACGAATTGCGGTGAGATCTCCGCTGATTTCCGATGCAAGATCAGACAACAATGTGGAGTTCGCTACCCCGTAAAGCAAAGACATTCCGTACAGCAACACTGCCGAAGCAAATACTCCTAAGAGGAAGTACTTCACACCAGCTTCATTACTTTTCGCATCGCGCTTACGCCATGCGGCCAGCATGTATGCAGGAATGGAGAGGAACTCGAGCGCAACAAATATTGATACGAGGTCACGGCTCGAGGTCATCATCAACATTCCCAAAATGCTTGACAGCATGAGAACCCAATACTCACCTTGGTAGTAGTCGCCCTCTTCAATATGTGTTGTCGACAGCAGCACGATGACGTAGGCACTCAACAAAAAGAGGCCCTTCAGCACAATGCTGAAGTCGTCGATGACATAACGACCATCAAACAATGAACGTGTTCCTTCATCACTCAAACCAAGTGTGAGAACGGGAATGAACGCCCCCAACAAAGTAAAGCCAGCAACTGTTGACAACAGCCACTTGCTGCGATCGGCAATAAAGAGATCGGCAAGTAAGACAACACAAATTCCAACAGCAACAATAATTTCAGGCGCAATGGCGTGATAATCGACTGCTGGTGAAACCCAGTCTGCTGCAGCAAAGAGCGTGGAGAGCACTTTGTTAGCCTCCGATTTGAGTAACGATTGCGGCAACTGCCGGGTCAATAAGTTTGAACAACAAGTTCGGCATCACACCGAAAAGCACAATGGCAATGAGCAACGGCGTCCATGCCACCCACTCGTACACCGTCACATCGTGAATGTCGTTGTGATGTGCATCGTCGTGCCCTGCGTAATCATGATGGCCATGTGCGTCTGATGTGGATCCACCAAACTCGGGCTTTGGCTCGCCGAAGGCAATGCGTTGGAAGAGCCACAACAAATATGCGGCGGCGAGCACCGTACCCATTGCTGCAATGACCATATAGACACGGAATGTGACTTCAGAGAGGCCAGACAGCGGGCTGTATGCCGACAAAATGGCAGGGAATTCTCCCCAGAAACCGGCGAGTCCGGGTAAGCCGAGTGATGCCATTACACAGAACCCAAGAATCCAAGCAAGGTGTGGCACTTGTTTCAACAAGCCACCAAGTCGAGCAATTTCGAGGGTGTGATAGCGATCTTTCACACTTCCAGCAACGAAGAACAACATGCCAGTGATGAGACCATGAGCAACCATGCCAAACACCGCAGCGTTCATACCAAATGAGGTGAGCGTTGAAATACCCAACATGACAAAGCCCATGTGAGCTACCGAAGAAAACGCAATGAGCCGCTTCATGTCGGTTTGGGCAAGACAACCCAAGGCACCGTAAATGATTCCGATGACCGCGAGGAGACCAATGTAGGGAGCCCACTCACGAGCGGCATCGGGCAACATTGGAATAGCAATACGGATGAATCCGTAAGTTCCGAGTTTCAAAAGTACTGCAGCCAAAATAACCGAACCCTGCGTAGGGGCTTGCGTGTGCGCATCGGGCAACCAAGTATGGAAGGGGAACATCGGAACCTTGACTGCGAAGCCAATGAACATTCCCGCAAAAATCCACACCTGAGTGTTTTTGGCGATAGCGCCACCATTTTCTACAAGGTACGGAATGGCAAAACTTTCTGCCCCAGTTTTGAAGAACAATGCGAGGAAAGCAACCAACATTAAGGCCGAGCCAAACATGGTGTACAAGAAGAATTTGAGTGATGCATACTGGCGGTTCTCGCCACCCCATACACCAATCATGAAATACATCGGCAAGAGAACAAGTTCAAAGAAGACAAAGAACAAAATGAGGTCTTGCGAAATAAACGTTCCGGCCATACCCGTTTGCAAAACGAGCATCAGCATCAGGAATGCCTTCGGGTTTCCCGGCGAAGGAATATGGTCCCAGCTGTAGATCATGACCAGCACAGTGATAACCATCGACAAGATATACAACGGCAAACTGATTCCGTCAAGGCCGATGTAATACGTGCTCTTGATAACTGATATCCAATTTGTTTGTGCAACAAATTGCATTTCTCCAGCGCGGTCGTAGTTGAACAACGTGAGGGTGTACACACCAACGCCAAGCGTTGCTAGTGCAGTGATCAGTGCAACGGCCTTCTGTAGTTGCTCTTCCACTTTAGGGATGAACAACATCACCAGCACACCGGCCAGTGGTAAGAAGGTGCCGACGCTTAGCACCCAGTTGTGGTCACGGAGTATGTCCATGCCGTATAGCTCCTCAATTGTTGATGTTGTTTACGTATTAAAACTTAGGTATTCACAATGATAAGTACGAGTCCGGCTACTGCTGCAGCAGCAAATAACAAGGCCCCGTACTGACTTACTTTTCCGGACTGCACCGGACGTAATACATTTCCAGTTCCGCGCGCAACTGCGCCAGAACCATTTACTGCACCGTCAACCACACGCTGGTCGACATTGCGATAAACCCAACCTGCAACGCGCCGCGCTACAAGACCAGCACCATTGACGATGCCGTCGAGAATGTTTTGGTTCACCCAGTAAGCAGCCTTTGCTATGGGGTGTGCAATACCGTGCACAATGACCTTTTCATAGAGGTGATCGAGGTAGTACTTGTTCACCAAGAAGCGATAGCCCAGCGCAAGCAACTTGTTGCGGCTGGTAAGCCCAACAAAGAAACCCGATTTCTTGGTGTACATCTGCACGCTAATGAGCCAGCTGATGAGCATTCCCACAAGAACAATGAGCACCGACATTCCGGCCTTCGACCATTTGAACGGAGCGTGCTGCAGTTGAGGTGCATTACAGATTCCTTTTTCAGGAGTGCTGGTTCCACATACTGATTGAGCATGCGCACCATTTTCTCCCTCGGCAGCGTACGGCTCTTCACCTACTGGAGCTTCTGCACCTGCGGCAATTGCTGCGGGAGCGCCACGGGTTTCACCCACCGCCGCATGATCCATGTCTTCCACCACAACCGAACGTGGTTCTACCCACTTGGTCATGCGCTCCCAGCTTTCACCAAATGGTGTTGCATTGAAAAGTCCGGCGCCTAAGGCAAGGGTTGCAAGAATCATGAGCGGAACGGTGATGAGCAAATTACTCTCATGCGGACCGTGGCTTGCATGTGCATCATGCGCATCGTGCGTGTCATGGTCGTCGTGCGATTCACCAGCAGAAGCACCGCGTGGCTCACCAAAGAAGGTGAGATACGTTGCGCGGGTCATGTACGCAGCAGTCAAGAAGGCACCAACGAGCCCAACGACCATGAAGACCGTGTAGCCGTTGTGCCCAACGTTGTCAATAATTTCGTCTTTTGAAAAGAAGCCTGCAAAAGGAAACACGCCACATAGAGCCAGAGTGGAAATGATCCACGTAGTGAACGTAATAGGCATGAACTTGCGTAGTCCACCCATGTCTTTTTTCATTTCAAAGGAGTGATGCGACGCACTATGGCTAATGGAGCCTGCCGCCAAGAAGAGACATGCTTTAAAAAATGCGTGGGTGAAAATATGGAACACGGCTGGCATCCATGCACCTGCGCCGAGCCCCATCATCATGTAGCCGAGTTGGCTGACTGTTGAATATGCCAGAACTTTTTTAATGTCGGTCTGTACGAAGGCCAATGCAGCTGCGATCACGATGGTGATTCCACCAATCAACGTGATGAGATTTACTCCGCTACCAAAAATGTTCATTCCTTCGAAGAACACTGGGTACAGCCGGGCAACAAGGAACACACCAGCAACCACCATGGTAGATGAATGCAAAAGTGAGCTAACAGGCGTTGGCCCTGCCATTGCATCGGGCAACCACGTGTGCAGTGGGAACTGACCGCTTTTACCAATGCAAGCAATGAAGAGCGCTACTGCACCAACTGTGATTGCGGCATGGCTTGGGTCACCCGTTAACGCCCATGCAGAAAGTCCTCGAATGCTGAACCCTGAGACACCTAAATTTTCTTGCGTCCATGAGTTGGCGCTGAAGAATAAAACGCTTGTGCCGACCAAGAGACCGATATCTCCGGTGCGTGTGGTGAAAAAAGCTTTGAGCGCAGCTCGACTATTTGCGCCGTCTTCCCACCAGTGCCCAATGAGCAGGAATGAGCACAGCCCCATGATTTCCCAACCCAAAATGAGTTGAATCATGTTTTCCGCAACCACCATGTTCAACATTCCTGCGGAGAACAAAGTAAGTGAAGCAAAGAAGTGCGTGTACCTGCGGTCACCGCGCAAATACTCAAGTGAGTAGATCTGCACTAACGACGAAATAAACGCAACCACTACCAAGATGGTGAGCGAGAGGCCATCGATGTGCTGGCCAATACCAAACTCGAATCCACCGCTGTTCCACCAGGTCCATGAACGGATCACTGGGTCGATGTATTGCTCTTCAGTTGCGCCATTTACTCGGTTGATCCACTGCAATGCAGCTCCGACTGAAAAAACAAGCGATGCAACCATGGAGAGCACGCCGAGTTCACTGCCTTTCATTGGCAACTTCTTGCCAAAGAAAATAATGAGGGCAAAGGCCACTGCCGGGATAATAGGAATGAGGAAGGCGTGTTCTAAGAACCACCCCGACGACAGGGCTTCATGAGCCACAGTTGATGCCTCTGCAAACATCATTAACCCTTCATTTCCGAAAGTTCATCGAGCGCAATGGATTTACGATTGCGATACACAAGAAGGACAAGCGCCAAACCCACACCTACTTCAGCCGCTGCAACAGCAATGATGTACAACGCGAACACGTGGCCATCGACACTGCCGTTACGCAAAGCAAACGCGAGGAAGTTGATATTGACTGAGTTCAAAATGAGTTCAATAGACATTAAAACCATGACTGCATTGCGACGAGCAATGACTCCGTACACGCCAATGCAAAAAAGCACTGCCGCAAGGATGAGGAACTGATTCACCAACATGTGTTAGTCCTTCCTTGCCAAAACGATTGCTCCAATAACTGCCGCGAGGAGCACAAACGACAGTGCCCAAAACGGAAGCAAGTATGGCCCGAAAATTTGATCTGAAATTGCTTGAGTACTTACCAACTCTGAGTCATTAGGAAGCTTTTCATCTCCGAAACTCGAAGTAAGTGCCAAAATCATGACGCCAAGGAGAAGCAGCGAGGCTGGAATGCCGAGATACCAGGTGGGGTTATTGAGTTGCTTTTCTTTACCTAATTGGGCACGGGTCAACATAGTGCCGAACAAGAAGAGCACCATTACTGCGCCGATGTACACAAGAACTTGAGTCACCGCAACGAATTCTGCAGCAAGCAAAATATATTGGGCCGCTGCACCAGCAAGAACAAGCACCAACCACAGCGCTGCATGCACCACGTTGTTCACAGTGACCACGCGTAGTGCACCAACCACCATGATGACGGCTATAATTCCAAAGGCAATATTTTGAGCAACCACCGTTACTTTTTGCCTTTCTTGTCAGCGCCAACTTCTAGTTCTGGTGCTGCAGGAACAGTTTCCATCCACTCCCCAAGTTTTGACTTGTCGTGTAGAAGGTCGGCAATGCGTGGCTCGGAGTATTCATACTCGGGGCTCCAAAAAAGTGCATCGAACGGACACACATCGACACATATTCCGCAATACATGCACAATGCGTAGTCAATGTCGAAACGGTCAAGTTTGTTGACTGCACGAGGTTTGCCACCGGCACGACGTGGTGGAGCGAGTTCTTTGTGTCCTTCAATGTAAATGCACCAGTCGGGGCATGAGCGCGCGCACAGCATGCACGACGTGCAGTTGCCCTCGTGAAGGGCAATTACTCCGCGGGCACGCACGGGGGGCGCTTCCTTTACGTGCGGATACTGAACAGTGTTGGCACCGTGCGTAATGGTTTCCACCATGGTGCCAAAGGTGACTCCAAGGCCCTTGAATAATCCGGGTACTTTTGGCATTAGAACGCAACCTTTAAAACTGACGTCGCCACGATGTTGACGAGCGAAACGGGAATAAGAATCTTCCATGCAAAACGTTGCAATTGGTCTTCACGAAAGCGTGGGTAACTAAAACGCACCCACATGATGATGAAAACCAAACCGAGCATCTTGGTCAGCATGATGAGGGGACCACCAACATTCATCCAATTGTCGACGTCGTTGATTTCTGTCCATCCAAACCAAGAGAAAGGAACGCCCCAACCGCCAAGGAATAGCACAGACGCAATAAACGCAAACACACCAGCGGTTGCAAATTCACCGATGAAGAAAATGAGAAACCTAAAACCCGAGTATTCGGTCATATAACCCGACACCAATTCCGATTCAGCAATTGGCATGTCGAAAGGTGTCTGCGTGAGTTCGGCCTGCACCGCAATCATGAAAATAATAAAACCGATGAATTGGGTCAGTAGATATGGGTTTCCTAAGCCATCCCATCCAAAAATGCTTCCAGCATTTTGTGCAACAACAATATTTTGTAAATTCATTGAGCCTGCCTGAATGACAACGCCCACAACGGCGAGGATCATAGGAAGCTCATACGCAATGAGCTGGCCTGCGG
>JABMMV010000080.1 GCA_013205145.1 bacterium
CGTTCTGCCAGTCGGTTCAAGAAGCACTCGCTTCGGGCGTGCCTGTTATTGCGCCAGCAGCAGGGGGCCCACTTGACCTCGTTCTGCATGGGTTTAATGGTTATCTCTGGAACCCTTCTTCTCCAGTCTCGCTCAAAGGCGCAGTAGTGGAACTTGTTCGTCACCAGGTAAAACGAGAGCGACTCGCCTCGAATACCCGCAGTTCAATTGAGTCTCGACCATGGGTTTCGGTGATGAGAGAACTTGAAGGCCACTACTGCTCGCTCATTGATGGGCTCGAGTTTGCTTATATGGAAATGTCTGTATGAAGTCACTCATGGTTTCTTTGCATGACGTGGCTCCTGCTTCGGCTGAAATGAGCCGGCGATGGTTAGACCAACTTGAGGAACTTGGAGTGAAAGCATCTCTACTTGTCATACCCGGGTACTGGAAGTCGCAGGACTTTAAGGGAAATAAAAACTTCATTCAATGGCTACATGTGGCTGAAGAGAATGGCCATGAAATTGTGCAGCATGGATTGCACCACGAAAAAATTGAAGGCAACAGGCACCAATCCGCATCGCCAAAGAAGCAAGCCCGAAAAATAGTTGGCAAGGTAATGGCGCGTGGCTGCGAAGAGTTTTGGGACATCGACTACGCCGTGGCCTGCAGCAGGCTTTTGCAGGGGCGCGAGAATCTTGAAGAAGCTGGTTTCCATGTTCACGGTTTCATTGCACCTGGTTGGCTAATGTCGCCCGAAACAGTGCAGGCTGTAGAAGACCTTGGTTATAGATACACCACTAGTCATACTAAAGTCACTGATTTTTCTTCGCATGCGGAGCATCGTGCATTTGCATTATCGCTTCGTGCAACGAAGGGATCTGCAAAATTGAGCGCCGTAACTATGAAGTTGGTTGGTAATGCTTATGTCAGCAAAGGTCGTAATTTGCGCATTGCATTGCACCCGGACGACTTGTCAAATGAATCTCTGAGAAAAACTGCTCTGCAACTCACTACTCACGCAATGAGCAATGGGTTTGCTTCGCGTACCTATTTTGATTTTCTTTCATCGCAAATGCAAAAACAGACCTTGGAAAAAGGCGTGTAGAGCCATGCATATTCTGCAAATTGCAAACTTCATCACTGAAACATCTGGTGGAATGAAGCAATGTCTTTCTGCGCTTCAAAAAAGGTATTTGCAACTAGGCCATGAGGTCACTCTCATTATGCCTTGTAATAAAAATTCGCAAGGTATTGAAAATGGGGTCAACGTCATTCGATTGCATGGGGTCCCATTAGTGGGTTCTGGTGGTTACAGAGTGATACTGAGGCGCTCACCGCTAGCGGCACTCATTCAGGAATTACAACCAGATGTTGTGGAGGTTTCAGACAAAACAACGTTGTCTTGGATTCCACAGTATTTGCGGTCACTGCACATTCCATGTGTTGTAATCTCTCACGAACGAACCGACCTGGCTATGAAACGTAATACTCCAGGGTGGTTACCTTCGGCTCCATTTTTGAAGTCGTGGCAAACATCGCTTTCCTATGGTGCTCCTGTCGTTGTGTGTGCCTCTCAATTTGCTGCAAAGGAATTTGATGGAATGGGAATGGATGTACATTTCGTTCCACTTGGGGTAGATACCAAAACTTTTTGTCCCCAACCGCGTCAAGGTAATAGTTCACATATCAAGTTGGTGTACTGCGGTCGGTTTGCTCCTGAAAAAGAGCCATTTTTAGCGATTGAAGCACTCCGCGAACTCGTGGCGCGTGGCATCGAGGCAAGGCTTACCATGGTTGGGTCTGGTCCTCTTGAAGCTGATTTACGCACTTGCGCAGTTGGCCTACCGGTTAAATTTGTTGGTCAAATCTCTAGTCGCTCAGAAGTTGCCGCGCTGCTATCACATGCTGATGTAGGAATTTCAATGGGCCGGGTAGAGACCTTTGGCCTTTCTATTCTGGAAACCCTTGCGTGTGGAACACCTGTAGTTGTCTCGAAAGAGGGGGCCGCAAGTGAATTCGTCAACAGCGGCATTGGTCGTGTGGTCAATCAGAATGCTGTAGATATCGCAAATGCAGTTGTGGAAATAGTAAATAACGCATCACTCAACGAAGTTCGTGAAAACTGTGCAGATCTTGCAAGTCGTTATACCTGGGACAAGACAGCGGGCATGATGTTAGATATTTACAGTGACCTTTTAGAGAATGTTGGCATGAGCCAGGTTGCGTCATGAGTGTGCAATTAGTTGATGCTGGAATGTATGCAAATAGGGTTTCTGAATTGTTCCGTTCATCAATGTGTCTTGGAAAGCCCTTGCCATTTGCATTGAGTTTCATGCAAACCTATGAAAACTTGTGTATTGGGTGGTATCTGCAGTCTGATGAATCACATTCAGTGGTGGCCATTGTCGATAACAAAGTTGTTGGCTATGCGTTTGTATGTGCAGAATCTCAAAGCCTCGATAAATGGGTCGCACGACGAACATTGAAGTTGCTTTTGGTTGTATGCCTATGTCGACTCATTGGCAAAGTAGACAAGCGTTCGTGGAACTTTTATTGCAATAGGGCGCGTGATGCAAAAAGAGCTTGGAAACTTCGCCGCTCTATTGCGCAGTGGCCAACTATCAGTGTTCATATGAACATCGAAGACGAATACCGTAAAGGCGAAGTGTCATTGGCTATGCGCAACTTCATTGACGGAGTATGCAGAGAGAGCGGTAATCAGTTTTGGGTGGGTGAAGTGAATGCACTCGGCGAAAAGAGGGCGCGCGCACTGTCTCGGGTCGTAGGCGAGGTCATTGGTATTCGCAAAAATCTCACACTCTCCGCTGTTCTCGGAGAAGATATTCGTCTCGTTACTGTGGTGCGAGAAGTACGAGCTTTGAGTCTTGCTGCATAAGTTCTTGCGTTAGAGCCGGCCAGGTGGAGCCGCATCGGGGCGGTCTTTCCACATTTTCTTCGAGTCAAAGTCGAGTTTGTACTCGGGCTTCAACTCAATGACAATGCGCCCCGGTGAGTCGAGGTGTTCAAGAAAAGCTGCTGCGCCTGCGGGGTTGTCTGGGCGCACAGCGTTGGCGAGTTCGGGAAGCATCCAGTCGCGCGTTGCGCGGTCGTCGTGCACAATGCATGGTCCGCGCAGCGACACTGTTTTGCCTGGCCCAATGTCGGTACCAACTGAAGAAATCATGACGGCTGCATAACCAGTGCGACGAATTGCCGCAACACGTGGGCGGGTAGCAGCAGCTGTCAACCAAATGCTGCCGTTGCGCCAGAGATAACTCATGGCCACGCCAAAAGGTTGCCCCGCTTTGTTGGTCCATATAAATGTGCACTCAATTTGCGTGTTCAGTAGTCTTTCACGCAGGTCGTCGTCGAGCCAACAATCTTCTAGGTGTTCCGCATCTCTTGCCATGTATTCACCGTAGCCGATGGCACGGATCAGAAGTTATGGCTCAACAATGGCAAAGTTGGTTTGGAAGGTATCGAGGTTGCCGAGCACGGTAATGAGTGCGGTGGCATCGCCTTCAATAGATATGTTCCCCGCTTGTATTTCGTCGAGGAACGTAGCGCTTTGTGAAATGACTTCAAGCAAAGTGCGGCGAGTAGTGGTAATTGTTGCTGCCGCCTGTGGGTCGTGACGACCTGGCGTTGAAAATAGCGTGCGATGAGAAATGCCAAGAAGCCATTGCTCATTGATGTCGGTAAAGGTCCAATTCAACGACAGCGCAACCCCAGCAACTTCGTCAGTTTTGAGTCGAATGGCAAGAGTATCGAACACTTGCTGAATGGTCATTGCCATGAGTATGCCCTTGGCACGAATTTGTGTTCGGGCCGCAGAAGGCGGACCTTGGCGAAGTTCTTGAGCACCCATGAGATACGAATTGCGAAAGGTAGAAGACTCAGCCTGGTAGCCCAGCTGTTCAAATGTGTCGGCTTGCAAGTGACGTGCTTCAGCATTCTCGGGGTTGGCGAAAATGAGATGGTTGAGTAACTCTGCAACCCAGCGGTACTCGCCACGCTCAAATGCACCACGGGCACTGAGCAAAAGGGCTTCTTCGCCTCCGGCTAGTTCTACGTATTTCTTTCCTGCATCACTAGGTGGCAATTTGTGCAGATTCGCTGGGTTGGCGTCGTACCAACTGAGGTACCGCTGGTGAACGGCCTTGACGTTGTGAACAAGGTCGCCGTAATAGCCGCGTGTGTGACTGTGCTCAAGAAAATCTTCTGGCAGCGTGAGCATCTCGGCAATTTCAGAAGCAATGTAGCCGTGGTTTGCGAGGCGCATTGTCTGATCGTGCATCCAGCGATACAGATCGCGCTGCAGTGTGAGGAAGTGAACGATGTCGGCGTTGCCCCACCGCGGCCAATGGTGTGATGCGAACATTAAAGAAGTGTCGGCACCAAAGAGCTCAATGCTCTCGTTGATGTACTTTGACCAACTGAGCGCATCACGTACTTGAGCACCGCGAATAGGAACAAGATTGTGCATGGTGTGTGTGCAGTTCTCGGCCATGCATAGCCACCCATGGTCGGGAAAGAAGAAATTCATTTCCGCAGGTGCTTCAGTTTCTGGCGTGAGTTGGAAAACAATGCGTACGCCATCGACAACAAGTTCTTCACCTGTATGTGTGATGTCTTCTGTAGGCGCAATGAGCCCTGATGCACCAAGGGGAACCGATTTTCCTAAACCAGAATCAATATGGCCAGTGGCTGCTGCAGGGAGCTGTGAGCCAAATTGGTAACCGCTGCGTCGTGCCATGGCGGGGCCAGCAATGACATTTTCTGACACTGTTTCATGCAAGAAACCTTCAGGGGCAATGACCCTGCATTTGCCAGCGTCAACCTCGGCCTGGGTAGTGACTCCGAGTACGCCGCCAAAGTGGTCGACATGAGAATGGGTGTAGATCACAGCTGTAACGGGTCGGGCACCTAGATGCTTGTTGGCGAGTTCGAGTGAAATACGGGCGGTGTTCTCATTTGTGAGTGGGTCGATCACAACCCAGCCGGTAGTGCCTGCAATAAAAGTGATGTTTGAAAGGTCATAGCCGCGCACTTGCCACACATTGGGGGCTACTTCAAAGAGTCCATGAATGACATTCAGCTGCGCTTGACGCCACAAACTGGGGTTAACGGTGCTGGGGCTAGGGGAGCCTTGCGTAATGAACTCATAGCGGCTGATGTCGTAGACCATGCGGCCTTTGGCGTCTTCGACGCGGCCACCGGGCCACTGCGCAATGAAACCGCGCTGGGCATTGTCGAAATCATCTCGGTTATTGGGTACAACGACCTGCGCATTGAGCTTTTGCGTATGCTGGGTAGCGTCTTTTGCGTGTTCCTGAGGTGGCACTAGGCAATTCTACTGTGCATTTCCAACTCACCATTCGGTGTGAACTTGGCTTATTATGGGATTATTCACCAATACTGGGGGGCCAATGAGCAGTGATCTAGAAAAGCGTGTTGCACGTCTTGAAGCAACTGAAGCAGTTCGGTACGCATTTAATCGCTATTTTCATGCAATCGACAACAACAACATCGATTTGCTCATCAACGAAGTATTCACGAAGAACGTGGTGCTTGAAGTCGCAAATTATCCGCCAGGCAGCGGTAAGAACTTGCTCCTCGATACTGAGGAAAAAATTCGTGCGGTGTATGGCCCTATTAAGGCCGATGGTCATCGCCACAACGCCACTAACGTGTCGGTTCTGGTGAATAAAAGTGCCACAAAGGCACAGGTAACTGCTTATTTTGTCACCACCATGGCGTGGGGAAATCAGGGCGGAGTTTACGAAGCTACTTTTGTGCCTGATGACGACGGAACATGGAAAGCCAAGCACTGGCTTGTTTCTAGCCAATGGGGCTGGCGCTTGGCCGATGCAGGTATGGAGCTTCCAGCTCCGTATTTGTATGAGCCTCCATCGGTTGGCACGAAGCATGGCGGATATCAGCCGAAGTAGTAACTAATCTGCCGCTAGGCGGGGTGATTCATTTATTTGGAGGATCCCATGGATGCAGTACTCGTTATTGGACGTGTCTTGTTCGCACTTATTTTCGTTGCGTCGGGCATTAATCACATCACTAAAGCTGAACACATGACGGGCTATGCCCAGTTCAAGAAAGTTCCCGCAGCAAAAGCATCAGTCATTTTGTCTGGCGTTTTGTTCTTGTTGGCAGCAGCATCGCTCATTCTCGGCGTATATGCCGATCTTGGTGCGTTAGTGCTGGCTGTTCTGCTCGTCATTATGGCTGTGATGTTTCACAACTTCTGGACACAAACGGACCCACAGCAAAAGCAAATGGAACAAATTGCATTCTTCAAAAACATCTCAATGGCCGGTGGTGCCTTGGTGATGTTTGCAGCACTTGTTAATGCAGAAGCAGGCGTACGCGTTATTGGGCCAATGCTCACAGACGGGTTGTTCTAAAAAATTGTCGGGTAGTGGTTGGCGCACGGTTCGTGTTCGCCAACCACTACCAACAAGACTCACCGAATGACTGAAATGCGTAACCACAGATTTCTCGTAATTGGTGCAAGTGGAGGACTCGGCAACGCGCTTGTTGAAGCCCTGAATGAGAAGGGCGCTGAGGTGATTGCAATTGCCAAGAGTGGACCTTTCGGACTCGATATTACGAACGAAGATGCGCGCCGCCAGTTGTGCGAACTTGTCGTTGCTCACGATGGTGTTGATGGCGTCATTATTGCTAGTGGGGTCGTAGGTTTTGGTATTCACGGAACCCTCAATAGTACCGATCTTGCACAACTCATTGATGTCGACCTGGTAGCGCCATTGCAGGTGCTGAATGATCTTGTACCGCACATTCGCGAAGGTGGAAATATCACGGTCATTACAGGAGCTGTGGTCGATTTTGCAACGTTGGGAATGGCCGCGTATACCGCAGCAAAAGCAGGCCTGTCGGCAAGTTGTTCAGTGTTGCGCCGCGAGTTGCGTTCAAGAAAAATTAGCGTTCTCGACGCACGCCCTCCACATACCGAAACGGGCTTAGCTACACGACCTTTATACGGTCAAGCACCTGCAATGAAAGAGGGCCTGAGCCCAGCATCGGTTGCCGAGCGAATTATCGCTGGAATTGAAACCGGCGAAACTGAAATTCCACCAGCTTTATTTAGTTAGAAACACGATCTGGTGCGTGGGCTTCAATAAGCGCATCCATATAGTCGGCACTTTCTAACTCAAGAGCTGAACACGAATTCAAAACTTCAATCACTTGTGGGTCGGGGTGTGTGCCCGCAATACGTTGCCATGCTCCTGCGCCCTGTCGTTCAGCATTGGCCTGAATGCGAAGCTGATCCCAAACGGAAAATTGAGCGAACACTTCGTAATACGTATCGAGTGCGCCGGGAAGTGGAGCTTCCAACTTCTCGCGCAACGATTCGTCTAAATGAAATGCGCCTTCAATGCGGTTTGCAATTTCATCTTCTGCTTCAGAACACTTCATGAGACCTTCAGCATGTTCAGGAAGCATTTCCGCCCAACCGCGGTAGCGCGATGCTGCACCTCGCTCAAGCAACGCAAGAAAGCGCGGGGTGATTTCTGGTGGAACCTGTGAGATGTAAGGAGACAAGAGTTCGCCGAAGCGTGGAATGACAAGTTCGCTCATAATGCGACCTTAGTGAAACTGAAGCCAGGTGGTCTACTTGCGCGTGCGGTTGGTGAGAAAAGCCCCAACAAGGGCAACAGCGCAACCGGCAAGCGATAACGCAGCCACGGCTTCATTGCGAATGACTGCTCCGAGGAATAAAGCCACGACGGGCATGATGTAAGTGGTCACCGATGTACGGGTACTACCCACTCGGCCCGCCAAGGTAGTGGTGAGCGCATAGGCAATTCCAGTGCCACCAACTCCTAGCCCCACCATAGAAAAAAGCGAATGCCAGGCGAAGGAACTGCTGGGTATTGCAGCAATGCCAAAGGGGGCGGTGAGAACGAAGGCCACTACTTGGGCGCGAACAATAATGGGAAGTGCGCCGTGCTTTTGCTGAAGCGGCACCGCAAGGTTTAACGCGATGCCGTAGCAGCACAGGGCACTCATAATGAGCACGACACCAAATGCGCTTGACGAAGTTTTGTTGGCCGTGGGGATTGCAATGAGCAAGACGCCGCAGAATCCAAAAAGCAGCCCGAGTATTTGGTTGCGATGTGGAAAGCGTTTGTGCATGAGCGAAGCAACTGCTGCAACAAATAGGGGCGTAGCGCCGTTCAACATTCCTGTCACACTGCTCGACACGTGTTGTTCAGCGAAAGGAAAAAGGCTCAGTGGTATTGCAATCCAAAACACGCCGAGTAGCGCAATTGAAGGAAGATCTTTTTTTGGAACATGCTTGCGAGATTGTGGGAGCGCGATGAGTGCAAGGAAACCAAAAAGCACGCGCAAGGGCGTAATGAGCGCAGGTTGAAAGGCGTCGAGCCCTTCGGCAATGAAAAAGAAACTTGAACCCCAAATGAGGCCGGGTATTAGTAGTAGCAACCAATCGTTACGACCCATGCGATAGTCGCTATGAGTTGTAGAAGTACTCACTCGAGAGAAGCCACAACAAGTGGGTGCAAGTCGGGCCACGACGATGCGAACCCAGGGTGCAACTCATAGGTGTGCACCATATCTATATGCACCCAGTGCAAATCGGCCGATTCAGCATTTGCGATGCTGGCATTGGCATCACCATGACAGTGTGCAATCACCGTGTCGTAACGCCATGGGCCGTGGTCGTCGGAATAGGTATGCACCACGGTGAGGTGATGTTCATGCACGCCCACTTCTTCAAATGCTTCACGTTTTGCCGCAGCAATAGAGTCTTCATGCGAGTCGAGTGCACCGCCGGGCAACGCCCATGTGCCGCCACCATGGGTCCAGTTAGCGCGTAACTGTAAGAGCACTTGGGGCTCTGGTGTGTCGCGGCGTACCAAGAGCAACCCAGCAGCCCCATATAAACCCCAATGGTGGCCGCCACAATCACAACGCACCCAACCATCTCCGTCACGTAATCCCATACGTCTCACCCTATGTGATCGCAATGCCCACTATCGTTTCCATATGGCACGCCCACCTGTCTCACTTCATGCATTAGCAGCCGCTCGAGGCGATGTTCCCGCCGACATTTTGTTGAAAGGTGGGCGAGTGCTCTCGCCGGCTACACGTGAATGGGTCACCACCGACCTTGCCATTGCCGACGGAGTAGTTGTGGGTTGGGGAGAGCGAGATGCTCATGAAGTCATCAACGTCGATGGCGCCTCTCTTGTTGCTGGCTTTGTCGACGCACACATGCACTTAGAGTCGTCAAAACTTTGGGTCGATGAATATGTAAAAGCTGTGTTGCCGAACGGAACCACCGCTGTGGCTGCCGACCCGCACGAAATTGCCAACGTGGAAGGGTTAGAAGGAATACGTGCGCTTGTTGATGCCGCAGAAAAAATGCCATTCACATTTGGAGTCGCTGCGTCATCATGCGTGCCGGCATCTCCGTTTGAAAGTGCAGGCGCTGCGTTTTCCGCCGCCGATGTAAAAACAATTATCGATGAACTGGGCGCAATTGGCGTTGCAGAAGTAATGAACTATCCGGCCGTCATTAATGGCGACCCAATGTTTCGCGACATCATTGCTTCTGCTGGTTGGCGCAAGGTCGATGGTCATGCACCGGGTTTACGAGGCCGCGCGCTCGATGCATATTTGGCTGCAGGCATTGAAAGCGACCACGAATGTTTCGCGCTCGACGAAGCTCATGAAAAACGCCAAAAAGGAATGTGGGTTTTTCTGCGTCAAGGCTCTGTGTGTCAAGACCTTTTAGAACTCTTGCCCACGGTGCTCAGTCATGGGCCAATGTGCACTGCGTTTTGCAGCGACGACCGCGAACCCGACTTGTTGCGCGATGAAGGACACATCAACCATTGCCTGCGCTTGGCCGTTGAAGGTGGGCTCAATGAAATTGACGCACTCATTGTTGCGTCATTTCTTCCCGCCATGTATCACAACTTTTTTCACCTTGGTCAACTGGGGCCGGGCTATCAGGCCGACGTTGCCGTGTTCGACACGCTGCAAGGTTTCAAACCCGCACTCGTTTTGCAGCGCGGAAAAGTTGTTGCACGTAATGGCGTAATAGAGCCAGGTGCAGTTCCTGTTTTGGAAGCACCGCAAAGTTTGTACAACCGTGTGCGCTTGCATCATGTGCCATCAGCAGCAGAGCTCACCATTGAAGAACCA
>JABMMV010000081.1 GCA_013205145.1 bacterium
AAGCCGGCGTACTGACGCATGGTCCACAACTTGCCGCGGTACATCGTGGGGTACACACCACGTGTATAGGGAGGCTTGCCCGGGTCGCCTAACTGCGTGGCTGGGTCCCAGCCTGCAAGGTTTGAACCGGTGTACAAGGGCGCAATGGGAATGCCCGAGTCGGTACGAGGGTCAAGGGAATCGGGGGTGGGAGTACTGCTTGCCATAGACCCAAAATCGTAAGGCTTCCCAGAGTGTTCTCGGCGCGGTAAAGCCTGCTTTTCGCAACAATTTGCGCCGAGAAATGGTGATTCAGCGCGCAGCTACTACCGAAATCTCCATTCGCCACTCGGAGCGAGCCAACGCTGGCACCGTCACCAAAGTGCTTGCGGCCAGATGCCCCTGGAGCACTGCATCGCGAGCGGCCATCACCACAGCGAGGCGCGCACTGAGGTCTCCGTCTTTTTCATGTTCCGCGGCGTTCTCCACTACATAGGTAGTAATAGAGACAATGTCGCGCACCGCGAGTTGAGCCTCGGCCAAGATGGCGCAAATATTGCCCCACACCACGGCTGCTTGTTCGCCTAAATCACTGGGAACCGTTCCATCCGCTCGGGTGGGCACCATGCCCGAGGTGAACACCCACGACTCCGCGCCACTCACTTCAATGCCGTGTGCGTAAGCCGCGGCGGGCTTTGCCATGGTTGAGGGCTGCAGTATTCGGTTCACATCGTGGAGGGTATCGGCGTAGTCTGTGGCTATGGCAATTATCGACGACATCACCACCACTGCCCCTGGTTCCATCGATGGCATTCCCCTCACGCGCAAAGAGGTGAGCCTCGACGGGCCACCGAAATTTACGAACAGCGCCGACGAGCGCTTGCATGTGAAGCAGCGCCTTGCTGGTGCGCTACGGGTGTTTGGCAAGTTTGGTTTTTCTGAAGGTGTGGCTGGCCACATCACCGTGCGCGACCCCGAGTTCCCCGACCACTTTTGGGTGAACCCTTTTTCGATGTCGTTTCGCCAAGTGAAAGTAAGCGACCTCATTTTGGTGAACCATCATGGCGACGTGGTGTACGGCAAGCGCCCCGTGAACCGCGCTGCATTTGTATTGCACTCTGCAGTGCACGCTGCTCGCCCCGACATCAACGCCGCAGCACACTCACACTCGGTGTATGGCAAAGCATGGTCGGCTCTTGGCCGCACGCTCGACCCCATTACACAAGATGCTTGTGCGTTCTACAACGATCACAGCGTTATTACCGATGCTGCAGGAAAAGTAGTGTTTGAAATTGAAGATGGAGAGCGTTTCGCCGAATGCTTCAGCACGGGCAAGGCTGCTATTCATCAAAACCACGGTTTGTTTACTGCAGCCGAAACTGTCGATGCCGCTGCGTACTGGTTCATCAGCATGGAACGCAGTTGCCAAGCACAACTTCTTGCTGAAGCTGCTGGCACGCCAAAACTTATTCCACACGAATGGGCGCAATACACACGTGACAACACTGCTCATCAAATGGCGGGTTGGTTGAACTTCCAACCACTGTGGGACGACATTTGTTTGTCTGACCCCGACCTTTTCGAATAGGCAGCGTTGACTTCGCCATCAACAACGCCTTCACCCACTAAGCATCTCAAAGGTTTTGAAGCAGAGTTACTCTTCATTTTCTCTGCATTTGCACTAAACGCGGGCAATGCCATTGGAAAGGCGCAATTCGACAATGTTGCGCCAGCAACCATGGCATGGCTGCGCATGTTTGGCGCCATGGTGGTGGCGGTGTGCATTGTGGGCCCACGCCGCCTAGCACCCAGACTCTGGACCCGTCAGGAATTAAAGAGCGCAGCGGTTCTTGGGCTGTCTACCGGGCTTACCAGTACCTTTTTTTATATGGCAATCGATCGGTTGCCACTGGGCAAAGGTGTATCAATTGAATTCATCGGCCCCATTACTGTTGCCGCACTCTTTACGCGCACCAGGCGCAATGCGATAGCGCTCGTTGTTGCCGTCATCGGTGTCGCTATTTTGAGTGGCGTTGAACTGAGTGGTGAACCACTCGGTGTGTTCTTTATTTTCCTTGCTGCAATTGCTTGGGCAGTGCACATTGTGTACGCAGGAAAAGTTGCCAATGCGCACGGCGGGCTCGACGGATTGGCCATGTCGTTTATTTTTGGTGCGCTTCTCTCATTTCCCTTGGGCGCACCCGACATTGGTACCGCTATTACCCATCCGTATCTCATTGGTTTAGGCATTGTGGTTGGTGCTCTTGCCAGCGTCACTAGTTACGGCATCGATCAACGCATTTTGCGCATTGTGACCGTGCGGCACTATTCGGTGCTTTTAGCAATGCTGCCCATTGTTGCCACCATCTTTGGCTACATGGTGTTTCACCAAAGCCCACAAGGTTGGGACTACTTGGGAAGTGCGTTGATTATTGCCGGAATTATTTTGCAGGAACGCCGGTAAGCGCTTTCCACGACGCAGGCATTGCGGCGCGCACTTGGCTTGGGTTCATACGCAATGTGGTTTCAGGAACCATGTCGGCAATTACGCGACCCTCGCTGTAATGCGCCATTACATGTGCAACACCTTCAAACAATGCACGGCGGCACTCCACAAGGTCTGCAGGTGGCGAGGCATCCAGCCAACCCCAAATGGTGAGTGCAATAGTGAGGTCGTGAACTACCGGTGCACGGCTAAACAATGAGGCACGCTTTAATGCAATGTTGATGCAGCCACTTAACGCGTCGTCGACATGCTCCCCTTTTTGTACCTGCACCTGTGAGCGCAACTTCGTAGCAAGCAGCAACACATAACCCTGGTCGGGACCTTGGTTTCCTAAGCGCGCACCACTTGGCTGTAGCCCTTCAATTTCGCCTTTGCGATTTGGCTGCCAAGCGCCAGGAACATGATCGGGCGATGCATATGCATTTGCCTGAGCATCAAAAGAAACAGGAGCGTTACGAGGAGCGGCCATCGCCTAAGAGTAGTTGTTATGCCGAGGTGTGCAACAACCCATACACCAATGACTCTTCAAGAGCTTGCCACGATGCTTGGATGATGTTGGCCGACACCCCAATGGTGGTCCATGAACGCTCGCCGTTGGTGGCATCAATGAGCACGCGTGTTATTGCACCCGTTGCGGTGGCGCCATCGAGAATGCGCACCTTGTAGTCGGTGAGATGCACTTTCGAGAGTTGCGGGAAATGACTGATGAGCGAACCGCGCAATGCCGAGTCGATGGCATTCACAGGACCATTGCCTTCCGACGTACGAACGAAGCGTTCATCGCCGAGCCACACTTTGACAGTTGCTTCAGTGGTGAAAGTACCATCGGCAGCTTCATCGGTTATTACTCGCATGCTTTCCACGTTGAAGAACTCTTGTTTCCAACCAGCGGCGTGACGCATGAGCAATTCCAAAGACGCATCGGCTGCTTCAAAGTGATACCCCTCGTGCTCAAGGCGCTTCAGGTCGTCAATGACCTGGTTCACTGCAGGGCCATCCATCTTTAGGCCCAATTCGTCGGCCTTCATTTGAATAGTTGCACGACCAGCCATTTCCGACACCACAAAACGTGTGCCGTTACCTACAAGCTCAGGAACAATGTGCTCGTATGCATCTTTTGCACGAGCAATGGCCGACACGTGCAGGCCTGCCTTGTGTGCAAATGCTGAAGAACCTACGTAAGGAGCCTGCGGGTTGAGCGGACGATTCAATACTTCTGCCACAAAGTTGCTGACCGAGGTGAGGCGCTGCATGTTGGCCGGTGGCAAGCACTCGTAACCCAACTTCAATTGCAAGTTCGGAATGATGGTGGTGAGGTTTGCATTACCCGTGCGCTCGCCCAAACCATTAAGTGTTCCTTGCACATGGCGCACGCCGTTTTGTACAGCAGCCATAGAGTTGGCAACCGCACAACCAGTGTCGTCGTGGCAGTGAATGCCCAGCGTTGCATCGCCGCCAATGTGCTTGCGTACTGCAGCAACAATTTCGCCTACTTCACTTGGCAATGAACCACCGTTGGTGTCGCACAAAACCAAATGTGTTGCACCTTTCATAACGGCTGCTTCTAAAACGCGCAATGAGAACTCTTGGTTGTTTTTGAAACCGTCAAAGAAGTGTTCCATGTCTACAAGCACGCGCTTGCCGTTGCCCTTCAAAAACTCCACCGAGTCGGCAACCATTGCAATGCCCTCCTCAAGAGTTGTTTGCAATGCATGTTCTACGTGGTAGTCCCAGCACTTTGCCACAATGCACACCGCGGGTGTTTGTGCTTCAACGAGGTTGCGCAGTGTGTCGTCGTCATCTACCTTGCCACGCGGGCGACGAGTAGAACCAAATGCCACCAACACCGAGTTGGCGAGTTTCAATTCGCTACGCGCACGAGTAAAGAATTCAATGTCTTTGGGGTTCGCACCTGGCCAACCACCTTCAATAAAGTGCACGCCCAAATAGTCGAGCTGTTCAGCAATACGCAATTTGTCTTCAACGGTTGCCGACACACCTTCTACTTGCATGCCATCACGCAAGGTGGTGTCGAATACCTCAACAAAGTTCTCGTTTTTTGTACTCATGTGCTTCTTCTTTCTCTGCTCGTTTAGTCTCGCTGGAATTACTGCATTTCCGTACGGGCCCTAGAACGCAAAAAGCCGCCGAAGTCGGCGGCCGCGCACGAGGGAAACCCGTGCGCTACGAAATAATAATGATGGATACAGCAATAACAGCGATACGGCTGGTGCCGGAAAACTGTGGGATTGCTGTGGACATCACAGAGAACAGTATGCCCCTTCCCCCGCCCAACGTCAATACCCGCAAGCCCTTTAGCACACTTTTTTATTGAGGATTACCTGTGGATAAACCTGTGGGGAACGCTGGGAAAACCTATTTGGCGAGCTCGCACCAGTGCGCATACTCCGGAATTTGGCCACGAACGGCCTTTCCGTAGATCTCGGCGACCTTCAAGGTGATGGGTCCGGGGCATGGCACCGAGCGGTCGTCGACCGAGTTGATGGCGCTTACTTCGGCAGCCGTACCCACGCAGAAGATTTCCTCGGCAATATAGAGATCGGAACGGGCGAGGTCGCCCTTCACTACTTCATAACCCAGGTCTTCTAGAATCTTGATAACGCTCCACTGGGTGATGCCTTCTAGGGCACCAGCCGACAATGGCGGCGTAATGATTTTGCCATTTCGCACAACGAAGAGGTTTTCGCCTGTGCATTCGCTCACGAGACCTTCGTTGTTCAACAAGATGGCTTCGTCGTAACCAGCCCTCAACGCTTCAACTTTTGCCAGCGATGAGTTGGCATAGTTGGCAACTGTTTTTGCAGCAGGTGGCAACATGTTGTGGTCGAGTCGCTTCCACGAAGAAATTTTCATGCGCACGCCCTTGGTGAGTGCTTCTTCGCCAAGGTATGCACCCCATGGCCAGCACGCAATAGCTACGTCAACGGTGCATGGCAACGTATTCAAACCCATTTCGCCGTATCCGTAATACGCAATAGGGCGAATGTAACAACCAGGCAATCCGGTTGAAGTAACTGTTTCTTTAGTTGCTTGCACGAGTTCGCCAGCCGTGTACGGAATTTCCATACCAAGAATTTTTGCGCTGCGCAAGAGCCGTTCAATGTGCTCGGTGAGGCGAAACACTGCTGGGCCATTTGAAGTTTCGTATGCGCGAATACCTTCGAACACGCCAGTGCCGTAATGCAAGGTGTGAGTCAGCACGTGCACCTGAGCTTTATCCCAGTCGACAAGCGTGCCGTTCATCCAGATTTTTGGGGTAGGGACCAATGTAGGCATAGCGATTCCTTTCGAGAACGTTCTTAGATTACTTGCTCGCCAAGCGAGCAGCGATAGCAGTTCCAATTTCTACGGTGGTTCCCGCAACGGCAGGCTCACAAGCGCTGCGAACACGGTCTGCGGCAGCATTTTCACCCAAAAAGTCGAGCATTAAGGCTGCCGACAAGATGGCTGCTGTGGGGTTGGCCTTGCCGGTGCCCACAATGTCGGGGGCTGAACCATGTGATGGTTCAAACATCGAAGGCCCAGTGCGCGAAGGGTTCAAGTTGGCAGACGATGCCAAACCAATACCGCCACTGACTGCCCCACCTAGGTCGGTGAGAATGTCGCCAAACAAGTTGTCGGTCACAATGACGTCGTAGCGGTATGGGTCTTCCACAAAGTAAATGCATGCAGCATCAACATGGTTGTAGGCGGTTTTTACCTGCGGGAAATCTTTCGCAACAATATTGAACGTGCGCTGCCACAAGTCGCCTGAAAAAGTAAGCACGTTTGTTTTGTGCACCAAGGTCACGTGCTTGCGCTCGCGCTTCATAGCAAGTTCAAATGCGTAACGCACACAACGCTCTACACCCATGCGGGTATTGGTGCTGCCCTGCGTTGCCACTTCATGTGGTGTGCCGCGGCGCAACACGCCACCCTCGCCAACATATGGGCCTTCAGTGTTTTCACGAATCACAATAAAATCGTGCACAGCAGTTTTTCCTGGAGCAACGCCCACAAACGGACGCTGGTTCACATACAAGTCGAGCTCAAAACGCATCTTCAACAACAGCCCACGCTCAATGACGCCAGGGGGTACATCGGGGGTACCCACAGCACCCAGCAAAATGGCATCGAAATGGCGCAGCTGCTCGAGCACGGCGTCAGACAAAATTTCCCCGTCGCGCAAATAACGCTGCCCACCAAGGTCGAAATCGGTTGTTTCAATGGCCACGCCCGCGGCGCGCACCACCTTTAATGCTTCTGCGGTGACCTCGGGTCCAATTCCGTCTCCACCAATGACTGCGATGCGATGTGCCATAGGGCGCTAAGCCTACCGATAGCCTGAGGGTTGTTATGGCTCGTCACTACATCACCCAGGCAACACACGACCGCATCGCTGCCGAGTTCTTCGACCTCACCACCCGCGGCCGCCACGAAGTAGCCGACAAAATTGAGCGTGCCCGCGAAATGGGCGACCTCAAGGAAAATGGCGACTACCACGCAGCTAAAGATGAACAAGGCCACATGGAGGGTCGTATTCGTCAGCTCGAAGACATTCTTGAAGACCACGAAATTCTTCCGCCCGGCGTTGAAGGCGTTGTCAGCTCAGGCTCCATCGTGACCTTCCTCTATGAAGGCGACGACGAATCTGACGCCGAGACCTACCTCATTGGCCACATGGAAGAGCGCCGTGAAGGCGTGGAAATGATGAGCCCCAAAGCTCCGCTCGGTGAGGCACTCATCTCGCGTCGTGTTGAAGAATGGGTTGAGTATGAATCACCAAATGGCGGCACATTGCGCGTGCGCATTATTGCGGTGGAGCATCTCGCCTAGTGCTCACTC
>JABMMV010000006.1 GCA_013205145.1 bacterium
ACATTGTTGACCGTCGAGGCCTTAAGTCAACAGATACTTCAATTCTTAGCGAGCAAATATTTATATGACACGTGGCGACAACGATCGATTGCTCGACATTTTGAGCGTGCGTAGGTAGTCGAGACCAATGTCCAAAATGGGCGATGAATGCGTGAGCCCGCCTACCGAAATAAAATCGACACCTGTTGCGCCAACAGCCCCTGCAGTAGCAAGGGTCAGCCCGCCACTGGCTTCGAGCAATACCTTTTTGCCCGTGCGTGCCGTGTGCTCTTGCGCTACGGCAACAGCTTCACGCAATACATGCGGCTCCATATTGTCGAGCAACACAAGGTCGGCTCCGGCACCCAGAGCTTCACGCAACTGGTCGAGCGTGTCGACTTCAATTTCAACCGTGATATCGGGCGCGTGTTCACGCACTGCTTGAAACGCCGCCGCTACCCCACCAGCTGCGGCAATGTGATTGTCTTTCACTAACGCAGCATCACTCAAACTCATGCGATGGTTTTGCCCGCCACCACAACGAACTGCGTATTTCTCAAGTTTGCGCAGGCCTGGTGTGGTTTTGCGCGTATCGCGCACCGCAGCATTGGTGCCTGCAAGTTGGTTGGCCCAGTTGCGTGTTGCAGTTGCAATACCGCTGAGGTGACACAACAAGTTCAACGCAGTGCGCTCTGCCGTTAACAGGTCGCGTGTTGGCGCAGAAGCACGCAATAGCGGCGTATCACGCTGCACTTCATCGCCATCACGCACGAGCACCTCGTAAGTGAGGTTGTTTTCGCCGCACATCATTTCCAGAACCGCAGCGAGAATGGGCATGCCGGCAATGCATCCTGGTGCACGTGAAGTGAATTGCACTTCGCTACGCAGATCGGCCGACACAGTGGAATGAGTAGTGATGTCGATGCCACCATCGAGATCTTCAAGCACTGCACCACGAACAATATTCTCTACATATGCAGGTGGTAAAGCACGCGCTTCTAAATACGAATCGAGCTCTGCTGAAATTTGGTGAAAGTGCGTCGTCATAGTTTTTCCTTAGCCAACTTCGCTATAGCGAAAGATCATTTCTCCATTGTCGCACTGCACAGCAACATGTTGTTGCCATTCATCGCGTTCGGTATCAAAATCTACGCGACGATGACACCCGCGGCTTTCAGTGCGAATTTCTGCAGCACCAACCACTGCCGCAGCAACCATCAACAAGTTCGTTGTTTCAAAACTCGCGAGCGATGGCACTACATCTACATGTGCGCTCTGTGCCATGTCGTTCAGCACCTCTCGTGCAATGCCCAGCCCACCTGGCTGGCGCAACACACCCACATGGCGGCTCATGGTGGCACGCAACAACGTACGCGACGACACATCAAGCAACGCCGGCACTGCTTCATCGACAACTGCACAACGCTCGGGAAGTTTCCAACTCAATTCACGGCCCACTCGCGTACCCGCCACCACACCTTCAGTGAGCGAGTTCGATGCCAACCTGTTGGCACCATGCACACCGGTGCATGCCACTTCTCCTACTGCGTACAAACCCGGCAACGAAGTGGTGCCATTTAAATCGGCCACAATTCCGCCGCAAAAGTAATGCGCAGCAGGTGCAACCGGAATGAGATTAGTTGCAGGGTTAATGCCAAATGATCTACACGAAGCCGTAATGCTTGGGAAACGCGTTGCAAACTCTTCACCAATAGAAGTGGCATCGAGAAACACGTGGTCGTCAACGCCGCCAGGTGCTTCACTCATGCGCCGTGAAATTGCAGCAGCAACCACATCGCGCGGGGCGAGGTCGGCAAGTGGATGCACGCCTTCCATCACACTTTTCCCAGCACCATCTACAAGTACTGCACCTTCACCGCGCACGGCTTCACTAATGAGTGCTAGCTGACCCTTTGCTTCTGCCCCTTGCCACAACACCGTGGGGTGAAACTGAATGAACTCCATGTCGGCCATTGCAACACCAGCGCGCAATGCAAGTGCCAAGCCGTCGCCTGTGACCACTGGTGGGTTAGAAGTTGAAGCAAACACTTGCCCAAGACCACCTGTTGCCACCACCACTGCACGTGCAGTGACATGGCCAACATCAATAACAAAACCTGCGGCATCTAAACGCGCAACGCGAATACCTACTGCGCGCTTTTCGCCGTTGCGACCCACGCCTAGCAACACGTCCATCGCAAAGGCGTGTTCCATTACTTCAACACCAGCCAACAATGCCGACTGGTCGAGCGTGCGTTGCACTTCAGCACCCGATTGGTCGCCACCGGCATGCACAATGCGCCTGTGTGAATGCCCGCCTTCACGCGTGAGGTCGGGAGCACCATCGGCACCTGGGTCGAACGCTGCACCTAAATGCATGAGATAGCGAATGGCGGTAGGCGCTTCTTCCACC
>JABMMV010000007.1 GCA_013205145.1 bacterium
CGCTTAGGACGCCGCCAGTGAGAGTTCGAGTCTCTCCGTCGGCACGTGTACATTGACGACCTGCCAACCCCGGCTCTCATTATTGAAGCCAACGCGCTCGAGCACAACTTAACTGCCATGGCAGCCTTGTACCCAGGCACCACTTTGCGACCTCATGTAAAAGCACACAAATGCACGGCGCTCGCAAAAGTGCAAGAACGGTTTGGTCACACAGGCTTCACCTGCGCAACTCCACGTGAGGTACTTGGTCTTGCCAAGGCCAACTTGAACGCCGATATTTTGCTCGCTAATGAATGTGTCGATGTAGCACGACTTGGTGCAATTGCCGGAACAAACGTCACCATTGCAGTTGACTCTGAAGACACCATTCGCGCCGCATTTCGTGCGGGTCTCAAAAAGGTTGTCATTGATGTTTTCGTTGGGCTTCCGCGCTGTGGTTGTGAACCCGATGATGCCGGGCGCCTCGCCGATTTGGCAAGGTCGCTTGGGCTCACCGTGCGCGGAGTCATGGGCTACGAAGGCCACCTGATGATGGAAAAGACTGCCGACAAACAACACCAAGTGAATGCTTCAATGCAAACCCTGCACGCTTGTGCGGAAATTGTTGGAGGCGACCTCATTTCTGCCGGCGGAACCGGCACGTACCAGGAACACCTCACGTCGGGCATCACCGAGCTTCAAGCTGGCAGTTATGCACTCTTGGACACGCACTACGCAACCCTTGGTTTTCCCTTCATTCAGGCCGCACACGTTGTAGGAACTGTTATTTCACGCTCTGCACAATGGGCCGTTGCCGATGTTGGCCTCAAAGCTCTTGGCATGGACCACGGCAACCCAGAAGTAGATGGCTACGACGTGTGGTTCTGTTCCGATGAACACATCACGTTTGCTGTGAAGCGCGACGCAGCATCGCTACCTGCCCCTGCACCGCTGGTACTCCCCCAAGTTGGCGAACGCGTTCTAGTAACACCTGCGCATATTGACCCAACAATGTCTCAACATGAACGCGCCTTTGTGCATCGCGAAGGCCTAGTTGTAGATGAATGGGCTATTGACCTACGCGGTTGGTAAGAACTTTCGCTAGTTCAACAAATGCTTTTCCACGATGCGACATCGCATTTTTTTCTTCTGCTTGCATTTCAGCAAAAGTTCTTCCATTGCCAGCAGCAGGTATGAACAGGGCATCGAAACCAAAACCGCTGTTTCCTTTTTCACGTAATGCAATTGAACCCTCGCACACACCTTCCACAACAACTTCGTCGCCATTTGGCCACAACACAACGACCGCCGTAATAAAACGGCACGTACGCGCAGTGGAATTCTCTAACGCCGCAAGCAACTTTGCTTTGTTGTCGGCATCGGTCGCTTTTTCTCCGGCGTATCGCGCCGTGCGCACACCTGGCAAGCCATCAAGCGCGTCAACAAATAACCCAGTGTCATCGGCTAATGCCGGGCACCCCGTTGCATTCACAATGGCGCGCGCTTTTAAGCGTGCATTTCCCACCAAAGTGCTGGCATCTTCCACAACATCGGCAACCGACGTTGGTCGTGGCAACAAGGAAACTCCTTGCGGCATGAGTTGTTCTATCTCTGCAACTTTTCCTGGGTTTGCCGAAGCACACACAAGTTGCAGCGCCATTATTAACGGCCCAAAGTGCGAGGAACTGGTGGCGTCGACAACACATTGCGCTGCACGGTAAAGATTTGCCCAAGCCCATGTGCTGCCAGACCTAAAAGATCATCAAGCTCATCGCGAGTAAACGCTTTTCCTTCTGCAGTACCTTGCACTTCAACGAAACTTGCTTCGCCGCCGCCTACTGGTTGCAACATCACAACGTTCATATCGACTTCGGCAGAACTGTCTTCAACATAAGGAAGGTCAAGAACGGGTTGCCCATTATGCATTCCCACACTGATTGCTGCACATTGTGAATGCAACGGGTGCGCCGAAATGAGGCCATTTTGCTGCACACGTGTGAGCGCATCGTGCAATGCAATAAAGCCTCCACAAATACTTGCGGTACGTGTGCCACCATCGGCCTGCAAAACGTCACAGTCGACCACTACCTGGCGCTCGCCAAGAAGTTTCATATCGCATGCTGCGCGCAACGAGCGACCAATGAGGCGCTGAATTTCTACCGTGCGTCCGCTTTGCTTGCCCTTCGCGGCTTCACGGTCAACGCGCTCTGGCGACGAGCCTGGCAACATGCTGTATTCCGCAGTAACCCAACCCTTGCCAGAGCCCTTCATCCAACGCGGCACATTTTCATCGACCGATGCTGTGCACAAGACGCGCGTATTGCCAAAGGAAACCAAAACAGAACCGGCTGCCATTTCGGTGAAATCGCGCTGGAAAGTGAGTGGCCGCAATTCATTCGCTGCGCGTCCGTCTGGTCGTGTCATGTTGTCTCCTTGTTATTGAATGTTTATTTTACAATCCACGATTGAGCATCGCTCAATTCCGGACCAAAGAGTCGGCGCCCTAAATGGGCAAACCACTCTGGGTCTCCAGAGGAATAAAAAGAGTGTTCCCCCACGCGACTTGTGTCTTCTTGCAACTCGGCCGTTTCAAGCATCTCTTTCACTGCAAATGCTGTTTCATCACCCGACGACACCAGCACTACATCGGGGCCCATCACATCGCCAATAACACGTGCAAGATACGGATAGTGCGTGCACCCCAGAAGCAATGAGTCGACCCCAGCATGCACAATGGGTGCAAGCAGTCGCTGAGCAAGAAGTGTGACTTCTGCTCCACTTGTTTGCCCACGCTCTACAAACTCAACTAGCCCAGGGCATGCAGCCGACACCAGCGACACCGATGCATCGGCCAACCTCACCGCATTCTCATACGCGCCAGAGTCAATTGTTCCGACCGTGCCAATAACACCAACTTTTTTATTGCGCGTAGTTTGCACCAAAGCACTCACCCCAGGCTCAATAACACTCACAACAGGAACCGGCAAAGTGTCTTTCAACTGCTCAAGCGCAACCGAGGCTGCTGTATTGCACGCCACAACAATGAGCTTCACATCGAAATCGTTCACCAAACTCGTGGCAATTTCATGCGCATAGCGCTGAACTTCTGCAGCTGGCTTATTGCCATAGGGGTACCGACCCGTGTCGCCAATATAAACAAGGTCTTCATGTGGCAAAAGATCAATGACTGCGCGAGCAACCGTCAAGCCACCAAAGCCTGAGTCAAACATTCCAATTGGCTGCACCATTCCGAGAACAGGTTAGAGCCTGGCGCACACGAGTACGGTCGCATTGTGCCCGGGGTGGCCATTTCGCACGCAAGTGCAAGCATTCTCGTTATTTTGGTGGCGAATTAGAAGTAAATAATTTTCTCAGCAGCAGCTTCTGCAGCATCGAGATCGTCGGTATAGGCACCGGTCGACAAGTACTTCCAACCACCGTCACACACCACAAACACCACAACACCTTCTTCAAGGTCTTGCGCCACTTTTACTGC
>JABMMV010000082.1 GCA_013205145.1 bacterium
GAGAAGATAAAACGGGCAAGCGAAATGTGTGGTTGAAATCGCTCGACCGGCTCGGTTTAGGCTTCGACACCTAGTTTTCGGCGCGGATTGTTGCGTAAAACGGGGCATACGGCGCCGAGAACCCTTAGAATTCGGGGGTAATGGCGTACCTTTCCGACGTCCCACGGACTCCCGATGAAGTGCGCAATGCACTGACTGCACACGACTACCTCGTTGACGACGGTATCGCCACTGCAGTTTTTCTTGCTCTTACTTTGAATCGTCCACTTCTCCTTGAAGGTGAAGCTGGTGTTGGCAAAACAGAACTTGCAAAAGTCATTGCCGAGGCGCGCAACGCAGAACTTATTCGCTTGCAGTGCTACGAAGGCATCGACATCAGTCAGGCCGTTTACGACTGGGACTATTCGCGCCAACTTCTTCACCTTCGCGCAGCAGAAGCTTCCGGCGAAGCAGCTGGCAGTGGAACAGCTCGTTTAGAAGAAGAGTTGTACAACGAAAAGTTCTTGCTCAAGCGCGCGCTTCTCAGAGCAATTGAACCAACAAATGGCCCAACACCTGTTCTCCTCATCGACGAAATCGACCGCGCCGACGACGAGTTCGAGGCATACCTCCTTGAAGTTCTCTCCGATTTCCAAATTACTATTCCTGAACTTGGCACCTACCGCGCAACAACGCCGCCAGTTGTCATCCTCACGTCTAACCGCACACGCGATGTTCACGACGCACTGAAGCGCCGCTGTCTTTACCACTGGGTCGACCACCCAGGTTTTGATCGTGAAGTAGCTATTGTCAAACTCCGTGTTCCCGATATTTCTACGGTGCTTGCTCGGCAAGTAGCCGGCGCCGTTGAAGCGTTGCGCGAAATGCAGCTCTACAAGCCACCAGGCATTGCTGAAACAATCGACTGGGCAACTGCTCTGGGCAAATTGGGTGCACAAGAACTCAACGAAGCATTCGTCGATTCAACACTTGGTGCTGTCTTGAAGTACCGCGAAGACCATACAAGAGTTCGCGAAACCGGAGTGAACGCTCTCGTCAAGCAAGCCCTTGAGCGCGGCGCATTTCACGGCTAGTAATGACCACACTTTCTCATACCGCATCTAGCGCAGAGGAAATGGCAGTTGCATTTGCTCGCGTATTGCGCGGAGTCGGAGTAGTTGCGCCGGTTGACAGTGTTCTTACTTTTGTCAAAGCACTGCACAGAGTTGGCATTGACGAACAATCACATGTTTATTGGGCTGCACATTCCACTCTTATTCGCCGGCCTGAAGACCGCGAAGTTTTCGATCGCGCATTTCGTGTCTTTTGGGAACATCGTTTTTCAGAAAACATTGAGGAAGAAATTGAAACTCTGCGCATCGAACTAGCCGTTGATGACGACGAAGGCGACGGCGATGGCGAGACAGAGCCGAGCGACGCAGATCTCACTTTGACCCTGCGATTTTCTGCCGTTGAATCACTGCGTAAAAAAGATTTCGCCGAATACTCACACGACGAACTGCGCCTTGCTCAAGACCTCATGCACCAACTTCGCCTCGCCGGCCCAACACGAAGGTCTCTACGTACGCGGCGCGCAAAGAATCATCAACACGCCCCCGACCTGCGCCGTACCGTACGGGCTTCATTACGCACAGGTGGCGAACCCATTCGCAGATACTGGCGAGAGCCCGACGAAAAAATGCGTCGCCTTGTTCTCCTTCTCGACATTTCTGGCTCCATGGAACCCTATTCGCGGGCATTTTTGCGCTTCGTTCATGCAGCCGTTGTCGGCCGTCGCCGCGTGGAAGCTTTTACATTCGGAACGCGCCTCACCCGCCTCACTAAAGAACTGTCGGCACGAGACCCCGACTATGCCCTGACGCGTGCGAGCGAGCAAGTGGCCGACTGGAGCGGCGGCACGCGTCTGGGTGAATGCTTGCGCACATTTAATGATTCCTGGGGTGTTCGCGGCATTGCTCGCGGCTCCATTGTGGTGGTGCTCTCTGACGGCTGGGACCGCGGCGACCCTGAAGTGTTGTCGGCACAAATGGAACGCCTCCACCGCGTTGCTCATCGCATTATTTGGGTGAATCCGCTGAAGGTTACCCCTGGCTATGCCCCCCTAGCGAAGGGCATGGCTGCTGCACTCGCCCACACCGACGACTTTGTAGAAGGTCACTCTGTAGATGCCTTAAATGAGTTGTGCAGAATTATCGCAAACTTGGAGTAGCACAATCCGGACCATTCTCTTAGTCCGTACACTTTAATTATCTATGCGTGAACTTTTCAATGACTTCGCACAATGGCATCAGCGAGGGTTACGTGTTGCTGTCGCGCGAGTAATTGATGTTGAAGGCTCTGGTCCGCGTGAGCCAGGTGCCGCCATGGCTGTTGCGGAAAACGGTGAAGTGGTGGGCTCAGTCAGTGGTGGTTGTGTTGAAGGTGCAGTGGTGAGTGAAGCCCTTGCTATTTTGGCTGGCGAAAAATCTGCAGGCATCATCACCTTTGGCTATTCAGACGATGAAGCCTTTGCTGTTGGTCTCACTTGTGGCGGCATCATTCATCTCTTCATACAACCACTCGATGAGTATCTTGCAAATTCATCTGTGCAGGCACTTGCCGAGCGAACAAAACAGCAAACTCCTGTTGGGCTCGCAACAATTATTGAAGGCCCACATGTTGGATCATGGCTCATTGTTTCTCCACAACTCCCCCCAATGGGTTCGCTCGGCAATATTGAACTAGACCGCATTGTTGCTCGTGACACGCTCGGTGAACTTGAGGCTGGCACAACGGGCGTTCGGCATTATGGCGCCGATGGTCAAACAACCCCTGAAGACCTTGACGACACGCCCATGGTGAAAATATTTGTGGAAAGTTTTGCACCGCCTCCACACATGTGGATTTTTGGTGCGGTCGACTTCACCGCAGCACTTGCCCGAGTGGCAAAAATTCTTGGTTACCGCGTCACCGTTTGTGATGCACGAGAGGTGTTCGCTACTCGACGACGTTTCCCCATGGCCGATGAGGTTGTAGTTACCTGGCCAAACGCTTATTTTGAGAGTCACGGCAAGTCACTCACTGCGCGCGATGCGGTATGTGTTCTTACACACGATGCAAAATTTGATGTGCCTGCTATTCAAGGTGCATTAAGCACAAAAGCTGGGTACATCGGGGTGATGGGCTCGCGCAAAACTCACACAAAACGAATTGAACGACTCGCCATTGCAGGGGTCACCTCGCCCACCGACCTCACTCGCCTCATGTCACCAATAGGCCTTGACCTTGGTGCCAGAACACCTGAAGAAACCGCTATTTCCATTTGTGCAGAAATTATTGCGCAGCGCACCGGGCGCCAATCGCCGTCGTTAAAAGACGCCAGCGGTCCTATTCACTGACAGAAGCGAAACTTCTGGATTCCCAAATTTAACACGTGGAATTTGTTTCCAGTTGATGCGACCAAGACGCACACCTAAATTTTCACGTGCCGAATGCAGCACCGCATCACCCACCCCGAGGTACATCATGGTGTGACCCGGATACCAAACGACGTCACCAGGCAGAGCATCTTTTTGTTCTACATCGCGAGAAGATTCCCATTGCCGTTTCGATTGCAGCGGTAAAGCAATTCCTACTTTTTTCCATGCATAGGCAACGAGCCCGGAACAGTCGAGTCCTTTTTTCGGATTATCAGAACCATATTCGTAGCCAACACCCAATGTTGTCAGACCAGCAATGAGTGCCATCTGGTGTTTTAACGATGCCTGCGACCAGGCTTCCAACATTGCTGCACGCGACTCGTTAACGCGAGCAGCTACACGAGTTACTAATGCCGCGCGAGTAATTTGAAATTGAGCAAAATTTTCTGCAGTTGGTACTTCAATAAAAGTGGCAATTGAAATCAGTGCTTCCCCTGCAATGGTTTTCGCTGCATCGAATCGCGGACGTGCATCTTTTGTGAGTAACTGCGGTTCGCGCCAAGTGGTTTGCACTACTGCTGGCGGCACCACAACTGCAGTACCTGCAGCATGTGTGGCGGAACTTGAACCCACCACAAGGGCGCAGGCAACGATCGCAACAACCATTGCGCGTTTCCCTCCGCGGGCGAGAGAAATCCCCCCGAAATGGATGCGACGAGAATGTGACATAAGGACCTCCCACACCGTAGTGATAAATTGCGGTGTGACCTCGCCTCAACATCTGCCGGCTACCACCGTGGCTGTCTTGCTTGCCGCTGGAGCGGGCAGCAGGTTCACAGGGAGCACCCACAAGTTGCACAGCATGCTACGTGGCCAAAGTGTTCTCTCCCACGCCGTTCGCTCGGCAGTAGAGGCTGGGTTCAGCCACATATTTGTGGTGTGGGGTGCAGTTGAGCCTCTCACCGATGTCACCTCTCATCCTCACGTCACCTTGGTCTATAACCCAGAGTGGCAAACCGGCCAAGCCAGTTCGCTGCAGGCAGGTATCCAAGCAGCACACACGGTAGGAGCCACTGCGATGGTGGTCGGGCTAGGCGACCAACCCTTTGTCAGGCCAGCCGATTGGGTCGCTGTGGCCTCCTCAGGCTCTCCCATTGCCCAGGCCCTATATGTTCAACCAGATGGCCAGAAAACGACTGGAAACCCCGTCCTCCTCGCCGCCGAGGTGTGGCCGCTACTACCAACCCAGGGAGATTTAGGGGCACGAAATCTCATCAGCAGTCGCCCCGAACTCGTAGAGCAAGTACTCTGCTCGGGGTCACCTTTTGATATCGACACGATTGAGGATCTCAACCAATGGAACTAAATCATCACTTCACCGTCAATGTGCCCGTCGCCGAGGCATGGAAAATTCTCACCAACGTTGAGCTCATTGCACCCTGCCTGCCAGGAGCACAGCTGCAAGAAGTTGAAGGCGACACCTACCGCGGAGTGGTGAAGGTAAAAGTTGGACCCATTCAGGCACAGTTCAAAGGCCAAGCTTCTTTTCTTGAGCGCAACGATGTTGACCACAAAGCCGTGCTGAAAGGTGAAGGTCGTGACACCGGCGGAAAAGGAAATGCATCTGCACTCATTACCGCACAACTCACCAGCATTTCTCCCACCAGCACAAAAGTTGAAGTGAACACCGACCTTGCCGTTACTGGCAAAGTTGCTCAGTTTGGTCGCGGCGCAATGGCCGACATCAGCGACAAATTGCTTGCTCAGTTTTCACAAAACCTCAACACGCTTATTTCTGAAATTCCGAGCGAAACGCCAGCAGAACCTGCAGTAGAAGTTGCCGAGCCAACTACATCAGCCGAGCCTGTTGTGCGCAAAATTGATTCCCCTGAAGCAGTTCCCCTTAACTTGCTCGATGCAGCAGGCTCCACAATGCTGAAGCGTGCTCTTCCTGTCATTGCAGGAATTGCTGTACTCATTATCGTCCTTATTGCAGTGCTCTAAAAGATCTACTGAATTTTTTCGTGGCATCACCCGCCGATATTGAGCGCGTGACAGAACTCTTGGGGAGATCTCCGCAAGGCGACTTTGAAGTAGTCGTGCGGGGCGGTAACGGCGACCCAATTGTTGTTCAAAATGCGCCCCTCCTTTTCGATGGAACGCCCATGCCCACATTGTTTTGGTTGGTAGGAAAAATGGAATACGTCGCCGTCGCACGGCTTGAATCGATAGGTGGGGTCGACCGGTCTGAGGCTGAAATTGCCGAAGAAGACATTGCTTCAGCGCATCTGCGCTACCAAGTGTTACGCGACTCACTATTGCCACCACAACATACGGGGCCAAAACCAAGTGGCGGTGTTGCAGGAACACGTCGTGGAGTGAAGTGTCTTCACGCCCACTACGCATGGTTTCTTGCAGGTGGAGACGACCCTGTAGGGCGATGGGTTGCAGAGCACTTATGATCGGCGTCATCGATATTGGAAGCAACTCTACGAACTTGCTCATTTCGCACAATGGCAGCACGCTTGTGCGCGAACAGAAAATTACTCGCCTTGGCACTGGCGTACTGCGCACGAAAATGCTGTCTGCTGAATCAATGGAAAACACTCTGCAGCAATTGCGTTATTACTCTTCTGTGCTCACTGAGCATGACGTTAAAGATATCCATGTGGTTGCAACTGCAGCCGTACGCCATGCCGGCAATGGAACAGAGTTTCTTGCAGATGTGGAATCAATAGTTGGAGTCACTCCTCGCCTCATTTCAGGCGAAGAAGAAGGTCGCTTATCTTTCATTGGGGCCCAACAGCAGCTTCCCTTGCCGAATAACCCACAGTTGATTGCTGTATTTGACATTGGCGGTGGGTCCACCGAAATTGCCGTTGGACACCCAACTAGCGCTCCCCGCGTTGTCAGCATTCCCTACGGCGCGCGAAGCCTCACGGAGAAGGAAATTCACTCCGATCCGCCGCGGCCTGAAGAACTCACGAACGCCATCGGCGTCATTGTTGATGAAATTGATGATGTTTTACGAGAGATTCCCGAGCTTGCTGACTGCGATGAAATCATCGGCGTTGCCGGAACCATTGTCACTATTGCCATGGTTGAACTTGGGCTCACACAATTTGATGTGCAAAAACTTCACGGCTTTGCACTCACCCGCGATGCTGCCGAAGATGTCTTTCGCACTCTTGCCACAGAGGCTTTGCGCGATCGACTCTTTAACCCTGGCCTCAACGCTGACCGTGCCGATGTCATTGTGGGCGGCTGCTGCGCACTCGTTGCAATCATGCGCAAACTTCAACGGTCGCATATCATTATTTCAACGGCATCTCTTCTCGATGGAGTGGTCGCTACCGAAACATCATGAACCAGCATCCCGCAAGATCCAGCTCAGGCTCACTCGCGAACTCTGGTTTGCGTCTATATGGGTCGCGCGTCGTTCTGCGGCCATTAGTAGCCGAAGATTTCGCGGCGTGGAGTGAAGTGCGTCGGCGTAACGGCGATTGGCTCACCCGCTGGGAACCCGCTCGCCCCATTAATCAGCCCGACCCAGCACTCGACCGCGACATTTTTTCTGCGCGTTGCAATATTCGCGAACGCGAACGCCAATCGGGAAACTCATATGCTTTCGGCCTCTTTGTCGACAATGTTTTTGCTGGAGAAGTAAACATCAACAACGTGATGCGTGGAGCCATGCAATGCGGAACAATTGGCTACTGGATCGACCAAGCACGAGCAGGGAAAAGTTACGTTGCAGAGTCTGTTGTTGTTCTCTTGAAATTTGCGTTTGACGAACTGCATTTGCATCGCATTGAAATTTGTATCATTCCGCACAACACAAA
>JABMMV010000083.1 GCA_013205145.1 bacterium
ATCATTTGTGAAGATCTTGATACAGAGACATTTGCAAAAGCAGTGATGGGCGGAACTGGCCAGGCATTTTTGAACAGCGGACAAACCTGTTCATTGCTCAGCCGCATGTTGGTTCCACGTGCGCGTCTTGCAGAGGCTGAAGGTCTCGCAGCAGCAGTTGCAGGAAGCATGAAAGTTGGCGACCCATTTACAGAGGGAACCAACCTTGGACCACTTGCATCTGCAGCACAGCGCGATCGCGTAGTTTCCTACATCAATAAAGGAATAGACGAAGGAGCAAAACTCATAGCAGGCGGCCCTGAGGCACCTGCTGGGCTTGAGAAGGGTTACTACGTTCAGCCGACAGTATTTTCTGAAGTCAATAACAAAATGACTATTGCACAAGAAGAAATTTTTGGCCCCGTATTAGTTCTCATTCCTTACGACGGCATCGACGAAGCAGTCGACATTGCTAACGACTCCCCTTACGGTCTTGCCGGTGCGGTGTATGCCGCCAATCAAGAAACTGGTATTGCAATCGCACGACGCATACGTACGGGCCAAGTGACTGTCAACAACGGTCGGTTTAATCCGAATGCTCCTTTTGGTGGTTACAAGCAGTCGGGTATTGGACGCGAACTTGGCGAATACGGTTTCGAGGAATTCTTGGAAGTGAAGAGCCTGCAGTTATAACGATGGCGGAGCCCAGAAATCTGCTGTGATGAAAACCCCGGCGGCTTTTTCTAACCGAGCCGTGGCTCCTTTGCGTGAATCACACCACGATAAAAGCGTCATACCTTGGCGTTCGAATAGGCCCAGTACATCGGGAATCACATCGCCATGGCTACACATCACAGTTCCTTCGTCTACCGCATACAGAAGTTCGGCAACAATGTCTCTGCTCGTATTTTCAGCAAGTCGCTGATCGACCACAACAACAAGGTCACGAGCTTCGGCAAGTGGCTGCAATGTTTCTTGACATCGCACGTACGGGCTTGAAATGAGTCGCGTTACTTCAGCATCTGCAAATGTCTGCACCAGCAACCGTGCTTGCTCCCAGCCCGACTCGACGAGTGGGCGTTGCGTATCGTCGTCATCCCAGTTATTTCTACTGCCTGCTTTTGCATGGCGTACTAAATAAATAGTCACGTGCACATTCCACTACAAAAGACGAATGGTTACCTCATTAGCCAACAGACGACCCTCTCTAGTAAGTATCAGGTTCTTGCCCACCACATTTACTAATCCCAATAATTCATAGGGAATTTCATGTGGCAACTCGGAAAGTGGCACACCTTCACGGCGACGAATGGCAAGTTGTACACGCTCTTCTTTCACCTGTACTTCAGAAAGCGTTTCACTCGCATTTTCTACAGATTCACCCCCGCTGACGAGTTCGATGTAGCGCTCGGGCGTGCGCACATTCCACCACCGGCGTCCATTTTCGTGTGAATGCGCAGCACAACCAAAACCTCGATAGTTACTTTGCGACCAATACAAACGGTTGTGTGCGCTTTCATGGCCAAGCTGTGCCCAGTTGGAAATTTCATAGTTGTGCAAACCTGCATGTTCCAACATGTCGTCAACTATTGGGTATTTATCGGCTTGGTCGTCGTCGTCAGGGTGACGAGATGCATCTTGAGCAAGCGGTGTGCCCGGCTCAACTGTGAGCCCGTATGCAGAGATGTGTGGCGGCTGCAGAGCAAGAGCCGATTCCACTGTGTGGACCCAGTCGTCAACCGATTCACCATGTGCTCCGTAAATGAGATCCATGTTGAAAGAAGTGAAGCCCACTGTGCGAATTGCTTCTACGGCTCGCACTACGTTTTCAGGGTTGTGTTCACGCCCGAGTGATTGCAAAACGTGGGGCACCATTGATTGCACACCCAAGCTGATGCGGTTGACGCCTGCCTCTTTGTAGACCGTGAGCAATTGCTGGGTCACATTGTCGGGGTTGCACTCAACTGTAATTTCGGCTGCACTGCTGACTCGCAGAGTTTGAATAACTTTTGCCAAAGACTCTGGCGGTACAAGCGATGGCGTGCCTCCCCCAACGAAAACGGTGTCGAGGAGTGGAAGACCATTGGCGCAAGCTTCTTCTACTTCTCGCAGTAAGGCCTGCATGTAGGCATCGCGCAGGTCGCCTTTGTTGTCCCACGTGGCGAAGGCGCAGTA
>JABMMV010000084.1 GCA_013205145.1 bacterium
ATATTTGTTCTCTAGCCCAACGAGTGCTGTGCCAGTGGGTGCAATGGTGGCACCGCTGAACTCATTATCTCCATTTTCATTAAAACTAAAATGGTCAATGTTAAGAAATGCATTCGTTCCAGTATCTAACTCGCCGCGATCAACCTGTTGGTCATCGTTTGTTATGACCATAATGTTTGGCACTGGAGTAGCCATCTTCGATGATGGAATCGCATATTGCTTCATATCCCATCCGTCGAGCATTGAAAGATCATCTGTGCTGCCTTGAATGCTTTCTGCTGGAATGGTGGGATGCAGCAACGAATACTCCATACCCAAGCGATTTCCGTCGTTGTCGCTAAAATTTCCCAACAATCCTGCGAATGTGCTTACCGCAGAATACGACGTATCAATTAATCGTGAATACATATTTGCGTGCTCGGGTTCCAGTTGGGCAAATTTCGTCTGTGTTCCATCTGTAGCCAACTGAACAAGTCCATCTGAGGTCATGAAGTTAAAGCTGTCGGCTTTAGTGCCTCGCAGACCGAGCGATACTTCGTATACATCACTTCCAAGAGTTGTTTCTAGGTCAGTGAGAACACCATTGGTTCCATAATCATTTTGAGCTTGGCCTGTTGCAAAGCTATAAGCACGTAATTCACTATGGCTCACGTATACCTGATAACCGTCTGCGTCTTTTTCACCAGGAATTTCGGTCGACCATCCAACTGCAACGACAACATTGTTGTGTGAGTCGAACATTATTGTTGATACCCAGTGTTCAGGGTCAAGAGTGATGTAGGTGAACCCCCCATCACCGTACGAAGTATCAAAAGCACCGCTCTTACCAATTCGGGAAAGGAGAACCTGCAAAACTGGTTCTCCGTTCTTGCTACCTCCTGAAATCACTGCAACATTTGTAGTTCCATCACCGTTGTCGTGGCTTGTGAGTTGGTAATACCGGGAAGAATTCGACTTGCCCAGAGCAATGTCGCTATAGCCGGCTCCGTCGGTGCCAAAGCCGCCGACCAATGTGTTGCGTTCTCTTTCCGTTGATTCGGTAGCCGACGTGTCTTTGGTTTCGCCACTCCCGCCGCCACAACTCGCCAGCACCACTGCCGTTAGGCCTACCCACATTGATGTTTTCTTGAACACTTCATACCTCTTCTAGTCAGACCGCTGTTTTTGTATATTCAAACTGAATATATTTTTACTAATGAACATAAACTACCCAAGCGGCACGGGTTGTGCAGGTCACCCCACGGCATAAAGTGACACCATGGAAATTGAAATGATCGTGGAAATCCCCCAGGGTTCGCGTAATAAATACGAAATGGACCATGAAACTGGCGCCATTTGGCTCGACCGCACGCTCTTCACAGCCACGCAGTACCCCCTTGACTACGGCTTTTTCCCCCACACCCTCGGCGAAGACGGCGATCCGCTCGACGCCCTCATTTTGTTGCCTCAGCCCACATTTCCTGGCTGCCATATGTGGGCTCGCCCCATTGGCGTGTTCTGGATGACCGATGAAAAAGGCCCCGATGCCAAGGTGCTCTGCGTGCCATCGCGCGATGCCCGCTACGCGCATTACCGCGACCTCTCAGACGCCCCCGACTTTCTGCTCGCCGAAATTGCCAACTTTTTCGAGGTCTACAAACTCATTGAGCCCAACAAGGAATCCACCGTCGGCGGATGGAATGGTGCAGCGGAAGCAGAACAAGAAATAGCCGCAGCAATTGCCCGCTACGTTCCATAAGTCATGAGTGTTCGCGGCAAAGCTTTCATTGCAGGGGCATACGAACACCCACTGCGCACTATTCCGAACAAAACGGTGCAGCAAGTACATGCAGAAGTTGCTGCAGGTGCACTTGCCGACGCTGGTCTTTCGTTTTCCGATGTCGATGCCTATTTCTGCGCTGGTGATGCACCTGGTTTCGGTGCATTGTCCATGGCTGAATACTTAGGGCTTCAACTCACCCACATTGACAACACAGAAACTGGTGGGTCTTCATACCTTTTACATGTGCAACATGCTGCCGAAGCTATTGCTGCTGGCCATTGTCATGTTGCGCTCATCACACTTGCGGGTTTGCCTCGCAGTTCGGGTGCTGGCATTGGTGGTGCTGGCCGTTTTGGTTCTGCACCTGAAGTGCCGTTTGAAAACTTCTTTGGCCTCAGCATTGTTGCTGGCTACGCAATGGCCGCTCGCAGGCACATGTATGAATTTGGCACTACAAGTGCACAACTTGCGGAAATTAAAGTTGCCGCTGCAAGCCATGCACAACACAACCCCAATGCATTTTTGCAAAATACGGTCACCGTTGAAGAAGTATTGCAATCAAAAATGGTCGCCGACCCATTGCATATGCTCGACTGTTGTGTCGTTACCGACGGTGGTGGTGCACTTGTTGTGGTGTCACCCGAAGTTGCACGCAAACTCTCGCGTCACAGTGTTCCCGTGCTTGGCACAGGCTTCGCTGTGAAACACGTGAACAACGGTCGTATTGATCTCACACACACAGGCGCTGTTGTGTCAGGGCCGCGAGCATTTACCGAAGCAGGCCTGTCTCCCGGTGATATTCGTTATGCCTCTATATACGACAGTTTCACCATCACGGTTCTCACCACACTTGAAGACCTTGGCTTTTGCGAGAAAGGTAAAGGCGGTGAGTTCGTTTCCGGTGGTGGCCTACAAGCGCCATTTGGCAAACTCCCCTTCAATACCGACGGCGGCGGGCTGTGCAATAACCACCCCAGCAACAGAGGTGGTATTACCAAGGTCATTGAAGCAGTACGCCAGCTTCGCAACGAGGCACACCCCGCAGTGCAAGTACCCAATTGCCAATTTGCGCTCGCGCATGGCACTGGCGGCAACCTCGCTACTCGCATGGGTTCGGCCACTCTCATTCTTGGACAAGAGGTATAACAATGTCGTTCTTGCCACTTGCCGATGTTGAAATGAACAATGAAACACAGCCTTTTTGGGATGCGCTGCATAACAACACGCTCTTGCTTCCCCGCTGCACTTCTTGTGCTTCTGTGGTGTGGTACCCACGTGCACATTGCCCGGTATGTTTTTCCACCGAGTTGGAATGGGAAGAGATGTCGGGTCGCGGCACTATTTACTCGTACAGCATTGTTGCCAAAGGTAATGGCCGTTGGAAAGAGTCGGGCCCCTACGTGGTTGCTTATATTGAACTTTCTGAAGGCCCGCGCATTCTCACCAATATTGTGAACGTCACACCGAGCGAAGTGCACATCAATATGCCCGTGACAGCAGTGTTTGACACCGGCGACGATGGCCGCGTGTTATTGCGCTTTACTTCTGTAAGTACCAGCTAATCGCTGCGCCCACTGCGAACGCATTGCTGGGCGCTCAATGACATACCACGAAAGCGCACTCAATAAAAATGTAACGCTCATGGCAAGAACAAATCGCTCAGTGTTCGACAACGTTTCACCGTGACGTTGAATAATGCGAAATACGGGAATTTGCCAAATGTATAAACCATAAGAAATGACTCCTACCCACGCAATGGGCTTCCAGCACAAAATGGAGGAAGCGAAAAATGCTTTCTGTGCGAGCGCTAAAACAATAACCAAACATGCAACATCAAAGAGCGTCATTCCGCCGAACCACATAAATGATCCGTCAGCTCGGCCATACAACACAATCAGGACAACCACGATGACTGCAGGGAAACTTGCATAGCGAAGAAAAACAGGCTTCACAACATTTGTCTTTATCATCAACACCGCACCAAGCATGCCAATAATCAAACTTTCAATACGAGTATCGGTGCGGATATACACAGCAAACCAATCGAGGTCGTTGTAAACGAGTCCTCGTTGTATTGCAAGAATTCCAATACTCAGAAGAATGACACCAATAGGCCAATAGTGATGTCGACTCTTGCGGAAGAGAACCAAGACAACAATAGGCACTGCAATATAGAACTGTCCTTCAATTGATAATGACCACAGTGATACATTGTCAACAAATTGCGTCATGGGGTTCTTATAGACCGCATAATTTGCATACTGAAGAAACGTTGCTTGAGTCATTGCAAATTCGTTTGCTGCTGTTCCCGATAGCGGAAAATCGTTTCTTGCAGCATAAAAATAGTGAGCAGCCAAAAACACTGCTACTGCTGGAAATATGCGCAGTGCTCGGTGCGTATAGAACTTTCGCAAATTAATTTGGCCATGCAATTCTCTGTCTTGTAGCAAGCGTGACGTAATGAGAAAACCACTCATCACGAAGAAAATATTGACTCCTAAAAATCCGCCGCGCGCCAAGGTACGAAAAATGCTGTATTGCAAGATACCCGGCACCGCAATAAATAAATGAGAAAATAAAACGGTCATCACTGCCACCGCGCGAAGCCCGTCGAGGCCCTCAATGCGCGAAGACGGTTGAGTCATGACCATGAGAGTAGCAATGTGAAGAAGTGGCCCGCTGACGACACTCCGAGCCCGTTTAATAAGTCTTCGTAGACTTTTTGTTAATACTGCGTTTACGCCTTGTTTTGGTGCCATTCGGAAACAGCTGAGTGTTTATGATCAATTCAGCGACAATTTTGTCGCGAAACCACCACCTAGACACCGGGAGAAAACCTTGACTCAACGTCGTTCAAAGAAATGGTTACCGCTGGTAGCCACCCTCGCACTCGGAGCAGGCCTTGTTGCTTGCGGCAGCGATGACACCTCTACTGAGGCAACAGATGAAACCACTGCAGAAGTCATTACCGATGACACCGCAGCAGCTGAGACCGATACCCCTACAGAAGAGACGGGTGAAACCTTCCCAGCTTCATGGGACTCGAACTTCGCACCTTGGTCAGCCGATGCTGCACCAATCGATTGTCGTCCAAAAGAAGGCCCGTTGAAGGCTGCATGGATCTACGTTGGAC
>JABMMV010000008.1 GCA_013205145.1 bacterium
ATGTTAGATATGGACTCAGTTGATACTGTCCAACCAGTCATGCAACTGTGGCGCCACGTCCTGACGCTACTTGCAAAATATCCACCAGAATAAGAACTTAATTGAGTCAATACATTTGTTGAAGCGGCAAACTTATTACTCTTCAGCAAAATACAAGCACCTTTAATATGCCTACACTTTCTATATGAAAGTGCCACTCACCATTGTTGACCATTTGCGCCGTGCCGAACTCGTGTATGGCAATCGCACAGCAATTACCGATGAACCCGACCAGCCCGCAGCATCGTGGGGTTCGCTGACATACAAGCAAGTGGCGGAACGTGCTCGTGCGCAGGCAGCGGGTCTCGATGCATTAGGTATTCCACAAGGTGCTCGCGTGGCGATGGTGAGCCACAACTCGGCGCGCTTGTATACCTCATTTTTTGGTGTGAGTGGTTTTGGACGCGTGCTTGTACCTGTGAACTTTCGCCTCGTGGCCGAAGAAGTGCAGTACATCATTGAACACAGCGGCGCAGACGTTCTGATTGTTGACCCAGAACTCGATGAATCGTTGAAGTCGGTCACCACCAAGCACCGATTTGTGATTGGTGAAGAGTCAGACAGCATTCTCTATAAATATGGTGTTGAACCAAAGCCCTGGATTCCCGACGAAGACGCCACTGCAACGGTGAACTACACCAGTGGCACCACCGCTCGCCCGAAGGGCGTGCAACTGACGCATCGCAACTTGTGGGTGAACGCGGCAACATTTGGTTGGCAACTTGGTGTGAATGATCGCGATATTTACTTGCACACACTTCCACAGTTTCACTGCAATGGTTGGGGCATGGTTTATGCGGTAACTGCAATGGGTGGTGAGCACGTTATTTTGCGCAAAGTAGATGGTGCAGAAATTTTGCGACGCATCGGCCAGTACGGCATCACCATGTTGTGTGGCGCACCTGCCGTAGCAAACATGATTCTTGATGCAGCAGCTACATGGCCCGGAGAAATTCCTGGCCGCGGGCGCGTACGTATTGTTGTTGCCGGCGCTCCACCACCAACACGCACCATTGAACGCATTGAAACAGAACTCGGTTGGGAGTTTGTACAAATTTATGGGCTCACCGAAACAGCGCCGCTACTGACCATGAACCGCGGACGCAGTGAGTGGGATGTGCTCTCACCGCACGAACGCGCAGTGAACCTCGGCGCGGCTGGTGCTCCTGCACTAGGTGTAGAACTGCGGCTCGATGACGAAGGTGAAATACTCGCGCGCAGCAGCATCATCATGGCTGGCTATTGGGAGCAACCCGAAGAAACAAACAAAGCAATTGTCGATGGGTGGTTCCATACGGGCGATGGCGGCACGGTGAGCGAAGGCAACTACATCACCATTTCTGATCGCAAGAAAGACGTCATTATTTCTGGTGGAGAAAATGTCAGTTCCATTGAAGTGGAAGACGCAGTGTTCTCGCATCCGGAAGTCGCCGAGGTCGCCGTCATTGGTGTGCCCGATGAAAAATGGGGTGAGTTGGTCATGGCCCTTGTGGTGAAGGCACCCAACTCATCACTCACTGAAGATGCCCTCATTGCCTATGTGAAAACAAAGCTCGCTGGCTACAAGTGCCCGAAGCGAGTCGAGTTCCGCACTGAACTCGCCCGCACTGCCACAGGAAAATTGCAGAAGTTCAAGCTCCGCGAACCCTATTGGGCAGACTTGCAACGCAAAGTGAACTAGTGCTTCTTCAAGCCGGCAACATACGTGTAGAAGTTGCACCACAAGATGGTGGCCGCATCGCACAAATTTTCTATAACGACGTCGAGCTCCTCATTGCTCGACCAAACAAAGAAACCACTATTGCTACTCTCACTTGGGGTTGCTACCCAATGGCTCCATTTGCGGGGCGACTCGCCGATGGCACTTTTGCATGGAACGGGAATCGTTATTCCACATTGCAGACCCACGGGAAGCACGCCATTCACGGCACTGTTGTTACCAGACCATGGGAGGTATTAGATCACAGCGATACTCACGTGAACATGAGCATCTCACTTGATGATGGCTCACGCGCGCTGTGGCCCTTTGCTGGCACTTGTGAGCACATCGTCCAAGTCACACCCAATGAAGTGAAATGTGTTTTGACAATTCATGCTCTTGAACCATTTCCATATCAACTTGGATGGCACCCATGCTGGCGGAAACCAGATTCTGCACACTTTACTTTTAGCTCCATGTTTGAAAAAGACATTGATCAAATACCTACGGGTCGTATGGTTGAACCCACAACTGGCCCGTGGGATGACTGTTTTACAGACGTCATCACAGAACCCACACTCCACATCAATGACGTTGCTATTTCTCTCACGAGTACCGCCGAGTATTGGGTGATCTACGATGAGCTAGCACACAGCACATGCATTGAGCCTCAAACAGGGCCCCCTAACGCATTCAACCTATTTACAGACGATTTTTTCGATGTCGCCCAACCACAACAAGAGGCTTGTGCAGAATTCACTATTCGTCTTGGGTCTTCTGCCTGAGCCTATTTATAACTGCGGTATCTTTGGCATATGAGCATCTCAGTCATTCAATGGGGAACCGGAAATGTCGGACAAGCCGCTTTGCGATCGGTTCTTGAACATGCCAACTACAAACTTGTTGGATGTTACGTTTCATCCCCAAGCAAAGTGGGTGTTGACGCCGCCGACTTTGTTGGCCTTCCTGCTTGTGACGTGAAAGCAACAAGTGACATCAATGAAATTTTGAAATTGAAAGCCGATGTCGTTTTACACATGCCACTTTCTGGTGCTCAAGTAAATGAAGACCCAACAAAAGACACTAAAGATATTTGTGCACTACTGCGAAGCGGAAAAAATGTAATTACTACTGTTGGCTACGTGTATCCAAAGGCATACGGCGCCGATGTCCTACGTGAATTAGAAGATGCATGCGCCTTTGGAGGTGTCTCACTTCATGGCACTGGGGTGAACCCCGGCTTTATGGCAGAACTCGTACCACTCATTTTCACATCACATTGTCAAAGCATCAAATCCATCTTGGTACGTGAACATTCTAATTTTTCTTTCTATGCATCGCCACAAATTATTTTTGATGTCATGGGGTTTTCTTTAACCCCCGAGGCATATGAAGAACACACTGCTCGCTATCGCAAATGGCTCAGTGGACTTTTTGAAGAGAGCGTCTTGATGATGGCAGATGGCTTAGGCCTGGAACTCGATGAACTCACAGTTGAGTCAGAAATTGAACTAGCAGACGAAGATATCTCCATTGCCGCTGGCCTCGTTCCGCGAGGAACCGTTGCTGCTCAGCGTTGGGAATGGTGTGGTGTTGCCTACGGACGAGACGTCATTCGCCTAGAGGCCATATATAAGGTGCACAAAAGTGTTGCACCGCAATGGCAAAGTCCTGCTTGGGTCTGCACTATTGAGGGGACCCCGCGTTTGCACTTTGAAGCCGACAAGTGGACCACCAACGGTTTAGTGGGCACGGCAATGCGTGCTTTTCATGCAATTCCTGCAGTTGTGCATGCCCCTGCAGGAGTGCGTACATTCCTAGATCTTCCACTTGTGGCTGGAGCGAATGTAGTTCAACAATAAGTTGGTATTCTTTCCTCATGCATGACATCGTGATTCGCGGGGGAACAATCGTTGATGGCACCGGGGCTGACGCCTACATTGCCGATATAGCAATTAATGCTGGGGTCATTACCCACATTGCTCCGAGTATTTCCGAAGATGCCAAACAGGTCATCAATGCCTCTGGC
>JABMMV010000009.1 GCA_013205145.1 bacterium
GAAACAGGCGTCTTCTTCGAGAAACTGAAGTAACCATGTCAGAGAGTGTGGAAGCGTTTCGTACACGAGCCGAAGTTTGGCTGCGCGACAACGCCTCTCACGCTCCTCGTGACTACGGCGCTATTTGCCCACCGCATCTCATTGATGCTGGCCAAGCATGGCAAATACGTTTACACGCAGCAGGTTTTACTGGCATTCACTGGCCCGTAGAACACGGCGGGCAAGGTCTCACCTCTACACACACAGCAACATGGATGGAACTCTGTGCGCTGAATGGCGTTCCACCCGTTTTGAACATGGTGGGTTTGGTACTTGCTGGTGGCTCCATCATGAAATTCGGTACGCCCGAACAACAGTCGCAACACTTGCGTCAAAGCCTCGCTGCAGAACACGTATGGTGCCAACTCTTCAGCGAGCCTGGTGCCGGCAGCGACCTTGGTGGCTTGTCGACCAAAGCTGAACTCGACGGCGACACCTTCATTATTAATGGTCAAAAGGTGTGGTGCAGCGGGGGTCGTTACAGCAACTGGGGCATTCTCATGGCACGAACCAACTTCGATGCACCAAAGCACGAAGGCATTTCCTTTTTCCTATGCCCCATGGATACACCCGGCATAGAAGTGCGCCCACTTAAACAAATGACTGGCGAATCGGAATTCGATGAAGTGTTCTTCACTGACGTACACCTTCCTGCCACTTCTCTTCTTGGCCCACTGCATGGTGGCTGGGGCGTGGGCATGGCAGTACTCACCAGCGAACGCGGCCACATTGGTGCCAGCGTTATTGGTTTAGAGCGTCGCTTGGAATCGATGGCAGCCCTGGGCAACAACCGCGAACTGAACCCCATTGAACGCGACCGCCTAGCAAAACTCTTGTCGCGCGGTCACGCATTCAAAGCAATGGGTAAACGTCAAGGCCCCGAAGCATCTACTGCTGCATCGCTCATGAAGCTTGGCATCACCGAAATGATGTTCGATACCGCCATGTTGCGCGGCGACCTTTCTGGCGCGGCAGCAATGCTCGAAGGCAACGATGCTCTCGGCATGTTGTCGGCTCCTGGTGGTCGCATTGCAGGCGGCACCAGCCAAGTGCAACGCAACATCATTGGCGAACGTCTTCTTGGTTTACCTCGCGAACCAAAACCAACAAAAGAGAAATAACAAATGTCAACCACTGTGACCGTGCCATCAACCGACGGTGTGCAACTTGCACTACATCACCTCAGCACTACTCCTGCAGGAACTCTTCCTATTATGTTGCTCTCACACGCAACAGGTTTCCACGGACACTGCTGGCTTCCCATTGCTCAACACCTTGCAGGAACATTCGACTGTTGGGCACTCGACTACCGCGGTCACGGCGACTCCACTGTTCCTCACGACTGGCAAGTGCGCTGGCCGGCTTACGGTGAAGATGCGACAGCTGTGGTGCAATACCTCACCACACATGTGAACAGTGCTCCGCTGTGGGCGGCTGGTCATTCCATGGGTGGCGCCACGTTGCTCATGGCTGCAGTAAACAACCCAGAACTCTTTGCGGGCATTACCGCTTTCGAGCCCATTGTGTTTCCGCAAAGTGGTTTTCGCCCCGCCGACATGCCACCCAACCCGCTTGCAGCAGCGACACGCAAACGCCGCGCAACTTTCTCATCGCGCGAAGAAGCCTTTACAAACTTCAATTCAAAGTTACCCATGAATGCTTTCCACCCCGATGCACTTCATGCATATGTTGACTACGGCTTTACCACTCAACCCGATGGCAGCGTTTCACTCAAGTGCAACCCTGAACACGAAGCGCGCACTTACGACACCGGTGGCATTCACGAAACGTGGAACCAACTTGCAAACATTGCAACACCTACTTGGGTGCTTGGCAGCACCCCGCAGCAGTACCAAGTGTCAGACATTGCCGAACAAATTGCTTCGCTTCTCCCCCATGGACATTACGAAGAATGGCCAGAGCTTTCACACTTTGGCCCGCTTGAAAACCCTGCACGTTTCGCAGCGTTTCTCGCTTCACGACCAGCGGTTTAGGAACTACGGGATCAATGCAGGAAGAAGCCACACTTGGGCTAACACCATGACTGCAAAAGCGATACTTGCAAAAATGACCGACAGAACTGTCTTGAACTTACTGATTGCACTATTGAGTTTTCGATCCCGAATTGAATGGAGAAGTGCATACGGAGGTAATGCAAGAGCGAAATAAGAAATGACCACCACGTTGACATTTTTGACCACTTAACTTTGTCTGTAAAGCGCTTACGAATTGCACGTACAATAAAGCCGATGTCTTCTGAAATTGCTCATACATCTACGATCGGCAGAGAAGAGCAACTGCTTGTCATTGATTCTCTGTTAAACAAGATTACGAGTCGCGATGGTGGGTCATTGCTTTTCTCAGGTGAACCAGGAATCGGGAAATCGCATCTCTTTCGTGAAACAGTTGCCCGCGCTAAATCACGTTCAATCAGAACAATTTCATTACGGTGTTCAGAGAGCGACGTCAACGAACCCTTTGCGCTCTTTTCACGCCTTGGCGCATTGTTTGATATCCCTGAGCCTGCTTCGTTTCAGTCCGATACCGATCGTTTTCGGTATGGGCGAAAGGCCTTAGATCTCATTGCGGAACGCCCTAGCATCATCCTGATTGACGATTTGCAATGGTGCGACTATCTCAGTTCAGTAGCGATGCTCCATCTCTTCGACTATGGAACCGGCTTAGGAGTGGGATTCCTCGCGACCACTCGCCCACTCGACGATTTTGAAGACTCTGGAACAATTACTCAGATACGAACGTTGTCACATCTAATGCAGCATGTTCAGTTAACAGGATTATCCAAAACAGAAACTTCTCATTTAGTTTCCCAAGTGACGAAATCCAAACTTTCGGCAAATGTAGAAAATTCATTACAGGGTCTCACTAATGGCAACCCATTTTTTCTTCTCGAGATTGCGCGTCTCGACTCAAACATTAATTCACTCAATGAAATAAGAATTCCTCGCGAACTAGCGGGCATTCTTGATCGAAGAATAAATCTTCTCAAAGATGACGAAAACATCATTTCAATGGCAGCGATCATTGGCCTCACTGGCGACAGGCGAATCTTGTTTCTTTCTCTCACGCATCTCGGCATTGAGGAAACCGTTATTTCTGATGCATTAATTCGTGCCGAGCGTATTGGGCTATTGACACTAAAAAACGAGAAGTACCGTTTCTCGCATGCACTATTTACGCAGCGATTGATTTCACGTATGTCATACGTACAGCGCGGCATCTACCATGGCGCCGCTGCAGTCACCTTTGCTCGCGAGAGTCGCTTTCAGGCCGCCATGGCCCACTTGGCTCAATCTGAAAAGTCCATCGACCTAGATTTTGCGAAATCAATAGCCCAAAATGCACTTCACATCTCTCAATCCATCGGTGACCATGCGAGCGTCGCAGAATCGTCTCTTTGGCTACTAGAGAACTCAGGACACACCGAGATAGAGCGAGCTCAAGTTCTCATCCATTTGGCAAAGTCGCAAATTGCACTTGGTCGCCGTGTCGAAGGAAGAAAGAATGCAGAGCTTGCCAGCTCACTTGCCCGCACTTTGGCTGACGCAGAGTTAGAAGCTGAGGCCGTCATGCAATGGGCTTCCCGAAGCGACTTCACTCCAGATCGCGCACCCATTATTTCCGCATTTGAGCGAATCAAGCGCGACGATTTGTCTCCGAATATGCGTGTCAAACTTTTGAGTGCTTACTCTCAGGCTGTATTGCTTGTACCCACCGAGGAACATGTCTCCGTTACATCCGGTTCCGAACTCATCACCTCATTCGGATCACAAATTTCTGACAATGAACGAACAGACTCATCTGACTCTGTTGCGTGGAACTGGAATGTCAATGCGACGCTCGCTCGCGAACTAGCAACCGATGCACGCGAAGAAGCTTTTTCCAATTTGAGTGCAGAAATCGAAAATGACACCCGCATCGAAGCTCTTTTGGCTTGGCGCGAGTCGCACCGCTCACCGGCTTATCTTTCCCAGCGCCTCGCTGCCACAGAGCAAGCAGTCGACCTGTCGCGATCTGGTGGCATCTTTGATGAGCCCGCACACTTTTGCCACATTCTCGACTTGATGGAAAATGGCGACTTCATTCGAGCCGACCTTGAAATTCAGCAATTACGTTCTGCGGCTTACGCAGGAGGGTCGTTCATTGCGCAATGGTGGAGCGGTTTTATATATACGGGCCGGCTCATCTCGCAAGGAAAATTTTCAGAAGCCGGCCAAGAAGCACAGCAGGTATTTAGCAGAGGCCAAATAGCAGATGAACCCGGCCGGCTCGTCATCACACTTGAGCAGCAATCCCTCATACTTATCGAGTCCATCATCCCTCCCGAACTCTCGGCAGTGTTTCAAGGTGAAACCGAGCTCCTCGCAAATCACTACGCACGTTCACTTGCAGCACTTGCAAACGCTTCGCTCGGCAATGTTGCAACGTCTGAGCGACTCATATCTGACACATTAGATATTCTCAAAGACTCCGAAAAAGAAGCTGGGTGGCTACCAACAGTCACGATGTTGACAGAGGCGGCACACCTACTGAAGCGCTTCGATATCGCGGCTCAAAGCGCACTTCTTTTAGAACCATATTCACGGCATCATGTCACCTACATCGGCAACACCATCCGAGGTCCGGTACGTCGATATTGCGCATTAGCCAAACATGCTTCTGGCGATCTCTCTGGCGCTATTGATGATTTGCTGATGGCACGAAACGAATCTCGGCGCATTGGTGACCACTTGTGGGATCTTGCCTGTTCGGTCGATATTTTGGAATTACTTGCCGAGCCTGATCCGGGTCGAGCAATTGAGTTGGTTCCTGAAAGCATCATTGTTGATGCCGAACAGAGCGAAATGAAATGGCGCGCACATCGAGGCCGTATTGCTCTCACCACTGCGCGTACAACTCTTGCGGCCAATATGGGTCTCACAGCCCGACAGATCTCCGTGATGAACGGCTTACTGCAGAATCTCACCATCAATGAGATCGCTCAGCATTTAGGGTTCAGTCATTCCACCGTCCGCCAAGAATCAATTGCTATTTACAAGGCACTACAAATTGAAGGCCGCACGGCGATTGCCGACCGCGCCCGCCAGTTACAACTTTTTTAGCCTCGCCCATTCGTCTTCAAATAACTGCGCTACTCAAAGAAATTTTGGCGTTGATGTTCAGGTACTGGGCGCAACCGCGGATAGTACGGGTGACGTAGCGGATCGCCTGGCTTTAAGACCAACTCAAGACCCGGCGTGCGCGGAACTGTTGGACGGCTTTTTGGTCGTTCATCAAAGACAACATCTTCACCAAACACACGCACCGACAACGTTCGCCGGCGACGCCCCTCGGATGTTGGCCCACCACCGTGCAACACGCCTGGGTGGAATACAACTACGTCTCCTGGGGTGATGTCCCACGAGCGAATATCCCACTGCGTGCGGTTGGCTTCAATATCGGGAAGCCTTGGGAAACCTTCTCCGTAGAACGGCAACGTTGGGTCTTCTGCCGCACGCGGTGGGTCAAACCCGTCGTACAGCGTTTCACGATGCGAACCCGCAATATATTCAAGACATTCATGTTTGGGTACTGGGTCAATGGTGATCCACATTGACGCCAGTTGGGTTCCGGCCACAGGCCAATACGCGAGATCTTGATGCCATGGGGTGCGCCGGCAATTACCGCCATCTTTTACAAACACATGGTCAAACAAGAGCCACACTCGTGGCGAATCGATGAAGGTTCCGAGAATATCGGCGATGGGCGAATCGTATGTGAGCCGTTGAAACTCAGGAGTGAACTCCCAGTTGCGAACAGTGTCAATGAACTGTCCTTCGTCTCCTGCAAAAAAGGTTTGCTTACGCGTGGAATTGTTTAAGACTCGAGTGATGCCCATCTCAATTAACTGCAACCACAACGGATGTATCAACTGGTCTATGAAAACTACGCCATCGCGCTTGTACTGCTGCACCAGCTCGGGCGTGACTCGCTCATGCCAATTCACTTCTTCAATAGCCATGAGTTCATACTGACATGGATTGCTATAGCGACTGAACGTTGCGCCGTTGACGGATCACCAACGGTTGATTTGGTCCGAAAAGCACCGTATTTTCGGTTTTCAAAACTGACAAGGACCCAGTTATTGCACTAATTTCTCTCTATGGAATGGATGTCTGACCCCACAGCTTGGAGTGCTCTAGCAGCACTCCTCACACTTGAAATTGTTCTTGGAGTCGACAACGTCGTCTTCATTTCTATCCTTGCCTCGAAGCTTCCCGTAGAGGAACAAGACAAGGCACGCAAAATTGGCCTCCTCGCAGCTGGCTTCATGCGCGTGTTACTTCTCTTGGCTGTTGGCTGGGTCGTCTCCTTAAAGAAAGAGCTCTTCACCCTCGGGTCGGTCGGATTCAGTGGCAAAGAACTCATACTGCTCGCTGGTGGAATATTTCTTATCTACAAAGCCACGAAAGAAATTCACCACAAACTGGAAGGTGACGAAGGCCAGACCTCGGCCAAAGTTGCTCCCACCATTGCCGCAGTTATTGGCCAGGTACTCATACTCGACCTTGTCTTTTCCATCGACTCGGTAATCACTGCAGTTGGTATGACCACCTACGTTCCCGTCATGGTCATCGCCATCATGGCTGCTGTGGGAATCATGCTGCTTGCCTCAAAGGCCATCTACACATTCGTTAATGCCCACCCATCGGTAAAAATGCTTGCGTTGGCATTCCTCTTGCTTATTGGCACCACCTTGATTGCCGAAGGCTTCGGACAGAAAATCCCGAAGGGTTACATTTACGCATCAATGGCATTCTCAGTCTTCGTTGAAGTGTTGAACATTCGCATTCGTCAAAAGAAGCATGTTGAGCCGTTGCACCTGCGCGAACCAATCATCGAAAATAATTAATTCAAAAAAAACTGGGGTTCAGGCCGCCGAATTGCCGATGAACTGGCGAGAAATACCCCGTGCGAGAGCGCATTAAACGCCCCCACATGGTTCCCCATGCGTATCCTTAGTGCGTAGGACTATGAGCAACAGCCCCCATCTTCAGGAATTTGAATATCTGCAAGTGGTCTATCGCCGTACCTGTGAAGCCTTCGACCGCGGGGAAATCAATTCTGTAGAGGCCCGCGACACCATTACGAGGCTTCGCCACACCGATGCTGACGGAGTTGCCTGGAAGATTGACACCAC
>JABMMV010000085.1 GCA_013205145.1 bacterium
GAATTGTGCAGAACAGACCGACGTCTATTTGGTGCCTGCCAATTGGCCCGACAGCCGTCGTGAACATTGGATAGCGCTCTTGCAGGCCCGCGCAATTGAAAACCAAGCCTATGTTGTGGGTGTTAACCGTGTTGGCGCGGGTGGGTCTTTGATCTATGCAGGAGACAGCCGCATTTTTGGTCCGCTCGGCGAAACACTTGCTGCTGGAAGCGCCGCAGAAGAAATTCTTTTTGCCGAGGTGACGAAAGAGCACGTAGTGACAACTCGCCTGAATTTTCCCTTTATGAATGATCGTTAATGAGAATATTTTGGCCACTGCGAAAACTTGTCTAAGGAAATCACGGTGTTGCGCATTTGTTCAGGAGCAACAGGATGGGAAATAAGGTAGCCCTGTGCCTTTGCGCAATGAAGGTCAATCAGCGCTTCTAGCTGTTTGTTGGTTTCCACGCCTTCGGCAACAGTGTCGAGACCAAGTGCATCGCTCATAGCCAAAATAGTTTTCACAATAGACCTGGCGCTGACATCGTCGGCAATACCGCTGATGAAAGATCTGTCAATTTTGAGTCGTTGAATAGGGAAACTTTGTAAAAGAGAGAGCGATGAGTATCCAGTGCCAAAGTCGTCAATGGCAATTCGCACACCAAGAGTATTCAACCGGCGCAGTGCAGCAAGGGCCTGTTCGGGTTCGGTAATCATGATGCTTTCAGTCATCTCGAGCCATAGCTGCTGCGGCTGCACGCGTGTTCGCGAAAGGGCCTCACTGACCACCGATACAAATTGAGGATCATGAAGTTGGCGTGGTGACACATTGACAGACATCGATGCGGTTTCGGGGCAGATGCCAGCATCGATCCAGCTGCGTAAGTGCGTGAGTGCCTCAATGAGCGCCCAGGCACCGATTGGCACGATGATGCCAGTTTCCTCAGCAATGGGAATAAATTGCGCTGGAGAACTAGTGGATCCATCTTCACGCTCCCAGCGCATGAGAGCCTCAAAGCCAAGAACATCACCTAATTGCAGGTCGATAATGGGTTGATAAACAAGCGTGAGTTCTTGTCTTTCCAATGCCCTGTAGAGCGCTGTTTCCAGAGTGAGTCTTTGTGTGGCTCGTTCAAGCATCGATGCATCAAACAGTGCAATGCAGTTGCGCCCTGCATCTTTTGCCCGATACATCGCAGCATCGGCGTGGCGCAAGAGTTCTTCGGGCGAAGGTGAGTCGGCCGCGTGTGAACATGCAACTCCAATGCTTGCCGAAACAAAAACGTCGCCTTGTCGTAGGGCAAGGGGCTCACGGAAACATTCAAGAATTCGTTCCGCAGTCTTCATGGCTTCAGTATCGCTGATGCTGTTGGGTTCTAAAACAACAAACTCATCGCCACTGATGCGACCAACTATGGCCGATGATGGAACAGCATTTGTGAGTCGTTGAGCAACGGCCACCAAAACGTCGTCTCCTGCACTGTGGCCAAGTGAGTCATTGATATTTTTAAAACGGTCGACGTCAATGAAATGAACTGCCGGAACTCTTCCAGTGCGCCAAGCGCTATCGACTGCTTCTTCTATGTGCTTCAACATGAGTGAACGATTGGGCAAAAGAGTGAGAGCGTCGGTTTGTGCAGTTTTTACCAGCGTTGCTTGTGTGCGAGCGTTAGTTCTGACGGCCTGTACAACTCGAGCTGTTACCGATGCGGCAAGAACAAACAACGAGAGTGCACGAACAATGCGGTCTACCTGATTGCGCGGATCAAATAGAGCAATGGTGATGAGCGGCACAATGAGGGCTGTTGTGGTAAGTACCAAGCGGCCAAGCAAGGGTTGTCGTTGTCGCGTGGTGCTGCGATGAGTGAGGCTGCGTACTGAGGGATGTAAGAAGGTTGCAGACGCCAAGAAAAGACACATGACATACGGTGCGTTGAGGAATCGATCGGAAACACTTGCATGCCCTGACTTGTCGAAGGCGAAAAGGAAATCTCCGAGTAGCGATAATGAAATGGCGCCAAAGAGCAACCAGATGGAAGGCGTGCGGCTCGCTTCGCTAAAGAGAAGTGAGACGAGCAGGAACAATACAATTGTGCTTGTCGCCAGGGTGACGCCACGCAAGATGCTTATTGCCGTTGGTTCCCCAGCAATATTGAGCGAAGGTTGCAACAACACAATCCAAATGAGAAGCCAAGCTCCTAATGCAACGACCAATGCATCTCCGAGAGAATTAAGAATTGCCGTACCATTGCGCCGCAAGGTGACGAGAAGAAGCGCGCTTGCAAGAAGTATTTGGACGGCGAGGAAAAATGATTCCGACACAATGCGCAATGCTTCGTCAGGTTGTGAATTGTCGGCAAATATTTGCCCAGTAACGGTGAAGAATGAAACCGCCAGAATAACGAGCCAGGTTCGGGGGTCGGGCCGATGCGCGAAGAACCCAATGATGACGCCAACAGCTAATTGGGCAGCCGCTATAAAATAAAAGGTGTCCCCCACGGTGGTGGAGGGGATGAGTATGTTGACAAGCCCGAGGGCTACTCCCACGGCCCCTACGAGCCATGCCAATTGAGAAAAGCTTTTACGCACTGACTTTTTAGGCTACACATGACCCGAATTGCAAGGGTGGATCAACTAATGTGGGGGAAGGCGGAGTGCCTCTTTTTTGGAGTACCTCCTCGTATGTATGTCACCCGCCACTCTCACGTTGTAGACCACAACCTGCAAGATTCCCTGTGGAACCTCTACGTGCGCGCCTATTTGCCCGAGGCTGAGCTGACAGCAACGCATGAGATGCTTGATCGTTTGGAATTTAACGATCAAATGACACTGCAGAGCAATCGCGCCTGGGTGGTGTGGGATGACGGAGTACCTGTTGCCATGACGCTCATTGCAACCGATATAGGGGTAACCCGCTGGCTCTCAGAACTCTATTTTGCCAAGCACTACCCCGACCGTTTTCGCAATGGTCAGGTGCATTACGTGGTGTGGGCCGTGGTCGACCCCGAGTATGTGGCAAAGGGAGCGGTCATCCATTTGGGTAAGCATGCGCTCGCTGTAGAGGCTGCCGAAGGGGCTTTGCTGGTGTTTGATACCCCCGAGAGCAACCAGCCTGAAGCCACCGGTGGTGCTGCAGAATTAATGGTGCGTTTGGCGCGGATGGTCTCTGAGGCAGATCTCATCCCCATCACGACCCAGCGTTACTACGCCATTGACTTCGTTCGCGCGCATGAAATCGGCTCAGAAGCAGAATCGACCATGCACACCTCCTAGGTAATGCGCTACGTTTCTTAGAAATGGTTACTACCTCTTCCACTGTTGATGTGGTCATTCCCCATTCGCACATGATGGCCGATCTTTTGGGAATGCGCGATGAGCATTTGCGGCGCATCGAAGATGCTTTCCCGTCAACAAAAATTTCAGTTCGTGGCAATGTGGTGTCTTTAGCCGGTGCTGACTCGGCAAAAGCCGGACGTCTTTTTGAAGAACTCGTCATGTTGTTGCAAAAAGGTGAAGCCTTCGATTCTTTGGTTATCGACAGATCAATAGACATGGTGCGCAACAACCAGAGCCCAAGTGTCGTACTCACCGATGAAGTGATGCGCGCGGGTCGTGGCCGTGCGGTGAAGCCGAAAACAGCCGGCCAAAAGCGGTATGTCGATGCCATACGTGAAAACGTCATCACTTTTGGTGTGGGGCCTGCAGGAACGGGTAAAAGTTGGCTGGCAGTTGCAATGGCAGTGCAGGCGCTCCAAGCAAAACAGGTGCAACGCATTATTCTCACTCGCCCTGCAGTCGAAGCAGGCGAGCGGCTTGGCTTCTTGCCCGGTGACCTCATGGCAAAGATCGACCCATATTTGCGGCCCTTATACGACGCGTTGTACGACATGGTTGACCATGAAGGTGCTCAGAAACTCATTGAGCGCCAAACTATTGAGGTGGCTCCGTTGGCATTTATGCGAGGGCGCACACTTAATAATTCGTTTATTATCCTCGACGAAGCCCAAAACACGACCCCTGAGCAAATGAAAATGTTCCTCACAAGAATTGGATTCAACTCTAAAGTCGTGGTGACCGGCGACGTTACTCAGATTGATGTTCCCAACGGCAAAAGTGGTCTTGTCGGGTTAGAAAAAATTCTCACCGGTATTGAAGGTTTGGAATTCGTGCATTTGTCTAAATCAGATGTCGTACGCCACCGCATCGTTGCCGATATTGTGTCTGCATATGAAGAAAGACAGCGCTGACATCTGAATGGTTGACTTTTTAGGAAGGTTTAAAAAACCAAAGCGTGTTGGCGGCGACGGAGAACTCACTGTTTTTTGTGCCTCAGAACAAAACGGAGTTGACATAGACCTTGCTCGCTGGCAGCTGCTCGCCACCGATGTGTTGAAAGCTGAAGGTGTACGTGGTGCTGCCGAGATGAGCATTTTGTTTGTGGAAACTCATGTGATGGCCGAAATGAATAGCGTTCATATGGGCAAGAGCGGTCCTACTGATGTCTTGGCTTTCCCAATAGACGCGTTTGTGCCCGAATCCGCAAGCGGTCCAGGGTCAATGTCGCGAGGCCCAGATAGAGCTGCGGAAAATATGGAAGATTCACCTTTGCTCCTCGGCGACGTGGTCATTTGCCCAGAAGTTGCCCGAGCGCAAGCCCCCACCCATGCGGGCACCTTTGATGATGAAATCGCCTTGTTGGTTACACATGGCTCGTTGCACGTCTTGGGTTATGACCACGCCGAAGATGACGAGCGAACACGTATGCAGGCTCGTGAGAGGGAACTTTTGGAACAGTACTTCTGGAAGTCACCCGCCCCGCCCAATTTTCGTATCGATCATCCAGAGGATGCACAATGATTTCTTCTGCGCCAAATAGCGCCGACTACTGGATGTTGGCTGCAATTCTTGGGTTGCTTATCTTGCTTATTTTTTTTGGTGTCGCTGAAATGGCTCTCTCGAGAATTTCAAAACCAAAGGCAGCAGCGTTAGCCGACCAAGGAGTGAAGTCGGCACGATCGCTTGCAAAACTTGTCATTGACCCAGCTCGCTGGGTGAACCCACTGTTGTTAAGTGTCAACATTTGTCAAACCGTTCAAGCCACACTCACTGGTGTTGTAGCCGGTCGTTTATTCGGTGCCGCCGGAGTTGCCGTGGGTGTTCTCTTGAACGTTGTTGTGTTTTATGTTTTTGCCGAGGCTGTGCCCAAAACGTATGCAGTGTTGTATCCAGAAAGAGCTGCGCTCATTATTGCTCGGCCGACGAGTTTCATTGTGTCGTTTTGGCCGCTGCAGTTTGTGTCGCGAGGCCTCATTTCGCTGACCAACGTTATTGTGCGTGGCAAAGGATTGCAGTCGGGGCCATTCGTTAGTGAACAAGAGTTCCTTGGCATTGTGGAAGCCGCTGCGCAAGATGAAGTAATTGAGCATGAAGAGCGCGAACTGATTGAATCAGTTATTGAGTTCGGCGACACGGTGGTGCGCGAAGTCATGGTGCCACGTCCCGACATGGTCACCGTCGATCACAACATGACCATTACTGAAGCACTCGATGTAGCTATTTCCGAGGGTTACAGCCGACTGCCGGTTATTCAAGAAGGCGAAGAAGATATTGATGTTGTTGGCATTGCCTATACAAAAGATCTCATGCGGGCAGAACGTGAAGGTCTAGGCACCTCGGTCATGACCGATCTCATTCGTAAAGTGGTCATTGTTCCTGAAACCAAGCCGGTGAATCGTTTAATGCGCGAGATGCAGCGAGAGAAGTATCACCTTGCCGTTGTTGCCGACGAACATGGGTCAATCGTTGGCATTATTTCACTCGAAGATTGCCTTGAAGAATTAGTTGGTGAAATTATCGACGAGTTTGACGACGATGAAGTTGGTGTAGTTCGTTTACCAAACGGTAATTATCGAGTAGATGGCAAGATGCCCATAGATGACGTGAATGACTTGCTGGCAACACATCTCCCGAATACTGATTGGGACACATTGGCCGGCTTTGTTTTCAACATGGTTGAACATGTTCCTGAGCCAGGTGAGAGCGTTGAAGCTGAAGGTTGGAAATTTACTGTGGAAGAGCTGGTTGGTCGCCGAATTCGCACCATCCAGATTTCTGCTCATGTCCACGACATTTCCGATTCCTGATGCGAAATCGGTACTTCAAGCAGGAGTAGTTTGAAGTAATGGAGATTTCATTTGAAGGCAAGGTAGCTCTGGTTACTGGGGCATCTAAAGGTATTGGCAAGGCAATAGCAAAGACACTCGCTGAAAGCGGTGCCAAGGTCATGTTGTCTTCCCGCAAGGAAGACGCACTGCGTGAAGCCGCAAAAGAGATTGATGGCATAACTGAAGTGTTTGCCGCCAACGCTGGCGATATTCCATCTGGACGGGAATGCATTGCTGCCACTATCGAAAAATTCGGTGGTATCGATATTCTCATTAACAACGCAGCCACCAACCCCTACTACGGCGACTCGCTGGGCGTCGATGAAGCGCGATTCGATAAAACCTTTCAGGTCAATTTAAAAGGCCCATTGTTTTGGACACAGATGGCCTATGAAATGGCGCTGAAAGAAAAACCAGGCGTTATTTTGAACATTGCCTCTGTTGGCGGAATGCGAACCGAGTCGGGTCTAAGTATCTACAACCTCACTAAAGCGGCGCTCATTCATTTCACACGGCAACTCGCCAGTGAAATTGGTCCGAACCGAGTAGTGGGTATTGCTCCTGGGTTAGTGAAAACTGATTTCGCAGCGGTGCTGGTAGACAATTTTGGAGATGCACTTGCAAAGCGAACACCGTTGGGTCGACTCGGTGAACCTCAAGACATTGCCAATCTTGCTGCCTTTTTGGTTTCAGATGCCGCGAGTTGGATTACTGGTGAAACTTATGTCATCGACGGTGGAGCAGGGGTTGCCCACTCATAGACCGCGTTGTCTATGGGGCGAGTATTTCTCTTAACGCTTGTCGCTGAGGTTTGCCAAGTGCGCTTCGTGGGATGTTGTTGATTATTACAACCTGTCGAGGGGCCATGAATCGAGGCAGTGACTCTGCCACGAACTCTCTCCACTCAGTCAAAGAATGTGTAGCCGAAGTAGTTGCAGGCACGATGAACGCAACTACTCGTTGACCCCACTCTTGGTCATCTACGCCCACAACGCACACATCGCTCACGTCAGGGTGGTTCGCAAGGGCGGCTTCCACTACTTCTGGCCAGATATTTTCACCACCAGAAATGATGAGTTCGCTTCGGCGACCAACGACTGACAGTTGACTGTTTGGGCTCATAGTTCCGAGATCACCAGTGTGCAACCAGCCTTCGCTATCGATGGGGTGACTCAGCTGCGGCTGGTAGTAGCGGTTCAGGAGCACCGGTCCGCGTAACAAAATTTCTTGATCTGCAGATATTGAAATTTCTATACCAGTAAGTGCATTGCGGTTGTACACAACGCCGCCCATGGTTTCCGTGAGGCCGTATGTGGTGGTGACATTTGGTGGCAACGTAGGTGGTGGTTTCGCGCCACCGAGGAGGATGCTTTCAAACAGGGCAGGGTTGATGCGCCCAAGCGCGGTTGCCACAAGCGAAGTATGTGTGACGCCGTTGCGGGCGAGATCTTCAACTTGCTCGGCATCGAATTGTGAAATGGTTGTGAGCTTGCAGCCCCAATGAATAGCCCGTGAAATGACTCCGAACCCACCAACGTGAGATGGAGGTAAACAAGCGAGCCAATGCATTGTTGATGTGTCGCCAAAATATTGCGCAACGATATTGGCGTTGGCGCGAAGAGAATCGTGCGTGTGTACGACTCCTTTTGGCGTACCACTGCTTCCAGATGTAGTGAAAATAACAGCGTCATTCTCGGTGACGCGCGATTCGTGTTGTGCAATAACGCTTCGACCATTTACTGTGACAAGTTCTTGTACTCCGAAATCTTCAACAAGCTGGGTCTTTTGCGCGTGCGGCAAGCGCTGGTCAATAGGAAATGCACAGTCACCCGCATGCCATATGTCTTGAAGTGCAGACACAAAATCGGCAGACAGAGCCATGTCGATGCCCACGAGTTTGTTCATAATCAAAGGTTAGACCGCTATTTCGTGAGACACTAATGAGGTGACAGATTCGCATTCACACACCAAGGAAACTACCGCCTTCAAGCTATGGGTCATGGGGGCCAGGCCGAGAACCTTGCCTGCAGCTGTTGTGCCGGTTTTAGTGGGGGCGGCTTTGGCAGTTGGCTCAGCACACCCTGTGTGGTGGCGTATTGGCCTCGCACTCGTGGTGAGCCTGAGCTTGCAGGTGGGTGTGAACTATGCCAATGACTACAGCGATGGAGTGAAAGGCACCGACGCTGTTCGTGTTGGTCCTGTGCGCCTTGTTGGTTCTGGTCTTGTGGCTCCGCAATTTGTAAAACGTGCAGCGTTTTTATCTTTTGGTTGCGCTGCTGTGTGCGGGCTCGTTCTTTCCATGGCAACAACTCCGTGGTTGCTCCTTGTTGGGGTGTGTGCAATTGCTGCGGGCTGGACCTACACCGGAGGACCGCGACCTTATGGGTACTTGGGTTTAGGAGAGATATTCGTCTTCATCTTCTTTGGCGTTGTTGCAACTTTAGGCAGCGCGTACGTGGTTGCGGAAGAACTCACTAGCGCAATGTGGATCTCGTGCGTACCGGTCGGATGTTTTGCTTGTGCGCTACTTGTGGTCAACAACTTGCGTGACATACCAACCGACAGCACAGTGGGCAAAAATACCTTGGCAGTGCGGTTAGGCGACGCGCGAACGAGACAATTTTACCTTTTTCTGTACGTGCTCTCGGCAGTATTTGTTGTCGCGGTAGCTGTTCAGAAACCTGCCGCAATTTTGGGTCTTGTTGGTATTGCGAGCGCTCGCGGTGCCGTGCGTACGGTGCGTGGCGGAGCAACTGGCCGAGATCTCATCGTGGTTTTAGGCGCGACAGGTCGTGCTCAACTTATTTTCGGTCTGCTTTTCTCTCTCGGTTTGCTCATCGCTAATAGCTAGAGCGACAAAATAAATTGCGAAGTAACTGAGCAGAATTCCGTTGGTTTTTGAAATGGAACCGAATGACCACAATGTGGAATGAGTACATGCTGTGCGGCTGGTCCGATAAGGGCTTTCATTTCGACGGCTGTCTGTGAGAATTTGAGATCATCTTCACCGGTGACGAGCAATACGGGCATTAAGAGTTCAGAGAGTCTGTTCCACAAATCTTCTTGTGTGCCTGTGCCCATTGTGCACAAACTCATTGCGAGTCCGCCCGGCTTGTTTTTGAGTCGTATCGACATATCAATTTCGTCTGGAACATAGCCATTAAATATCGGCTGTCGACTCCAGTTATGGAGAAAGTCAGTCAGCGGAGTTTGTTCAATAGTCTGTGCAATGTTCTCATCGGCAACGCGGCGTGCTTCGCGTTCTTGTTCACTGCGCAAGCCAGGTGTGGCACCACACAACACCAATCGCCTCACGGATTGCGGAGATTGCAGTGCGCAATGTAGAGCCACTCTTGCACCAAGTGAATAGCCCATGTACGTTGCTTCTCCACAGAGTTCAACGATCTGTTGTGCGGTCTGCCACAGATTGGCTTCCTCTGAACCGCTTTCACCATGACCAGGAAGGTCAACTGAAATTACTTGCGGTGACAACACGTTTAACTCGTGTAGAAGTTTGGGAACAATGTGATGCCAAATTTCTTTTGCTTGAGTGAAGCCGTGAATGAGAACAATTTTCTCGGAAGAATTATTAGGCCCTATCGCAGTGAAACCAAGCATGTTGAGATGTGAACTCAAGAGGTAAGGGTGCGTGTTGCGAGTCGCCGCAATACATTCTCGAAGACCGCAACATCTTGCGCCCCCGGTACGGTCCATTTGCCGTCAAAGACAAACGTGGGAACTGCAGTGATGCCAAGTTCACCGGCGAGCGAGAAATCGCCAAGAACCTCTTCAAGGCCTTCGTCTGACGAAAGATATTCCTGTGTAGTCTCTGGAGAAATTCCCGCACGCAGTGCGCACGCTATAAGAACTTCGGAACTGCCAATATCTTTACCGTCGGTGAAATAGGCCTCAAGTAGAGCTTGCTTGAGTGCAACTTGGGTCACAGCTCCATGATGCAATAATGCCAAATGGAGTAGGCGGTGAGATTGCAAGGTGTTTGCGCGAATGGCATTTTCCATCTGAAATTCAATGCCGCTATCGCGAGCTGCGGAAGTGACGTGGTCAATGATTTGATGTGCTTTTTCTATACCACCAAATTTCTTCGCATATCCATCAATGACGGGGCTAGGTGCATTCCTGGGAGCAGAGGGGTCGAGCTGGAATGGGCGAAAGGTGATGTTGATATCGAGTTCAATGCCTTCTGCGGCAAGATTTGCCAGGGCCGTTTCGAATCGCCTTTTGCCGATGTAGCACCACGGGCAAACGACATCAGACCAAATTTCTACGTTCATAAGGTCACTCTAGGGGAGTCAAGAGTGCAAGAATTTACACCTGATCAAAGAAATGGCGAAAAATGACAGTACCAACGACCGCTAATGCTCAAGCCACTTTTTGCGCCACCTTGGTCGACGAGTGGATTCGCGATGGAGTGCAACATGCATACATTGCCCCAGGGTCACGTTCCACGCCATTGGCCTTGGCCCTGTCGGCACGCCCTGAGATATCGGTTGAAGTGTTCATTGATGAGCGTTGTGCAGCCTTCGCCGCTTTAGGCGTGGGCAAGGCAACCGGACTCCCAGCGGTGGCCTTGTGCACCTCCGGAACTGCAGCAACCCATTTTTCTGCTGCCGTCACCGAAGCCTCGCTCTCGGGAGTGCCACTGATCGTTTGTACAGCAGATCGACCACCAGAGTTGAGAGATGTAGGCGCCGCACAAACCATTGACCAAACCCATTTGTACGGCACTTCGGTGAGGTGGTTCCACGACCCAGGCATTGCTTCATACGACGCCGCACACACCTGGCGGGCTCTTGCGAACCATGTGGTGGCACGAACAATGGGGCCAGTGTCGGGGCCAGTGCATCTCAACTTGCCCTTCCGTGAACCGTTGCTTGGTGAAGTGGTCGATATGCCAGCGAAGCGCCAGCACGATGCATCATGGTCGGGTTTCCATGCTGGGCGATCACAACTTTCCGATTGGGAAATTGACGACCTAGCTCACCGGTTAGCGGGTCGGCGTGGGGTCATTATTGCGGGCGATGTGGGTGCAGGTTTTGATTTAGCCACCTACACATCTGCAGTGAGTGTTTTGAGTTCGGTATTGCATTGGCCAATATTGGCTTGTCCGCTCAGTGGTGTGCGAGGGGGCTCGGCAAATATTGTTTCGCACTTCGATGGAATTGTCCGTTCGCAAAGTGCACTAGGTGTATTGGCTCCAGAAGTTGTTCTGCAACTGGGGAAACCGCCGGCCTCAAAGGTTCTTGGACAATGGATTGTTGCATCGGAGGCAGAGGTCATTGCGGTGCATGGCCCGGGCACTTACCAAGATGCCCAACACATGACCTTTATGCATATAGAGGCCGACGTGGCGAACACTATTGATCGCCTGTGCTCTGTTGCGGCGGCAGTTGTTGATACACGTGAGCAAGAAACTATTTGGAAATGGGACTCGGCTTGGAGAAACGCGCAAAGAGCGGCTTCACGAACAATTGAAAAAGAGTTATCCGCGCTCAAAGAAATTTCCGAGCCTGCAATTGCACGCTTATTCGCAGAAACCTTTTCGGTTGGCATGGTGAGTTCGTCGATGCCTATTCGTGATGTTGAGTGGTTCTCTGAAGGTAAGGAAAACGGAGTCCTCTTTTCGAATCGTGGTGCTAATGGCATCGATGGCGTCATCTCTACGTCCATTGGAATCGCACAGTCTCTACGCACTCCAATTGGCGTGTATCTCGGCGATATTGCATTTCTGCACGATGGGACGGCTCTCGTTGGTTTGAATAATCGTCATCTCAATATGCGTATTGTTGTTGCTGATAATGATGGCGGCGGCATTTTTTCATTTTTGCCACAAGCAGCACACATTGAAAAAGAAGTTTTTGAGAATCTCTTCGGAACTCCGCACGGAGTAGATATTGCTCTTATGGCCAGTTCGCACAGCATCACAGTTATTGAACCCGAGTCGCTAGATGAGTTGCGCAGCGCCATGCAAGGTTCGGGTACTGCAATCATTTTGCTGAAAACTCATCGCGAAACAAATGTGCGTGTTCATGAACATTTACATTCTGCAATTGCCCAAGCGGTAGATGCAGTTACGAATTCATAATTGCGTTAGTCATTGCCTTTAGTTTCGCTTCGGTCTCGGCAAGTTCTAGATCTGGTTCGCTGTCGGCCACAATTCCGCCACCAGCAAATAGGCGTGCTGATAAGAGATCTTCGCTGAATTGAGCGCAGCGAATGGTGACTGCCCAGGTGCCATTGCCTCGTGCATCGCACCAACCCACCGCACCGCCGTAGCGCCCGCGGTGCATGTGTTCCACTTTGTTGATGAGGTCGATTGCGGCAGTGCGCGGGAACCCGCCAAGAGCAGGGGTAGGGCATAGTTCTCGTGCGATATCTAGTACATGAGTGTTGAGAGCAGAAAGTGGGCCGGTTACGTGTGTGCCGAGGTGCTGCACATTGGCAACACTTACAACTGATGGTTCAGGTTCCCAGTCGAGGTACGAACACCACTGAAGCAACGTGTCGTGCACCATCTCTACAACAACACGGTGTTCAATTTGGTTCTTCTTGCTTGCTAAAAGCGCGGCTGCATTCTGCGCATCGGTTTCTTTGTCCCCAGTGCGTGGGGTGGTGCCCGCCAATGGATTGCTATGCACCATTCCATTGTCGAGTTGCACAAGCAGTTCCGGCGATGCTCCAACCATATTGTCGATGGAAAATTGATAGCACGTTGAATATTGTTCGTGGAGGTATTGCACAACTGAATGGATGCAGAGCGGAGTATCTGATGTCAACTCAATATCGCGGGCAATAACTGCTTTTTCAATGTGACCAGATCGAACTGCATCGCGTGCTTCACCAACTGCAGATAAATAAGTGGCAATTGGCGTGAGGGGGGCGCTGCGCAACTGGCGTCCACCATCTTTAGGGCTTTGTGTAACCCGAAGAGATGCCATTACCGATGACACTATTAGATCTACGTGTTTGCGCCGATCTTCTTCCGAAAGTAGAGCATCTGTGCAAACGGTTATTGAGGCGTATCCATCGCTGAAGTGTCGTGCAAATATGTGTGGAACAAAAAGATCTTCGTTTTCTTCCCGTAAAAAAAAGAGAAAGCCGAGTGCAACAGGTCCACCTTCATCGTGTGCGTCGGTAAAGCGGTGCTCAATATTCCGCAGAAAATCGTTTGCATTGGCACTGTTTACGCGTGTGAATTCACCCACTGTGGCAATGCCGTCATCACCATGAACGAAAAGCATTCCGTGAGATCCGGCGATGTCGTGTAGGGGCGGCAGATTTTCTACCGCAATAGAAGTGGCAACGAGTCTGCTCATTACTGATTTCGGCTGCCAGAGAGAAGCTGTGTAAGCCCGCCGCTGAGTTGCCGATGTTCAGCGTCGCTGAAACCCGCACTGCGCAACATCGCGGTGAGTTCTTCACGGGGCGGAAGATAGGCGATGCTTCGCGGTAGGTATCGATAGGCATCTTTGTCTGAAAGCAAGGCGCCGATTTTCGGAACGATTTTTCCGAAGTAGATATTGTTACCGAAGCGGATGATGGGGTTGTGTGGAACACCTACATCGAGCAAAACAACGCGACCACCCGGTTTAAGGACGCGAGCTATTTCGACAAAAAATGTCGACAGGTCTACGAGGTTGCGCAATGCGAAACCGCAAATGACCGCATCGATAGAGGAATGTGGAAATGGCAGCCGCAATATATCTGCCTGCGCACGAGGTGCGCCAGAACGGTCGTATGAGAGCATGCCGTAAGAAAGGTCTACTGAAATGGCGGTGTGGCCTCGTTTTTGAATTGGTATACACAGATCGCCAGTGCCGCTCGCGAGGTCGAGAACACGTGAAGGGGCAGAGAGTTGCAGGGCCTCTATTGCAATTTTTCGCCATTTAGTGTCGAGACGGAAGGTCATGACCCGATTGACAAAGTCGTATCGCGAGGCAATAGTGTCGAACATTTCTCTTATTGCTTGTTGCTTCGCTTCACCTTGGGGAAGTGTTTCCTGCGCTTTATTTCGCCTAATTACCACAACTGAACAATACGACCGTTTCTAAGTTGTTGCACTCTTCTGCGAAGTGACAAGATGACTAATTACGTGGGGCTTTCAAGATACATGGGGTAGAAGAGATGATCGATTTTTCGTTTCCGGCTGAGGTAGAAGAAATTCGCCTTAAAGTGCGCAATTTCATGGACGATGTTGTTCGTCCTGCATGGGATGCAACTGACCAAAGTGACCGCAGTGCCATTGTTGAAACCATTAGGAGTTTGCGTGCGCGTGCCCGTAATGAAGAACACCTGTGGTTGCCCCATATGCCCGCCGAATGGGGTGGCATGGGTCTAGGAGCCACTGCAATGGCGGCAGTTTCAGCTGAAGCAGCAAAGGTGAGCATCGGGCCATTTGTGTTGAATGCTCAAGCACCAGACGAAGGGAACCAACACACACTTCAGCACTGGGGAACCCCAGAGCAAAAAGAAAAGTATCTGCGTCCGTTATGTGAAGGCACAACTCGTTCATGCTTCGCAATGACCGAACCAGAGGTAGCGGGAAGCGACCCAACGCTCATTAAAACATTTGCTTACCGCGATGGCGACGAGTGGGTCATCAACGGCCACAAATGGTTTATTTCAGGTGCTCGTGGAGCAAGGTTTGCTCTTCTTATTGCACGCACCGAAGAAGACCCCGATCTTCCGCAAGCCGCAAACTCATGTTTTATTGTTGACTTGCCAAACCCTGGCTTCAGAATTGTGCGCGATATTCACACCATGTCGGGTGGTCATAACCACTGTGAAATTATGATTGAAGATCTACGTGTGCCTGCTGAAAATATGCTCGGCGGACGCGGGCAAGGGCACTTGTTGGGTCAGTATCGTTTAGGGCCTGCTCGTCTTGCGCACTGCATGCGTTGGATCGGTCAAGCAGAAATTGCTCTCGACATGATGGTGAAGCGTTCACTCGAGCGTTTTTCACATGGTTCATTACTTGCAGAAAAGCAGGGCATCCAATGGATGATTGCAGACTCAGCAATGGAGCTCTACCAAAGTAAGTTGATGGTCCTTCACGCTGCGTACAAACTGGAGAACAAACTGGACTTTATTTCAGAGGTGTCGATGGCCAAGCATTTCGTGGCCAACAGTCTGTGGAAAATTACAGATCGTGCAATTCAGGTGCATGGAGCATTGGGCTATAGCACCGACACGCCTCTTGCAGGCATGCTC
>JABMMV010000086.1 GCA_013205145.1 bacterium
ATTTCCTCGGCGGTGAACGCAATGGTGTCGCGCACCAAGCGCATACTTTGACGTGGAGGGAACACAAATTCTTTTTGTGCTTGGTATTCCTTCAAGATGTCGTTCTGCAAGGTGCCGCCAACGCGGGCACGATTCACGCCAGCTTTTTCTGCCTGTGCAATGAACATGGCGAAAATAACGGCAGCTGGTGAGTTGATGGTCATTGAAGTGGTGATCTGCGAAAGATCGATACCCGAGTAGAGGTCTTCCATGTCGGCCAAGGTGTCGATAGCTACACCACAACGACCCACTTCGCCTTCCGACATTTCATCGTCGGAGTCGAGGCCCAAAAGTGTGGGCATGTCGAACGCGGTCGAGAGTCCGTCGCCACCCGACTTGATGATTTCCTTAAAACGCCAGTTGGTGTCTTCAGCAGTTCCAAAGCCAGCGAACATACGCATGGTCCACAACTTCGAGCGATACATAGAGGCATACGGCCCACGTGTGTATGGGTACACGCCGGGATGCTCAGCATCTTCTGGTCCGTATACGGGCTTAATGGGAATACCCGACATTGTGGTGTATTCGCCCTCGCGTAATTTCGACGCCTCAAAGGCCTCGCTCCACTCTTGGCGTGGTGAGATTTTCTTGGCATCAGTCATGTTGGGTCCTTCATTCGAGAATCGTTCTGGCATCAGCCCCAAGGGCGATGACCACTAGTCTAAATCTTATGGGATTTACCTTCAATTTGGAACAGACAGACCACCTCCTTTCCACAACTCGTGCCGTGCGCAAGCGCCTCGACCTCACCCGGCCCGTTCCGCGCGAGCTGCTCATCGACTGCGTGCGCTTGGCTTCACAGGCGCCAGCTGGCTCAAACTTGCAAAAGTGGCGCTGGATGGTGGTCGATGACCCAGATTTAAAGATGGGTCTTGCCGATCTGTACCGCAAGGCGTATCTCCCTTACATCGAGATGCAGCGCACCCAGGTAGAGAAAAAAGGCCGTACCGATGCCGACGGCATTATGGAGTCTGCCGACTACCTCGCAACCATTCTTGAAAAGGTCCCAGCGCTCCTCATTCCTATTGGTCTCGACCGCATGCCGCCCAACGCCGACGTGCAGGCGCAAACGGGTTACTACGGTTCTCTGCTTCCTGCTGTATGGAGTTTCATGCTTGCTGCGCGCTCGCGTGGCCTTGGTACCGCTTACACCACCTTGCACTTGAAGTACGAACAAGAAGCAGCACAGTTGCTCGGCCTGCCCGACACTGTTACGCAACTCGCACTTATTCCCGTTGCGTATTACACCGGTGAAGATTTCAAAGTCGGCAAGCGCCGCCCCGCAGAGGAAATCACCTACTTCAACAGTTGGAAGTCAACGCTCTGAGTTCTCCCGACCCACGTATGCGCTCTGGCCTCATTGCCGGTGTGAGCGCATATGTGATGTGGGGTCTACTCACCATTTACTGGAAGAACCTCCACGGGTTTGCGCCCTTTGAGCTCATTGGCTGGCGCATTTTTGCCAGCTTCTGCGTACTTGCACCATTAGTCATTTGGCACAAGCGCCTACGCATCATTACCACCGCAATGCGATCGAAGGAACTGGGTTGGCGCCTCTTTGCCGCCAGCATTTTGGTCACCATCAACTGGAGTTCCTACGTCTGGGCCGTTGCCCACGACCACGTTATAGAAACCGCGCTTGGCTACTTCATGGCGCCGCTGTGCACCATGTGGCTTGGCGTGGCGGTCTTGAAAGAGAAACTCAACGCCGCACAAAAAGTCACCATCACCTTGGCAGTAGCAGCCATTGCAATACTCACTGCTGGCTACGGGCGCGTGCCGTACATTGCATTGCTCATTGCGGGCTCTTGGTCGCTGTACGGGTTACTCAAAAAACAAATACCGCTGAAGTCAATAGAGAGCTTGTCTGGTGAAATGATGTTTCTCTTTTTACCCGCAATCGTTCTGATGATCGCTCAAGGCGGCAACAGCGACAGCGCAATCAACAATGCATCAACATGGCAATGGGTACTCATTGCTGGCACAGGAATCATCACCGTTATTCCACTGTGGATCTTTGGCTACGCAGCACAACACGTGCCGCTCACCGTTCTTGGCCCATTGCAATACTCCGTACCCACCATCAATTTTTTACTCGGATGGTTGGCATATCACGAAGAACTCGATGCAACTCGAATAGTTGGGTTCAGCCTTATTTGGGTCGCGCTTGGCGTACTTGCAACCGACACTGCTCGCAGAGCACAACGCTCGCGATCGATGACGGCTTAGCTGTTTAGTTTGACAGAACGGTGCATGCACTGATGCCGGGAGCACCATACACATGCGTGAAAGCAGTCTTGATGGGCTTTGGCACCTGGTGGGTACCAGCATCTCCGCGTAACTGCAAAGCACTTTCGTACACCTGACGTAGGCCAGATGCACCAATGGGCTCGCCGTTGGCTAGGCAACCACCATCGGTGTTGATGGGCAAGCGACCGTCGAGGTTGGTAGCACCACTCTGGATGAGGTCTTCTTGTTCGCCGTCTTCACAGAAACCGCATTCAGCCATGTGCATAATTTCTGCACCACTTTCGGTGTCTTGAACCTGCACGATGTCCATATCGCTTGGCCCCATGCCAGCCATTTTAAATGCTGCCGCGGCTGCACCTACTGAAGGGCTATTGCCTCGGTCTGGAGACAACCATGAGTTGAACACTTCAAAGCTGCCGAATGGGCGGCTACGCAATACTGCTGAACGCAAGTACACAGGCTTTGTCTGGAACTTCTTGGCAATGTCACCGCGGGCGAGCACCAAGGCAACGGCGCCTTCACCCGGCGAGCAGAACATGTACTGAGTAAGCGGGTTCGACAACATGAGGGAGTTCAATACTTCCTCTTCGGTGAGTGGCTTCCGGCGCCAAGCATTTTCGTTCAATGAGCCGTTATGAAAGTTCTTCACTGCAACTTTCGCAAGTGTTGACTCAGAAATACCAAATTGGTGCATGTAGCGCTGGATCTTCATCCCAAAAAATTGAGTGGTGAGCATGAGGCCTGTATCGCCGTACCACTGCCCTACGCCATGACTTGCTGGGTCGGGAGCAAAGGCTCCTTTTTCATGCTTGTCGAAACCAATAGCCATACATACATCTGCAGCACCTGCGTTGATGGCGTTGTATGCGCTAATGAGTGCGCTACCGCCAGTTGCGCAGCCGTTGGCAACGTTGATGAAAGGCAAGCCGGTGAGGCCCAATGTTGACACCATGCTGTCGGCGTTTCCAGCAGATGCTGAACCACCAAAGGCGTAGTTCACATCGCTCCAGTCGCAACCAGCGTCTTTCATCGCGGCACGAGCGGCGTAAGCGCCCATTTCCATGCCGGTGTTGTCGTGGCGCCCAAAGGGGTGCATTCCAATTCCGATAATTGCTACATCTTCTGCCATGGTTTTGCCTTTCAATAAAATTTTCTTGTTATTTTTTTACTGGTGCGAATGCGTAAGTAATGAGGTCATTGCCATCGTCATCGGTGGAAAAAGGAATGATGACGAGTTCCATGTCCATGCCAATTTTTAACTCACTTGCCTCTGCAGTTGTCAGACGCGATTCAACAATAACCTCGTTGCCTAGCTGAATGTAACCAACTCCATAAGGCTTAAAGGTCTTAGCTGTTTCCTTGCCAGCATAAGGAGGTGACTTGGGAAGAAAGCCTTGTACGGTCCAGCTCCACAAAGTTCCTTGACGAGGCAACAAAACGCGCTCACCGTTTTCGCTGCCACTCTTTGGGCAAGACTTCGACTGCGGGAAGGTGGTGACGCCGCTCTCTGGGAAACGCGTGCCAATGAGTTGGGGTGAGTCAGAAGGCCAGGTGAAAAGTTCTTCGGCCACGGGGATCTGGGTTGTCATGATTCTATTCTCGCACCTTCAGTACCTCTCGTACGATTCAGACTGCGAGCTGAGACTCACTTGACCCACTACGGGGGCGAACCACATATGGGCCAGAGGCAAAGACTGCATTTCTCAGCATGAGTTTCAAGACTTCTACTGCTGCCCCATGGCGAGCCGAGTCGTTGATGAGAGTGGAGAACCTCAAAAGGCCAGCCAAAAGAGCATTGAGGAGGTCCCGAAGTGACTCGCGCGATACCCCCGGGCGGATCTCGTTGTTCTGTTCTGCATCGTCGCAGAGTTTTTCCAGAAATGCACCGGTGCGGCGGCGCAACAGTGAAGTGACGCTGCGCAGTTCAGGATTGCGTTGTACTTCAGAGGCCACGTCAACAACGAAGCCAGCAATGCTGGGGTCGTCGCGGTTAATGCGTACAGAAATATCGAGAATGCTATTGAAGCGCTCCACCAGCGTGTCGTGTTCATTGATGGCATATTCAAATTCGGAATAAATGAAATCTTGAACACCCTCGAACACTGCCGCATATAGTTCCACTTTTGATGGGAAGTAGTGATAGATGGCGCCTGAGGTGATGCCCGCAACTTCAGCTATTTGAGCATTGGTTGTTTTTTCAAAACCATTTTGCCCAAAGCAGGTTCGTGCAGCTGCAAGCAAACGCACCCGTGTGTCGACCGAGTCAACGGCGCGAGGTCGCCCAAGCTTGCGCGCTACAGTTTCGGCATTTTTTGTCACATCAAATGCTATGCGAGATTCCCTTACGACTTACGACCAGAGCCCGGGTCGACAGGTATACCAAATTTGATGCGGTTGTTGGCATGGGCAAGATGTTGGTGCACAAATGCAGTACGCAATGAATTCCATTGTCCTTGTGCTTCAAGGGTTTGATTCACACTTTCCTTGGCAAGCTTCAAGGCGAACGATGGCCGCTGTGCAATAATCGCTGCCATCTTCATCGTTTCGTCACGTAATGAAGCAACAGGAACCACTCTGTTCACCATGCCTGTTGCTGCTGCTTCTTGCGCAGTAAACCACCCGCCAGTGAAAAGCATTTCTTTTGCTTTACGAGGGCCAAGCTCCCATGGGTGTGCAAAATATTCCACACCATTCACGCCCATGCCCACAACAGGGTCGGTGAACATTGCGTCGTCGGCAGCAATAATGATGTCGGCTACCCACAGCAACATGAGACCGCCCGCAATAGTTTTTCCTTGTGCTGCAGCAATAACTGGCTTAGGCAAATTGCGCCAACGCCAACACATGTTGAAATACACCTCTTCTTCCCACGCCATCTGGCCTTCTTGACCTTCACGGCCAAAACCACCTACGGGGAAAACAAGGTCGAACTCACGATGGCTTTCGTCGTCGCGCATGTCGTGACCCGACGAGAAGTGTGGGCCATCGGCCTGCAGCACTATGACCTTTACTTGGCTGCTGCGTGACGCAGCCGAAAAGCATGCTTCAAGTTCGTATGTCATGCGCTTGTTTTGCGCATTACGACTTTCGGGTCTGTTCAAGGTGACAACAGCGATGCCGTTCTCTCCGGGGTTCACTACTTCATAGCGCGTTACTTGAAGGTTGTTGAGATCTACCGGCATGGGGGTTCCTGTCTTTATGCGGGGGTGAAAGTGAGATGCAAGTTGGTAAGACCGCGCAGGGTCATTGACAATTCGCGATGTGTTGGAGTATCAACGCTTGCAAGTGCGATGTTGTTGAGCCTGCTGAGCAGTAGTTCAAAAGCAATGCGTGCTTCGCTACGAGCCAGTGCTGCACCTACGCAGAAGTGCGGGCCCTGGCCAAAAGCCATTTGCGTACGGGCGTTATCGCGTTCAATGTCGAACATGTCGGGGTTGGGGTACTTTGCGCCATCACGGTTTGCGCAGCCGTACATGACCATGACTACAGAGCCCTTAGGAATGGCAACGCCACCTACTTCAACATCTTCTTTGGTGAAGCGCGGCAACATTTGCACGGGGGCTTCCATGCGCAATGCTTCTTCAACGAGGTTAGGAATAAGTGAGTGGTCGGCGCGCACCTTGGCCATTTGCTCGGGGTTTTCAATGAGCATGAGGGTCGCGGCGGCAATGAGTTTTGTGGTGGTTTCGTTTCCTGCAACCAACAGCTGTGCAATGACGTCGAGCATTTCTGCCATTGTCATTCCTTCGCCAGCACGCTCGCCCGAGTCGAATCGTGCTTGCACGAGGTCGGACAGTAAATCGTCGCGCAAGTTTGCTTCACGCTCATGTACACGGTCGACCATGTAATTCTGAAATTCAATGCGGCTATGAGCACACTCAATTTGGCGCTCAGGTGTGAGCATGCCAGATAGTGGCGCTACGGAGTCGTCGCTCCATTTTTTGAACTTCGGCATGTCGGCACGGTCTACACCCAGCGCATCGGCAATGACGGTGAGTGGAACACCAACGGCGAACTGCTCAACCAAGTCGACCTTGCCATCGTTAATGAAAGCATCAATGAGGTCATTGGTAATTTTGCGAATGGAGTCTTCTAACTGAGCCACGCGTTTTGGCAAGAACGCCTTGTTGACCAAGTTGCGAAACTGTGTATGTGAAGGCGGGTCGTTAGAAAGCAAAGTGTTGACTCGTGGGTACCCCTGCTTGGCAATTTCGATGACTTCAGGTGGCGGGGTAGTGACGAAAGAGTTGCTTTGGGCAAGCGACGAGAACATTTCGGGGTTACGCACCACCGACAACACATCTTCGTAGCGCGACACCGCCCAGAACCCAAGTGGAGTTTGGTGAACCGGAGCTTCTTCGCGTACGCGCTCGTAATACGGATATGGGCACTCGAGAACTTCGGGCGACACCATATTTACTTTTGTAATGTCTGTTGCATCAATGGAATTACTCATTGCTATTTCTCCCCTGTTCGATAATCACCAAATGAACTGTCTCGCGCATCAAGAGCCTGCGTGACTCCCCCTGCAAATTTTGCAAAATATTCTTTACTTGCTCGTTGATGGAAACCAAGTGCGTTGATGTCGGCAGTGGCGCGCATGCCGTCACGCATTCCCATGGCCTCCATGGCACGGTGCACTACACGCTTATTAAGCGCCTGCAGGTCGGCAGGTACTTTTGCCACCCGCTCGGCAATTGCTAACACTTCAGCATCAAGTTTCTCGGCAGCGAATGCCCTGTTAGCAAAACCTGCGGCAACTGCTTCGTCGCCTGTCATGGAATCGCCCGTGAGCATTGCTTCCATGGCGCGGCGCATACCCAGCATCCAGGCATGCCAAGCCATGTCGGGTGACGACATGGAACGCACTGGTGGGTAACCCACCTGCGCATCGTGAGCAACATAAACAAGGTCGCATGCAGTGGCGAGCTCGGTGCCGCCTGCCAAACAGAAGCCGTGCACCTGGGCGATGATGGGTGTTGCCATATCCATCATTTCGAACCAGCCGGTGAGCACATGACGCGCCCATGCACCATCGGCCGTGCTGATGGGCCATGGTGGAGTTTCCGATTTGTCTTGCGCAAGGTCGTAACCGGCAGAAAAGCTTGGCCCCGCACCACGAATAATGATGACGTTAATTGCTGGGTCTGCATCGGCTTCACGCAACAGTTCAAACAATTGTGCGCGTAACGCATGCGACAACGCATTGCGTTTGCTTGGCCTATTGAGCGTTAATCGCCGCACGTTAGGCGCAGGAGTTTCACTGAGTACCAGTTTCTCTGCTTCACCGCTTTGAGTTGTCATTGTTCCCCCATTGTGATGCCCCCGCATCAGCCAATTGTGCGGCCACTTTCCCAATAAGGGGCACGCAGTGTGCGCTTATTAATTTTACCCATGGCATTGCGACCCACAGTAGAAACAATTTCTACGGTACGTGGGCACTTGTACCCAGCGAGATGTTCACGGCACAACGCAATGAGTTCTTCTGGAGTCGGAGCATTGTTGATGTCTTGTGGAACAACAAGTGCTTTCACGGCTTCACCCATGTCTGTGTCGGGCACGCCAATAACGGCAACGTCGGCAACTTGTGAGTGTTCAATGAGAACTTTTTCCGCTTCGGCTGGGTAGATGTTGACGCCACCCGAAACAATCATGTCGCTGAAACGGTCGGTGATGTAAACAAAACCATCGGTGGTGACGTAACCAATTTCTCCGAGAGTGAAAACGCCTGGGCGCAAGTGAGCCTTGGCAGATTTTTCTGGGTCATTTGGGTACACCACGCCACGGCCAGTGGAGTCTTCGAAGAAGAGACGACCTTCGGTGCCTGCGGGCAGCTCGTTGCCATCGTCGTCAACGACAACGCAACGTGCAAATGGTGGAATGACGCGACCCACCGAACCTTGATGCGTCAGCCAATCTTCACTTGCAATGGAACAAACGGTTCCTACTTCGGTTGCGCCATAGGCATCGACAAAAACAGGGCCAAACCATTCGATCATCTGCTGCTTCACATCGATAGGGCAAGCCGAACCAGTGTGCGACATAATTTTTACGCTCGACACATCGTATTTTTTGCGAACGTCTACAGGAAGGTCGAGCAAACGCTTGAAGTGCGTTGGCACCATGACGCTGCTGGCAACTTTGTGGGTTTCAATGAGTTGCAAAACACGCTCTGGGTCGAACTTTTCCAGAATGACAACGGGTGTTCCTGCAGCAAGCACACGCACGCCCGACAGCGGGCCCGTGTGATACATCGGGCCCACAACAATGTGTGCACCCAACATTGCAAAACGGTTCAACTGCAATGCCGCAATGTGTTCATCAATATTTTTGCCGCCAGCAAACATGGTGGGCGGAAGTTCTACACCCTTAGGTACACCAGTGGTGCCGCTGGTGTACATGAGGTTCGGCCGCGGTGGCACATTGCTTGATGGCTCGTCTTCAGATGCGTTGGCAATGAACTGATCGAGGGTGACAACCCCTGCACCAACTGCTGCCTGCGGACGCCAGACCACAATGGGAATTGGCTTTTCCAACAATGCAACAGCATTAATTGCACGCTCAAGGTTTTCAGGACCAGTGAAGAATAATCGCGTATCGGAGTCTTTCAAGATGTATGCAACTTCATCGGCGTTCAAGTGAAAGTTCACGGGAACACTGGAACCACCTGCATGCAAAGTGCACAAATGAGCGAGAGCAGTTTCAACGCTGTTTTCCGCAAAGACTGCAACACGGCGGCTGGGGCCGAGATCACTTGCATTGATTGCGTTAATAATTTTGTTGACCAACGTATTGAGTTGTGGCCAGGTGAGCACTGTGCGCCCATCGCGAACACCTACGTCTGTTGGGTGTGACGCCGCGAACTCACGCAGCACAACTGCCATGGTTACTTGCCCTTTGAAGAAACAGTTGCCCAAGCGAGTGGCGTGAGGAGACCAGCAAGAGCCAACTTCAACAAGTCGCCCACCAAGAATGGAGTGACGCCGTAGGCAATGGCGTTTGCTTCACCATTTGCTACTGGGATGTTGAGGTCGTGCGCCAACCACAAAGCGCCAAAGGCGTAGATGATGACGGTGCCAAATGCCATTGCGGCAAGTGACGACATCACTTCACGATCGTGACGACGCTCGGCAAGTTTTCCAATGACGCCCGCAGCAACAACGAAGCCAACGAAGTAGCCCAGTGTTGAACCGGTTCCGTCTTGCCAACCACCGTCACCGCCGGCATAGAAAGGAAGGCCAGTTAAGCCAAGACCCCAGTACAGGGCCTGGCTGGCAATGCCGCGGCGCATACCAAGCGCTGCACCCGACAACAAGACGGCAAATGTTTGGCCGGTGAGCGGCACTGGCGTGAAGCCAAGTGAGAACTGCACCTGAGCTGCAGCTGCAGTGAGCAGCGCGAAAACAAGTACCAAAACGACGTCACGTGTAATGGCACGGGAGCGGACGCTGGACTTTGGCAAAAGATCAACAAGAACAGTGGCCTTTACGCCAGCGGTCAGGGTTGGGGTAGACACAAAAAACCTCACTCAATTGTTTGTAGGGCAGTACCGCACGGCGGACCGTCGTTAAAGTGTACCGAGGTGACCCTTTTCTCAACGAGTTTCTCGGTCCGGCACGAAGTTGAGGCTTCGATGTCGCACGGGAAACGGTGCGCTACTAGCGTCTAGAGCGTGACAGACCTTCCCGCTATCGACCAGTTCCGTAAAGAAGCCCGCGTTTGGCTCGAGCAAAACGCCGAGGCC
>JABMMV010000087.1 GCA_013205145.1 bacterium
ATTTCGCCCGATGGCAAAAAGTTGTATTGGACCGAATACCACACAGGCCGTTTGTTTGTGCGCAACATTGTGTCGCCAGGCGTATTGGAAGAACCCGCTGTGCCATTTGGCGATTGCATCTTCACGCACCCATTGCCTGTTACGTGGTTTGACTCGCTCACCGTTGGTGCATCAGGTGAAATTGCAGTTGCAGTGCACAATGGCACAATGGAAGGCCGCAGCGGCGTCATTACTTTCAATGCAGAGGGTGATGAAGTTGATTTTGTTGCTTTCGACGATGCGTGGACCACGCATGTGATTCTCTCTACGAGCGGCAACCCCACTGCGTATGTCACGTTGTCGGGCACAGGGCGTTTGGTGGAATTGCCTTGGGGCTTTCACCAACTTGCGCCGTTGTATGGCCCTCGGTCATAGTTCCTATAGATGAATGAACTAGATCTTCTCGAAGAACACCTGCACGCACTCTTGCCAAAGGAGTGGTTTGAAGTGGTGGCCAAGGAAGATTGGGCTGCGCTTCGCGAACTGCATGTTGCGCTAGGTGGGTCGCACATTGTTGGCGAAATAGGTAAGCATGGGTGGACTGCCCCGCATTGGCCGCGTGAACACGGTGGGCGTGGAGCCGATGATGCAACCGCACGCAAAATTATTGAACGCCTTGATGCGTTGGTAGTGCCGCGTATTCCGCGAGGGACGGGTTTCATTTTGGCCGCACCTGCCATTCGTCAGTTTTCACGTGAAGAAACAAAGCAACTCTTTTTGCCGGGCATTGCGGCAGCAACACAAATGTGGGCGCAACTCTTTAGCGAGCCTGGTGCGGGCAGCGACTTGGCTTCATTGGCGTGCAAAGCAGAACGTGATGGAGATGAATGGGTGGTGTCGGGGCAAAAAGTGTGGACCACGCTTGGCCATGAAGCCGACATTGGCATGCTCATTGCTCGTACCGACCCGAATGCGCCAAAGAACAAAGGCATTACGTACTTCGGTGTCGATATGCATGCGCCTGGTGTAGAAATTCGCCCATTGGTTCACATGACTGGTGAGCATGAATTCAACGAAGTCTTTTTAAATGAAGTGCGCATTCCCGACCTGTGGCGCATTAGCGATGTGAACGATGGTTGGGCGGCATCTACGGCGTCGTTGTCGGCCGAGCGGATTACGTTGTCGGGTCAAAAAACGGGTGGGCCACAAAAGCGCAGCATTTTGGGTGGCAAAACCATTGATGAACTCATTGCGTTAGTGCAGTCACGCACACTTACTGCCGTACAACGCGAACGAGTGGTGAAGTGTTACATAGATGCACGCGTGCTGGGGCTCACCGTGCAACGCGTGAAGGGGCCAGCAGGTTCCATTACGAAAATTATGAAGGCGAAGTCGAACCAAGAAGTGCAGTTAGTGGCGCTCGATATTTTGGGTGCGCACGTGACTGCATGGGAAAGTGCCGACGACGAGATGCTGAAATATGTGCGTGAGTTCTTGCGCACGCGTGCGAACTCTATTGAGGGTGGCACGAGTGAAATTCAACGCAACATTGTGGGCGAGCGTGTGCTGGGTTTGCCGCGCGAACCCGATGTGTGGCAAGGCAAGGCGTGGCGCGAGGTGCCGCGCTCTTAACTTTTTGCAGCGAGCCAGGCGGCTTCTGCTTCACCAAGCGCACTTGATGGCCCGGCATTGACCATTGGCCAGAGTTCTTCAGCAACGCGGCGGTAGTTGCCTACGGCACCTAGTTCACCAAGCAAGGCATAGAGCCCCAAGTTGATGCGCTGAATGAAAACAAACGAGCGCGGCACGGTGGAGTACTGCGCTATGGGGCTATTGCGGTCGAAAGTATGGCGCACAATGGAAGATGAGTATTCAGGGGTCCATGTCATGACGTGCGATTCACGAACGGGTGCATAAAAGAGCCTGTAGTACTCGCCAGCAGTGTTGGTGTCGACGGGTGCATCTTTTTGTAAGAGGCCGGCATCTTCAATGACAATGCGAAATGCGTCGTAGTCGTGGTTAATGGCAGCGGCGGTAATAATGTTTTGAAACACGTTCATTTCATCAACGGTGA
>JABMMV010000088.1 GCA_013205145.1 bacterium
GTTCACCTGTTGCAAACTTCGCAATATTGCGAAAGAACAGTTCATGTACCCGGCGCATCGTGTTTGGCAGAGTTGCTGAACAATGCGCTGAAATACGCACAGGCGAGTTCCATAGTGCATTGTCGGGGGGAAGTGGTTCTTCCGAAGCAACGTCAATTGCGGCCCCGCCCAAGTGCCCCGATTCAAGTGATGCAATCAGGTCGGCTTCTACTACTGCGGTTCCGCGACCCACGTTGATGAAGAAGCTCCCTTGTTGCATGGCAGCAAACTTCTCTGCGTTGAACATGCCTGTTGTGTCGTCATTCGAGGGCACTGCAGCCACCACAATGTCGGCATCGTGCATTGCAGCATTCAAATCGGCAAATGCCACCACTTTGTCTGCCCCTGGTGATGGGGTAGTGGCCGAACGGCGCACGGCAGTAACCCGCATATCGAAAGGGGCCAGTAGCCGAGCCACCTGTTGGTTAATTGGCCCATAACCCACAAGAACAATGTGTGCATTGCTGAGTGCTCGGCCAAACACGGGGCGCCATTTGTGTTCCACTTGAAGTGCTGCAATTTGAGGGAAAGACTTCCAATGTTCTAAAACACGTGCAACAACAAATTCGGCAATTTCAATTGCGGCTGTGCCGGCACCATTGGTGAGGCGAATATTGCGTTCCTTCAACTGTGGCAAAGGAATATGGTCGTGCCCTGTCATGAACGAGTGAATCCACTTCAACTTGGGGCACGCGGCTAAAAGCCAGTCGGGCATATAGAGAATAAAAGCAACTTCTACATCTTGCAGTTGCTCAAGTTCACTTGGTGACAAATCTTGCGGGGTGCGGTCGCGCATGTCAACAATGTTGTACTCGGGCAAGGCATCGGTCATGCGGGTTGGCCCACGGCGCTCTGCTAACTGTGAGTCATCGACAGCAGCGATATAGCAGACAGCAATTGTTGGTAATTTCCCCATCTCTCTAGTCTGCCGTAGTGAGTGGGCGGTAAAAGATCTGAAGCACTACTCGGGCTGCAGTTTTTGGCGAATCTGAACGTACACGTCGTTGCCAACAAGTGCAGTTAATTCATCTTTCAAAGATTCAATAACCGGCGTAGCACCCACGTATGCCTCGTCACCGTCGGTGCATACCCATGCCATGGTTTTGCCGTGTTCACCCCAGTCGGCACGCGACCACCTGCGTACCGTTGCAATTTCGGTGTTGTCGGGCTGAAGTTCCCAGTCGACCTTGATAGGCAATTGCCAACAAACAGATGGCTTCCATTCCGTTGGGCTCTCATTGAACTGCTCACTTGCAATGTGCAGCGCACACCCAGACCCGCCAGCAAAACCTGGGCGATTCAAAAAGATGCAAGCCCCTTCAACTACTCGCGTTGCACTATTCGAAGAGTCTTTAAATATTCCCTGCTCAATGGCTTGTGCATGAAATTGAAAGTTCTCCGGCGACAACAGTGCTGCATGAGCAGCCAGGTCCATTGCTTCATCAACGCCATCAAGTTCGGCGCCTAGTGAACAACATCCGTGTTGCTTCTCGGTATCTGCAGTTGCCTCAATACCTTTGCAGCCGCGACCCCAAATGCAGGTCCAATTCGATTGCAGAAAGTCGGTTTCGAAGCGCCATGTGGTGTCGCCATCGTTGACGTCTTCGTACTCAGTCACCCCCCCACACTAAGGTGCAGAAATGATTGTTGTTGCAGCACACCTCGATTACGCCACTTCCGAAATTCGAAATGCGGTAGTAGCTCAGTCGGCTTCTATTCAAATGGCTACTCGCACCGACGAAGCAGGGTGCCTTGCATATTGCTTCGCGGCCGACCCCAGCATCGACACACGCATTCAGGTGTATGAGCTGTGGGAAGACCAAGAATCATTGGCAGCCCATTTCCTGCATCCCAATTACGAGGCCATGAAGGAATTGCTGGTATCGAACAAGCCCGCCAACGCTTGGAACCGCATGTATCTGGTGGCAAAAGATGAGCCGGTGTACGGGTCAAACGGGGAAATTCGCAGCACTTTCTTCGTCGACTAGCAATGTTGGGGTCAATTTACCCGTTGTTCACTTTGGCGCTCTGACAACAGGGGCGCATTTGCCTATTATCAATGGCTTATGTACGAATCACTTTTGCAGTCATCCTTCCTCGTTCGTCTACTGGTCTCGGTCATTCCGGCCCTTTTAGTGGTGATACCTCTCGCGTACATTGCGCAGAAGCAGGAAGTGGTCAACAGAGACGACGACAACGTCATGACCACCGCAATGCGATTTGTGGGCGCCGCCTTTATTTTCATTGGTTCCTTTGCCAACGTCACCGCATGGCAAGGTGCAAGCTCTGCCAACTCAAGTTTGAAAAACGAACTCGCTTCGTTGTCTGCACTGTCTGAAACCATTTTGGACTACAAGCAAAACGACACCTTGAAAGATGCGCTGTCGAAAATCACTACATACGTGCAAACCATTAGCGACACCGAGTTGTCAACTACCGGAATTAAAGGCTTCACAATAGACAACTCAACTTTGCAGCGTAAACAACGCGTAAAGAACGCAGCATTAGATGCTCCTGTTGAAATAAAGCGCGACTCTGCCGAGCAACAGGCTCTCGATATTCGTAGCGCAATCATTTCTATTGAAGAAGCAGATGTTGTCAACGACCGTGACCTCAACCGCATGTTGAAGCAAGTGGATGATTTCCAATCAGCACGCCGCACCCGCATATCGGGCACCTGGCCACTCGTTCCGCAAGTGGTAATCAGCACTCTCTTCGTCATTACCATCGCGGCGCTCGTCCTTATTGGTCGCTATCCAACTGGCCCACGCCGTAGCTTGAAGTGGATGCAGGTTCTTGCTTCGGTAGCAGTGGTCTCGTCGGTCTGGTTCTCGGTGCTTTCCACACAAGACGTGAGTGTGAAAAGCGAACGGTTCAATGTTCCCATTGAGTCATTCCTCAGCCGATACAAATAAAGGTCAGGGCGTTACTTTGACATACCCTATGGGGTATGCTCTTTAGATAGTGCGTGGGGTATTTCCCGATGCTGAATGAAGAGGAAAAGTGACATGAAGACCGAAACATCGAAGTGGCCCCTTGAACGAGTTCTCTTTGCAATGGCAGGAACCATGGGCTTACTCAGTGCGTTGCTGGCGGCAGTTGTGAGTCCTTGGTTTCTCTTGCTGACGGCATTTGTGGGCTTGAACCAATGGTTGTATGTCATGTTCGGCGCATGCCCAGCCTCGCTAGTTCTCAAGCGCTTTGGTGTCGCTACCCAATGTGGTTGGTAACAAAATTTTGTTTCATCCCAACAGTGGAATAAACAATGTCGGCTGATCATTGGCAAAAGGTATATTCGTCAAAGAAAGCCGACCAGGTCAGTTGGTATCAGAGCGAGCCGGAAGTATCGCTTCGGCTAACGAAAACGAATGCCTCCTTTGCGGATGCAATTATTGATGTTGGGGCAGGGCAGTCGTCACTCGTTGATCGTCTTGTTCAAGATGGGTACTCCGATGTCACTGTGTTGGATATTTCAGATTCTGCAGTGGAAGAAATACGTAATCGACTAGATGGTGCGTCAAAATTCGTTTCGTTCGTTGTTGCCGATGTAAGTAATTGGAGACCAACACAAACATTTGATTTTTGGCATGACCGTGCTGTGTTTCACTTCCTGACCTCTACATCCGATATTGACGCCTATCTTTCGGTTGTTTCTCAAGCGGTGCGTCGAGGTGGAGTGGCCGTCATCGGAACTTTCGCAGAAGACGGACCCACACAGTGTTCCGGACTCGATGTATCTCGATATTCACCAAAGAATTTGGTGAGTCTTTTTTCAGAATACTTTGAATTTGAAGCATCTGAATTAGAGAAACATGTCACGCCGGCAGGTGCAGTGCAGCATTTCACATGGGTGACGCTGCGTCGCAAATAGCGCCGTAACCCAGTGGTTCGTTGGCGCATCCAGCGGAGACAAGGTAGGCTCAACTTACAAATAAGAATGCTAAAACTTGGTGTGTCGGGAAGTCTGGTCGACGGAATACGGAGACCTCTATGAACCACCCTGTGCATACTGATAATTCGCAAAGAGTGCGCACTCTTGCGCCTCTGCGAGATTTCTTGCATACAGAATCTGCCGGCGCAGTCTTGCTTGCATCGGGAGCACTGCTAGCACTTTTATGGTCGAACTCACCATGGTCGGCATCATACGACAGTTTGTGGAACAGCCGTATTGCACTGTCGATTGCGGGGCACTCACTCGACTTAGACCTTCGGCACTGGGTGAACGATGGACTCATGACCATTTTTTTCTTTGTCGTAGGTTTGGAAATTAAACGCGAAGTCACCGATGGGCATCTCTCTGAACGCCGTGCA
>JABMMV010000010.1 GCA_013205145.1 bacterium
CATGGACATGGAGCTGCCGTATTCGGTTGAAGAACTTGTTGAGGCAACGAAACAGACCGTTCGTTCAACTGGCTTACCTTCGTGTTATGTACGACCACTTGCGTATTACGGATACGGCGAAATGGGTCTCAACCCTCTGCCTTGTGTTGTTGACGTAGCAATTGCATGTTGGCCATGGGGCGCATACTTGGGTGAAGATGCCTTAACGAAAGGTGTACGCATGAAGATTTCTTCATGGACTCGCCTAGATCACAACACCATGCCACCTGCTGCAAAAACAGTTGGTAACTACGTGAACTCTTCTCTTGCCAAAGTTGAAGCATTGAAGGCCGGCTACGACGAAGCAATCATGCTGAACCCTCAGGGCTTTGTCAGCGAATGCACCGGAGAAAATATTTTTGTTGTGCGTAATGGCGTCATCCTGACTCCGCCGCTTTCTGCAGGCGCTCTCGAGGGCATCACACAAGACTGCGTGGCCCAGATTGCCGCCGAGCTTGGTTATGAAATGCGGGTCGAGAACATTGTTCGCTCAGACCTCTACATCGCTGAAGAAATTTTCTGCTGCGGTACTGCTGCGGAAGTCAGTGCCATTAACTCGGTCGACGACCGTGAAGTGCCCTGCCCCGGGCCAATCACCACTGCAATTGCTGGGCTCTATGCAAAGGCGGTACGCGGACAGGTTGCACACTACAAAAAATGGTGCGAACTGGCCTAAAAACGGCCAAAACGGCCAAAACGGCCAAAAACGCTCAAAATCGCCCCAAATCAGGGTTTTTGCTGCGCTATTGACGTCATTTGAGGGGCACGCCGAATGTCACCTTACATAGGTGTGACCTGCTACTTTTTCTATTGACGGGCTAATTCGGTGCGTCACCTTTAAAGGGGGAAAATGGATACTGTCTCAGTTTTCAAAGACTACGACTTAAACCAACTCGTATTCAACGCTTTGTCATTTGGTACTGCTGTCATGCTTGGTGCATTCGTGTACTTCTTGACGCAAATCAAGTCAGTTGCAAAGCAATATCAAAGTGGTGTGGCTGTTTCGGCAGTTGTTGTCGGAATTGCCGGCTACCACTACTACCAAATCATGAATGCATGGCACGACGGACAAGTCAACGAGGGCTATCGCTACGCTGACTGGCTCATCACTGTGCCACTTCTGGTTATTGAACTTCTCATCGTTCTCGGGGTCGCTCGCGATCGTCGCAAGATGTTGATGACTCGTCTCGTACCAGCATCGGCCTTGATGATCGCGCTCGGTTACCCTGGCGAAGTCGCAACAGATGACGCAACAAAGTGGACTTTCTGGATCCTCGCAATGATTCCGTTCATCTACATCTTGGTAACACTTGCAGGAGAACTGAAGGCTGCGAAGGCTCGCGAGACCGGAGATGTTGCAAGTTCAATCTCACAAGCCACAACTGTGCTTCTTGTCACATGGATGGTCTATCCAATCGGCTTTTTGCTGCCTGTCCTTTTCGATGTCACCGAAGGTGTCGAGACCGGGCGTCAGGTTGCGTACACCATTGCAGACGTCACCGCAAAGGCACTGTACGGAGTAATGATTCTGAACATCGCCAAAGCACGCTCTGGCGACTCTCACTAAAAACTAATTAATTCAGTCTTGAGGGCAGGTACGCAATTGCGTACCTGCCCTCAAGCATTTCTGGTGGTAGTTTTATCGCATGAAACCAAAAGTTATTCTGCAAGCATCAGTACTAATCTCTGCTGCAGCAAGCCTTGCATTAAGCATTTCGTTGTATTTCGCTGGTGATGAACAGGCTGACAAACTCAATGGAATTTACGTAGGCGTCTGGGTGCCGTCAATTCTGGCGCTTGGTGCTTTTATCCTTGCTGGGAAAAAGGAATCATAAATGTCTGAAGCAACTCTTTTCTCGTTTGGCGCAGTGATTTTTATCATTGTGTTTACCGGTACAACGCTTTTCGGCATGGCCTCCTTAAAAGAATTCCAAGATCGGACTAAATAGTTCTGACGTGTCTCGTCAAATTGCACTAATCACAGGGGCATCGTCGGGTATTGGTAGAGCTTTCGCACAGCAATACGCAGTGGCTGGATATGACCTGGTCCTTGTTGGGCGTGACGTTGATCAACTGACGTTAGTAAGCGAAGAAGTAGTCGCTGCTGGTGCAACATCTCAGATTTGCGCAGCGGACCTTTCGGAATCGGACGGCGTGAAAAGCGTGTTGGCTTGTTGTCCTCAGCCTGATGTTGTAGTTGCAAATGCTGGCGTCACTATTGC
>JABMMV010000089.1 GCA_013205145.1 bacterium
CGTTGGGCAACGTATGTGAATGGTTCGGTTACTGGCCCCGATGGCAAGGTGCGTACGTATAACAACGTGCAACTGCACGACCTTGCTCGCAACCTGTTGGGTATGGGTGATTGCACTCGCACCCGGCCAGATGGTGCTGAGGGGCCGAAGCTTGTTGACCCACTTGGCGTGTATGCCGCGAACTTAGATGGTGCCGCGCTTGCGCCACAGAACTATGGCGTGGTGTCGATGTGCATTACCGATACACGTTTTACGAATCACCCGCTGCGTCGCGAGGTATACATGCGCGACGAGGAAGGGCGCGTGAACAGTGCGCTTTCTTTTGCGGTGCGTGAAGCAGTGGAAGCCATTGAGGCTTTCTTGAGTGAGGGTGCACCAGTGGTGGTGCATTGTCATGGTGGGCGCAGCCGTACCGGCATTGTGTTGAAGGCATGGCACATGTTGCGTCATGGTTCGAGTGCTGCCGAGGCCCACGAATGGTTGTCTGCTGAGTGGTTCTTGTACAACCCATACAACCAAACCTTCAACCGCTTCTTGGAAAATGAATGGCCATTGGTTGTTGCAGAAATGAACAAGAAAGCTGGTGGTAAGTGAGCGACCGCACAGACATTGTCGAAAGCGTTGTTAGCAAAGTGCGCGGTGTGGGTAAGGTCATTGTTCAAGGCAATCTCACGAACCACGCCCCGCTCCTGCTCGTTCCGCATGAAGAGCCTGGTGTGGTCATACATGCATCTATGTTTGAACGCTTTAACGGTGCTTACGTGTTGTGCATTGATCTTTCTCTTGGAACATTTATCCACATTAAAGATCTGCGGGAGCGCTTATGGAAGATGACCGAGTGGCTCCCCTTTTGCACAGTGCGTTGTGAAGCTACTGACGAGACCCACTGGGAAGCATTTTTTACGCACGCGCTTCTTATTGACGACAACTTGTCGACCGAACAAATTGCCCAAGCAGTAGGCAGCATCGTGCACACGTTTCAACAGGCTCGACCAATGCTTGATGGAATTCTTGAAGAGGAAGCTGGCGGCGGCGAGGAGTCTTGCGGCGGTTGCGGAGAAGAAGACGGCGATATTCCCGAGCCCGATTTCATTGCTGAAGACAACGACGAGAAGGTCAATGTTTTTGACATGTATGAAGGAGGCCCGATGACTCGATTCACTACCAATATGACCAATACCGCGCAGCAAATCGTGCCGGTGCGCACGAGTACGAGCGAGGTGCTTGAAGCATTGAACAACTTGGTGGGTTTAGCGCCGGTGAAAGAAGTGGTGCACCAACTTGTGGCACGCCAGCGCGTTGAACAACTGCGTGCAGGTAAGGGCATGAAGGTGGTTCTCCCTTCGCCACACTTGGTGTTTACAGGAAACCCCGGTACTGGCAAAACAACTGTGGCACACCTGGTTGGCGAGTTGTATTCCACCTTGGGCATTTTGAAAAAGGGTCACGTTGTTGAGGTGAACCGCAGCGGGTTGGTGGCGGCATACGTGGGGCAAACCGCGCTGAAGACGCGTGCGGTATGTACGCAGGCTTTGGGTGGCGTGCTCTTCATTGACGAGGCATATTCGTTGTTGGGTGACGGGAACGACTTTGGCGCCGAAGCTATTGAAGAGTTGCTGACGTTCATGGAAGCTCATCGTGGCGAATTTGTGGTGGTTGCTGCGGGCTACCCCGCGCAGATGGAAACGTTTTTGTCTTCGAACCCGGGTTTGCGCAGTCGCTTCGACACCGTGGTGCACTTTCCCGATTTCGACGACGCAGAGCTGCTGGCCATCTTTGAGAAGTTGGTTGCTGAAAATGAATACACCTTGCGCGGTGCTGCGGTGAGTGCAGCGAAGTTTCTTATTAGGAACATGGAACGCGGCACTTCATTTGGCAACGGACGTGAGATGCGGCGTCTCTTTCACCAGGTTCTCGATGTTCACGCAATGCGTTTAAACAAATACGAGAAGCCGGGAACAATGATGTTGAATCACTTGAGCGGCATTGACTTCTACCCCATGATGAAAACCGTGCGCGAGCGCAAACATGTTGACCGCGTAGGCCCCAGTGGTTCGCGTGGTTACGCCTTTCGCGGTTACCTGTAGAAGACGGAAGCCACTAAGGCGATATTGGTGACAACAAAGGGAATGCCGAAACCAAAAGCCATACGCGTAATGCGTTTATCAATTTGCTTCATGAGGCGGGCTTCTGCTTCTTGAATCTCAAAGCGGATTTCTTGACGCACTTCGTGACGTAATAACTCAAACTTCTCTTCGAGATGTGCAAACTTCAGCTCAAGAGACGAGACTCCGAGTTCTAAGGTGTCAAGGCGTTTATGAACTCCCAGAATTTCTTTCCTTAAAGAGGTTTCTGAAATTTCAAGCTGTGATCGCACGAGGGAAAAACCGGCTTGAGTGTCGCTGCGCCAAGCATCGAACATCTCCCCTGGAGTCAACATATCCATCAACACTTCGGCCTCCTGCGTTCCTAGAACTTCCTGTGCCCTTGCAAAGAGCATAAGCCTTGCGCTTGATGTTGTCATACTATTTCCCTTCTCTTTCCCCCCCATGTGTGCAATAGTCCCCAAAATGTGGCAATAACAAAAGGCGCAGAATGTGTGCCGGGTGGGGTTCTTCACTCCCCTTGCAAAAAGGCACGAAAAGATATAGCATTGAAAAAAGTTCAACAATTTAGGGGAGAGACCCATGAAGACTTTGGCCATATCAGCAGTAACAGTTTTCGGTTTGCTGGCCACCACACAGGTTGCTGACGCAGCCTCGTATACATCTTCGTCAAAGAAGCAGAGCGTCAAGTTCAGCGTGACTGGCGATTGCAAAGGCGAAGAGGAAATGATTGAGGACGAGTCGGAGGACAACTGCAAAATTGTTGTCAAAATTTCGCCGACAACCCCAACGAGATCTGCAGTTCTAGAACAGCTCAATGAGGACGATGAGTGGGATCAAGTTGCTTCTGCAAAGTCAAAGTCCGGCAAGATCACTTTTTCAATTGATGCTTACGATGAGGACGATGCATGGCTTGACGGCGACTTCACCTTTCAGGTCAGTGTAAAAAAATCTGGCACCAATAAGGCCGCCGTTTCAGACGAATACACGTTTACTTTTACTCCTGCTGAATCGGAAGACGAAGACGAAGACGAAGGTTCTGGCGAAGCATCTTCAAAGCAAAAGGGTAAGTCAACGGGTAATGCAAAGTTAGATGCCGTTATGGATAACATCGACAACAAGAACACCACATATGACGACGGTTGTACGAAGTCATTTGGGGCAGATTGCAAGCTGATGTTCACCCCAACTGGGCCAAACTGGGCCAAACTGACCACTGCAAAATGGCAGTCAATGTGTGTGGCAATGCTCAAGCAATCTGCCGCTAATTGCAAGTTGATGTATGGCTCCTCGGCGCCACTCGGCTCGCCTAGTGGTGAGCAACCTTCGGGTGGGTCAGGTGGTCAGCCACCTTCTGGTGGGTCAAGTGTTCAGCCACCATCAGCGATGACATCAGACGTCATTAAAAAGGCTTGCACCACCGCGGGCGTCGCGGACTGCACTGCAATCGTCCAACTAATGATAGATGCAATGAGCGCTGGCAAAATTCCTGATGGACAAGCAATGGGTAAGTTGCTCGGAAACAAGATGGATGCGTTTTTTAAAGCGCTGCCACCAATGCCAAGTTCGTGTGGCTCAAACAACCAGCCAAAGTAGGAATAGCTCGTCCGAGAGGACAAAAGCACTTTCGGCTGGAGTTGTCATGTCACACCTCGGTTGCATCCTTTAGTACGCATGGGAACAGATACTGAATGGCTGAATGAGGGCGCACAATGCGTGTTGTGCGATCAGTTCTATTTAGAGCTGCTGGGATACCAAGCAGAAGGCGCTCTTGTGGAATGCGGTGCATGCCACCAGGTGTACATACTTGCGCCGCACCCCGAAACCGGTGGCTTTCCTTGGGAAACCGAAGACATGCCTGTTATTGAATGGAATTACGACGGGCCCGACTCTGACGAGGTGAACCTTTTTGGCGATGCGCCCGAAGGCGACGGCTACTCGTGGTGAAGCAGTTAGCGCGTTAAGAAAGCTGTCACGATGAGACTGATTATTGCAACAAACAGTGAGACCGTAAAGGATGCAAGCCATTTTATGAGCTTCTTCTCCATTGTTAACATTTGTTTTTCGAGGGTGACGAAATGTTTATCAACTTGGTTGAAGCGTTCGTCAACTTGGTTGAAGCGTTCGTCAACTTTATTGAAACGTTCGTCTACTTGGTTGAACCGCGCATCCACTTGGTTAAAGCGGGAATCGACCTCGGTAAAACGCGCAGACACCATGGCGAACTCCATGTGCATCTCGGCACGAACTTCTTCTATTGACGTCAGTTTCTCCATCAAAGTGTCAGCCTCCTGTTCACCCACTGCTTTTCGCAACGATGCCCTCAGCCTAATCTCATTTTCAAATTCCATGTAACGCCCTTTCCTGCACTATTTACAGGAGTGTGTGCGAATGGAGCCGTATGGTGCCAAGCCTATTTCTTGCGGGTGAAGCCCTTCGGGCAGGCAGGTTTGATGGCTGTCACTTTTGTGATGCGCTTACCTTTTGCACAATTAATGCTGACCGCTTTGGCAAAGCCGCTTCCGCATTGTGGGCGCACCATAGTTACTAAACGAACTGAGGTGTTCTTGATGCAAACAACGCTGGTGACGAGCCCATAACCCGTCGGGCACTTTGGCTTCAGTGCAATGACTCGCTTGGCGGAAGTACCGCGCCCACATTCAATAGCTGTGGCGGTAGAGAATTTCGCAAGGCATCGTGGTGCGGCCGCAACAACAACATCGACCGTCTTGCCTTTAACACAATATTTGGTCACCACTTTTGCATAACCAGCCGGGCACTTTGGAGAAACAGCGGTCACCTTCTTTACAGAGGTTCCGGCGATGCAGGTAAGAGTTTTTGCTGGGTTCACACCCATTGCCACTTTCACCGTTGGA
>JABMMV010000090.1 GCA_013205145.1 bacterium
AGAACTTTATAGAACCACTGCTTTGTTGGCTCATCTTCGTGCAACACAATGTTGCCTTTGTATGTAAGAGCTTGACTAATGCCAATATCGGTTCCACGACTTGTGATTGCAATGCACCCACGCGGGCGTTTGCGATAGGCCTTAATGCGCTTGCGTTGTTCTGTTGCCGTGAGCCAAAAACTTCCCTCATGGAAGAAATAGTTCATGTACACACCAACAGGGTCACCTGTTGATGTGGTCCACATGAGACAACACTCGGTTTGTTTTTCTACAAGAACTTGTTCACGCTCGGCGGAAAGCTCGAACACGCTGACGTCATCGTAGTTTCCAGCCATTAGGCAGTTTTCTTTTTCTTTTTAATGCGAGCAACTGCTTGCTGGCTAGCAAGTGACACGGCGATGATGAGTGTTGTTCCTTGGAAGAGTGGCTCTACCCAGAATGAACCCGAACCAACAACGAGTTGCAAGCCCTTGATGCCGAGTGCGAGTGCATACAAAGCCAAGAGCGTGCCCCATACGTTCGGGCGGCGCGACAACTGTGATGCGCCGAAGAACACGGCAGCAATTGCGGGGAACAAGTAGCCAGGGCCAGTTGCAGTAGAGAAGAAGCCAATTTTCATCGACAAGATGGTGCCGGTAATTCCTGCGATGGTTGCTGAGGTAATGAGCGAGCCCCACACCATACGGTCGGTGCGCACACCAGCAAGGCGAGCAGCTTCAATGTTGCCGCCCGTCGCAAAGAGGTAACGACCCGCTGGTGTTTGTTCAAGAACAAACCACAAAATGGCAGCGATGATGATGAGATACACGAAGAGAATTGGAATGCCGAATAATTCGTAGCTACCGAATTTCAAATACGACTTGGAATATGCAGAAGTGATTTGACGGTTGTCAGAAATTTTCAACAACACTGCAGTAACGATTTGCCCTAGACCAAGTGTGGCAATGAACGAGTTCACTTTTAATTTCACCACAATGAAACCCGACAACACACCAAACAACATGCATGCCAACACGCCACACAACGCAGCAAGACCAGCAGGCATATTGAACGAGCGATGGAAATCGTCAACAAGCCATGTGGTGATACACAAAGACAATGAGGTCATGGCACCAATAGACAAGTCGAATGAGTTGGTTGCCAGTGGCACCAAAAATGCCAAAGCCAACATGCCGATAGCGACGTTCTCACCAAGAATGAGTTTGAAGCTTGCGACACTTAAAAAAGTGTCGGGCTTCCAGATGCCAAAGATGACAATGAAAACTCCGGCGAGATACAAAGCACTGAGCCGGTCGATGCCTAAACGAGTAAGCATCGATTTCTGGGGTGCACTTGCGGTTAATTCTGTAGTTGACACAGGTATTCCTTTCACAAACGAATAAAAATAAAACGGGTTACGAAGCTATTGCCGCGCTGGAACCAGCAAGCAACAATTGATCGATCTTTTCTGCAGACAAGCCAGAAGCTCGTGTGAGTGTGTTGGTAATTTGACCGCGATACATCACCACAACGCGGTCACATACGCGAGCAAGTTCTGCGGTGTCTGTAGAGCACACCACAATTGCTGTTCCGTCGGCTGCTGCTTGGTCGACAAAGGCATGAATTTCTTCTTTTGCACCAATGTCTACACCTTGCGTTGGCTCATCGAGCAACAGCACTTTTGGATTCAAGCGAAAACTGCGTGCCATCATTATTTTTTGCTGGTTTCCGCCAGACAACGTGGCAACAGGAACTTCAGTGCCAGCGGTAACAACAGAAAGTTTTTTTACCCATTCGGCAGCTTCTACTTTTTCTTCTTTGTGGCTCAGGCGTCCACCATGTGCATTGCGTTCCACATTGCTAATGGTGATATTTGCACGCACGCTCATGAGCGCAAGAATGCCGTTACGCAAACGGTCGACAGGAACAAAAGACAAACCCTTGGTGAGCGACTCGTGTGGGTCGCCACCTTTAAGTTCTTCACCGTCAATGAGCACATTGCCTTGACGTGACAACGCACCGGCCAAGGTGCCCACCATGGTGTCGCGACCCGAACCAGTGAGCCCAACAACGCCGAGCACTTCACCTGGTTGAACAGAAAATGACACACCATTAATGCCGGCTCCAACAAGACCTTGAACCTGCAAACGTGGTGCAAGCGATGTATCGACCGTGCGGTTCGCGGCAATGGAGGAGACTTCATGGCCCACAATCATTTCAATGAGTGACTCCATATTGAGATCTTTGGTGGCCTTGGTGCCCACCACTTTGCCGTCACGCAACACCGTGACACGGTCGGTAATGTCGAACACTTCTTCCAAGTGATGTGAAACGAAAACAACGCTGATGCCACGTTTGGTGAGGCGCCGCACGGCCTCAAACAAAGTATTGACGTCGGCTCCGGGCAATGAAGCCGTTGGCTCATCGAGAACCAAAATGGAAATGCCTTCTTTGGTGTCTTGCAATGCACGGGCAATGGCCACGCCAGTGCGGGCTGCGGCGCCAAGAGTGGCAACTGGGGCACGCACGTTGATGTCGAAACCCAGGTCGAGAAGAGCCTGTTTGGCTCGTTTTGCTTCGGCGGCCCAGTTAATGCGGTTGGCGAAACCGGTTTCGTAACCAAACCCGAGGGCGAGATTTTCCACAGTGCTGACGGCTTCAACGAGGCCAAGATCTTGGTGAACGAAGCGAATTCCGGCTTCATGGGCTGCAGCTGCACTGCCCATGGCAAAATCGTGGCCGCGCATGGTGACAATGAAATTGGCGTCCGGTTGGTGAAAACCAGCCAAGATCTTAATAAGAGTGCTCTTTCCCGAGCCGTTCTGGCCAACAAGAGCATGAACTTCACCCTCTTCAATATCGAGTGCCACATCATTCAGGGCCACTTGGCCAGGAAAAGTCTTCGAAAGCGAATGAATATGGAGTGTCGTAGCCACTGTAGTTGTCTCTCCCCCATGATGTGACGTACGTCTCAGAGCGTACATCAACTGCGTGTGTGATCTTCTGCTGATTTCTGTAGAAGTTCTACTAAAGATCTCTTGGTTTATCCAATTTCCCTCAGTAAGGTTCAACAGTCGTTCTCAGACTATCTGAAACGACGCCTTCCAAACCATCACTAAAAGGGGAAAACATTGCGTAAATCAACCATTCGGGTTGCTGCTGCTGTATTCGCTTTGGGTCTTTTTGCTGCCGCTTGCGGTAGCAGTGACTCAGACACAACAACAGAAGAAACCTCAGGCGAAGTCGTCGTAGACGACACCAATGCAGTAACAGAAGACACTGCAGGTGCTGCAGTTGACGAAGTTGCTGCTGCAAAAGAAGCTGCTGCATTAGCAGTCACCATTCCAGAAAATATCGCGTTGACTGTTGCTGCTTCAGCAACACCTCCAACCGGTAAAAAAGTTGCTTGGATTTCTTGCGAACTCCCAAGCTGCCCAGAAGTAGGCGAAGATTGGCCATTAATTGCCAAGACCCTCGGCTGGGAACTCAAGGTCATCAACGTCAAGAGCTTTGAACCAGCTCCTGGTATTCAGCAAGCACTCGACTGGGGCGCAAACTACATCGCCATCTCGGGTACACCAGTTGCTCTTTACCAAGCACAGTTCGATGCAGGTCTTGCAAAAGGCGTGAAGTTCACCTCGGCTTACACCACAGATGCCCCACAAGGCGTTGACGGCGGTATCGAAGGCCTTCTCACCACTGTTGGTGATGCTTCCTATGTAGAAATGGCTATGAAAGCATTTGCTTCTTGGATCATCGCAGACAGCAATGCAGAAGCAAAAGTCGTAATGGTCAACATTCGTGACTTCCCAGTTCTCGTCGCTGCAGAAAATGCACAGAAGGCAGCCCTTGCTGCTGGTTGTGCAAAGTGCACCTTCGACGTGATTCCTGTGACAATTGAAGACCTCGGTGGTGGCAAAGTTCCACAGGCTGTGGCTTCATACCTCCAAGAGAACACCGATGTGAACTACGTTCTCTTCGCTTTTGGTGGCTTGCCAACAGGTGTAAGTGCAGCTTTGAAGACCGCTGGCATCACAGATGTGAAGCTTGTTGGTGGAGACTTCTCAGCACCAAACTTGCAAGAAGTAGTTGACGGCACGAACTCTGCATGGACCTCAAACCCTAAGGCTGAAGCCTCATGGATTATGGCTCACGCAATGGTGCTCGACTCATTAGGTGATACATACACCGAAGAGCGCACAGGTGCTGCACTGCAGACATTCATTGTTGATACACCAGAAGTTGCTAAGTCATTCCTTGACGGTGGCGGCCTCCAGAACTGGAAGGGTCCAAAGACCCAAGCCGATCAGTTCAAGGCTCTCTGGAATATTAAGTAAGAACTACTTTCTCTCACGAGAAAGAAAAGGGCGGGTGCTTCGGCACCCGCCCTTTTACTATTTATACGGCCTTTTTCAGACATAGAATAGACATGTGACAAAGATGCGTTCAGCAAATAGCAACATGGTGCGCGTTGTCTCAAAGTCGACCGTCCAGACTCAGAGTGATGACCTCAATTATTGGCGTACCATTCCTATCGCACAACGAGTTGCCGTGGTTGAAGTATTAAGACAACGGATGTTTGGGGAAAACAATGGAACTCGACAAGGACTTCAACGAGTTTGTCGAATTATTCATCGCGCATGACGTCCAATTTCTGATCATTGGCGGATACGCACTCGCTGCACACGGTTTCCCCAGAGCAACTGGAGATCTGGATGCTTGGGTATGGGCTAGCGATACAAATGCTGCAAAAATAATTACAGCGCTCGATGCATTTGGTTTTGCAAACGTTGGTATCAGTGTCAGTGACTTTTTACGAGAAGATTCAGTTGTTCAGCTGGGCTACCCGCCGTATCGAATAGACATTCTCACGTCTATCGATGGCCTCGAATTCGCTGAAGCATGGGCCAGTCGTGTGATGGTTCGCATTAACAATATGGATGTGCCATTCATCAGCCGCGATGACCTGATTACTAACAAAACAGCTGTTGGTCGGCCGCAAGACATTGCAGACGTTCAGCGTCTTACAGAATGACGTGTATTAACTGACCAAACTGGCGAGTGCCCAGGCAGCGGCAATGCCACCAATAACGGCCATGGTCACGGTGCGCACAATGGGTGCACGGGGAAGATCTTCTTCACTCTTCGGTTGTGGTGGTGGCTTCACGATGGCGAGTATGTTGCCAACGCACAATGCGCCACCTAATGCGAGAACGAGATACGCCAAAAGATCTTCGCCAAGAAACATGGTTCATTGTCCTTTTGCTGTGAAGTTTTCAAAGCGGGTGTAGTTCGCTTGAAATACTAAGCGCACATCGCCAATTGCGCCGGCGCGGTGCTTTGCCACGTTGAGATACGCATCGGCTTTGCGTTGCGGATCGTCTTCGTAAACACCCGGGCGATACAAGAACATCACCACGTCGGCGTCTTGTTCTAACGCGCCGGACTCTCGCAAGTCAGACAGTGTGGGCCGCTTGTCTTGGCGTTGTTCCAGACCACGACTCAACTGGCTGAGTGCAACAACGGGAATTTTAAAATCGCGCGCCAAAATTTTTAAGTTACGACTGATTTCACTGACTTCAAGCTGGCGGTTTTCTGAACCTGAGTTGCTACCCATGAGCTGCAAGTAGTCAATAACAATCATGCCGATGCCGTCGTATTGTGAAGCAATGCGTCGTGCCTTTGCGCGAATTTCCATCACAGTGACCGATGAGTTGTCGTCGATATATAACGGAATGGAAAGGCGCCCGATGGCGCGGCCAATGCGGCGCCAGTCTTCGTCGTTCAAACGACCACTGCGCAACTTTGCACTATCGACTCGCGCTTCGCTCGACAAAATACGTTGTGATAATTCGGCACGGCCCATTTCCAAAGAGAAAAATAAAACGGGTTTCTGCGTGATGGTGGCTACGTTGACGGCCATGCCCATTGCAAATGCGCTCTTACCCATTGCTGGGCGCGCACCAATAATGTTGAGCGTGCCGGGTTGAAAGCCCGACAACAAATCGTCGAGATCGTTAAAGCCCGACGGCACGCCGGTAATAGGGTCGCCACGCTCCATGATGTCTTCAAGATGCGTCATGGTTTCTGGCATGAGGTCATTAATGCGCACTAAAGAATCGGTGACTTGGTTTTGCGCTACATCGAAAATGCGCGACTCGGCTTGGTCGAGAGCATTTTCAATATTGTCGGGCTGGCTGTAGGCAATTTCAGCAATAGAAGACGCCGCGCTAATGAGGCCGCGCAAGAGAGCAGTTTCGCGCACGATGCGCGCATAGCGGTCGGCGCTCGAAACTGCAGGAGTGCGGTTTTGCAGGTCGACTAAATAGTCGATTCCGCCGACGGTATCGATGAGGCCAGCGCGCTGCAATTTGTCGGACACCGTGACCACATCGACAGGCTCGCCCATTGTGGTGAGTGCTTGAATAGCGTCGAAAATATGTTGGTGCGCTGGCTTATAGAAGTCGCCGGGAACAACGCCGCGTTCCGAGCAAGCACCAATGGCGTCTTTTGACAACAACATGGCGCCAAGTAACGAGACCTCGGCATCGAGGTTGTGTGGCGGTACGCGAGCGGTGACGCGTGCTGCTGAAGCGTTGTATGTATCGGACACGACCCTTACCTTGCCTGAGATACCTTGTGGATTACTAGGGGTAAGACTTGTGGATAAGCCTGTGCTGTATCGAGTGCGTTCTGTGGATAACTATTGAGCAACGACATCGACCGAGACAGTGCTCGTGACGTCGTGGTACAACGAGACCACTACTGAATGCTTGCCCAATGTGCGAATTGGAGCTTCGATGTCTACATCGCGGCGCTCAATTTCGATACCGGTTTGGCTCTTCACAGCAGCCACGATGTCGGCACTAGTAACTGAACCAAACAAGCGACCTTCGTTACCGGCCTTCGCGGGCACCGACAAAGTAACAGCGTTCAAACGCGCTGCAACTTCAAGTGCTGCTTCGCGAGTGGCGCGCTCTTTAGCGGCACGTGCCTTGCGCATTGCTGCTGCTTGTGCCACTGCACCGTCGGTTGCCGTAATGGCGTGACCATTTGGCAACAAGAAGTTGCGGGCATGACCGTCGGCGACATTGACGATGTCGCCACGGTTGCCGAGACCTTTAATGTCGCTACGCAAAATGACTTTTAACATCAGGCTTCCTCACCATTCGTTACGATTTCTACAACATCGGTGTTCTCTGTAGCGACGGCAGCAACAGTGCTCTCGCGAGGTGTGCGATTGTCGCTGCGCTCACTGCGCTCGCCACGATTACCGCGGTCGCCACGATCTTCACGATCTTCACGGTCGGATCCTGCGCGTGGTGCACGAGTAGAAGACACGCGCTTGGCATACGGCAAAAGGGCCATTTCGCGAGCGTTTTTCACTGCGCTCGCAATGTCGCGCTGCTGTTGAACAGTGGTGCCGGCAATGCGCTGACCACGAATTTTAGAGCGGTCAGACATAAAGCGCTGCAACAAGTTGATGTCTTTATAGTCAACAAACTTGACGCGCTCGGTGTCGATGGCGTTTGGCTTCTTTTTTCCGGTTTTGCGAATAGCGGCTTTCGCCATACGGATTTTGTTTGATTTACTTGTCATGTTTCTCTCTACAGTTTCGTTCTAGAAGGGTTCTTCTTCCCCACCCACGTACGGGTCGGGAGAATTGTTGCTGGATGTTTCGCGTGGGGCGGCGGAATCGCCACCTTTGCTGGATTGACGCTCGACTTGGGCTGTTGCCCAACGCAAGCTGGGTCCGATTTCGTCGGCCACGACTTCAATTGCCGTGCGCTTATCGCCTTCACGGGTGGTGAATTCACGCTGCTCGAGGCGGCCAGTAACGATGACGCGGGTGCCTTTGGTAAAGGTTGCCGCTGCGTTTTCGCCAAGTTGGCCCCATGCCGTGATATTGAAGTACGAGGTTTGCTCTTGCCATTCACCATTGACCTGATAACGACGGCCAACGGCGATGCCAAAAGAGGCCACCCCGCGCCCACCAGTGGTGAAGCGCAGTTCTGGGTCTCGGGTGAGATTACCGACAAGGGTGATGGAGTTCTCTGACATATGTATCTCCTCTACGTAAGTAGTTTGTGGAACTTTTCGTGAATGAAAAGCCGACTACGCGCTCACGGCCATCATGCCGCGGCGTGCTGCTTCGTGGTCGGGCAAGCGCATGAGCTTGTGACGAACCACTTCATCGGCAATACGGAGCGCGCGCTCAACTTCATTTAAAGCTCCACCAAGAGCCTCGAGGTTGTAGACGACGTAATAGCCGTCTTCCTTTTTATTGATGGGGTACGCGAAACGGCGCTTGCCCCACCAGTCGGGATTTCCGTGAATGCTGGCACCAACTGCATTGATGGACGCCGTGACGGCCTTCACCTGCAACTGCGCTGCATTATCGTCGAGGTCGCCACTGATGATGACCATTAATTCATAAGCACGTTTCATGTGCATGTACTCCCTTCGGACACGGTACGGACCGTGGCCCCGTGAGGGGCAGGGTGGATAAGGAAATGAAAGCGTATCGGCAAGACACAGCACAACAACGAGAAGCAGGGGCACATTCCATTTCCTCTATTGTGTGCCAAGGGTGTTACTCGCTGACGAAATGACACCAAACCCCTGCAGTATAAGGGTTTGCGTTACGCCGAGGCTGCCCGCTGAGAGGCAATGGGCACCATGCGAACGAGGTGATGCCAGCGACACAAGCGGCACGCCTCCACTACATAGGCCGTGTACTCGCCGGTTCCCGCCCCAGCATTTGCCCGCCGTTGAATTTGGGCCATTTCTGAGCGGGTGGTGACGCATCGCCCATGCGATGGGAGGTGTGGGCCAAAGGCGTAGGTGACCAAGACCAAATGGTCATCGGTGCAGATGGGGCACTTCACCCGAGACTCTTCCCCAAAGTTCCGTGCTGCGCGCATGAGTTCGGGGTGCGCATCACATATTTGGTCGATGCTCAGGCGGCCACGGCGGTATTCATTGATGAGGTGTTGGCGTGCCAGTCGGTGGTCAACTGCACCCCCTGCCCCTCGTAATGACCCCGCCGTAAAGCTCATGCCCTAACGATAGTCACCGCATATCCCTCATGAGCAACGGTGCTCTTGCCACACTTCTTCTATGGCAGTTTCTGAACCTCCTCAACACACCATCACTTTTGGCCCCCATGTGGCCAATGATGCCGAATTACGCCTGGTGGGCGATGTGAAGGGAAAGCGTGTTCTTGAGCTTGGGTTGCCCTATGGGCATGCCAATTCTGTAGCAATGGCGCAGTCAGGAGCGCGTGCCATGGCCATCGACAATTCTGCAGAACGAATTGCCCTTGCCCGAAGCACCGCTGAAGCAGCAGAAGTACGCGTTGAGTTTCATCAAGCAGAACTTGCCGACATGGGCTTCGTCACAAGTTCTTCGCTTGACCTTGTGTTGTGCGTTGACAAACTCAACTCTGTTGACGACATCGACCGTCTCTTACGACAAGTGCATCGTGTGTTGAAATCGGAAGCATCTTTTGTTGCAGTGGTTGAGCACCCCGCGGCTGCGATGTTTGACAATGACGATGCTGTTGCACGCCGCCGTTACGGAGCCGATGGTGCACTCACTATTGGTGAACTGTGCATGTCGTTACAACGCAGCAACTTTGCTATTGATCTGTTGTATGAACTGATGCCGCTGAATGCCCCGCGTGCACTTGTTCCTACAACACTTGCAATTCGCACACGCAAACTTGGTTCTTAATTTTTTTGTTCGCTCCACCACGCATCTAGCCGGCGACCAATTTCTTCGGCACCCAGCAAACCTTCTTCAAGGCGGATTTCCATCAGGAAATTGAGTGCTTTGCCTACTTCACGCCCTGGTTGAACACCCAGGCGTTGCATCACTTCCACACCGTCAAGCTCGGGTCGCAATGCCGCGAGTTCTTCTTTTTCCATCAACTCTGCAATGCGTTTTTCAAGTTCGTCCATGCGCTGCGATAACACCAGTGCTTTACGTTCATTACGTGTGGTGCAGTCACAACGGGTGAGCACATTGAGTTCGTTCAGTAGTGGCCCCGCATCGCGTACGTAACGACGCACGGCAGAATCGGTCCATCCCATTTGATACGTATGAAAGCGCAAATGCAATTCAACAAGTGCTGTAATTGCCTGCACGTCTTCGCTGGAATACTTCAGTGCCTTCAAACGATCGCGTGTCATTCGTGCACCAACTACTTCATGATGATGAAAAGTGATTCCTTTTCCTTTATCAATTGCGCGCGTTTTTGGTTTACCAATGTCGTGAAATAAAGCAGCAAGGCGAGTAATGCGAAAGTCAAAAGTGGGGTGTGCATCGGGGCGCACATTTTCCACCACAGCCAACGTGTGCGTGAGTACATCTTTGTGGCGATGAATAGGGTCTTGCTCCACGCTCATGTTGGGCAACTCAGGAAAAAATTGGGCAGCAAGCCCGGTGTCGACCATGAACCACAACCCCGCAGTGGGGTGATTGGTGGTGAGCAGACGGTCGAGCTCGTGCTGAATTCGTTCGCGCGAAATAATGTCGAGGCGAGGCGCCATATTTTTCACTGCTTCAATGAGGTCTGGTTGCGCAGTGAGATTGAGTGCTGAAAGAAAGCGCGCCGCGCGCAACATTCGCAGTGGGTCGTCGTTAAAGCTTTCTTCTGGCGACAAAGGTGTGCGCAGAACTTTTGTCATCAGGTCGGCTGCCCCGTTGAAGGGGTCAACTAAAACAGGACTAGATGACGTGAGCTCAAGCGCCATTGCATTAATGGTGAAGTCGCGCCGTGAGAGGTCGGCCTCAATGTCGTCAGAAAATTGGACGTCGGGTTTGCGCGAATCGGGTGAATACGCCTCGGCTCGGTGTGTGGTGATTTCGTAAACACGGCCATTCTTCTTGGCGCCGATCGTGCCGAATTTTTCGCCCTGTGCCCACACCGCATCGGCCCAACCCTCGATGATGGACTTAATTTCGTGCGGTAAAGCATTCGTTGTGGCGTCGAAATCCATGTCTGGTGATGCTCCGGGCAGATGTACATCGCCAGCTGGACCCAGTAAAAGATCGCGCACCGTACCGCCCACCAGGTACAGGCGCTTGTTGGCCGCGGCAAAGCGAGCAGTGAGCGGAGCAAGTTCCTCTAAGACAGGGGTAAAGCGTTCGGGAATCATCAGACTTTCAGGCTACGCAGATGAAGCCCGACCACTACGGTTATATGTGTGTTTATGGAACCTCGCCCCGTTGCCCCCCTCTTTGGCAACTGGCCCTACGACCCGACCACCGCATTACTCACTTTGCGCAGCGGCCATCACCCCGAGGCAACCATCACCAGTGACGTGGTGAAAATGTGGCTCGGGACCGCACAACACGGTGGGTTCGCACGAGTGCGGACAAACGCGGTGAGCCCTCAACTTGCTGACATACTCGCCACTGTGGGTTTTTCCGTGAAACAAGAGCTCTCGCTTCTTGGTGCTGCGCTTGTGGGTGGGAATTCCTTGCCCGCGACAACCCATCCTCGCCGGGTCAGTGGCACTCAAGCCGTACGCATTGACTGCGCAGCATTTCATGGTGAATGGGCAATTGACCCGCCTGCGCTGCTCGCTGCCAAACAGGCGACCCAATTCCATCGCTTGCGTGGCCTTGCGCCATCTCGGTTGCGCCGCGCCTCGGGCTATTGCCTTTCAGGGTTCACGCCCAGCCCAGCAGAACCGCGGTACGGCTACATTCAGCGCCTTGCAGTACACCCAAGCGCACAACGTGGTGGCCAAGGGCGAAAGTTAGTGCTTGATGCGATGCACTGGTTAGGTTCTCGGGGTATGCAACATGCGGTGGTCAACACAGATTCCACCAATGAAGCAGCCCTCTCGCTCTATCACTCACTGGGTTTTGCGCCCATGACTTATTCGCTGTACGTACTCGAGCGCCCATGCACCGACTAAAGCCACTCATTATTTCTTTTGTCATTGTTTGCTTGAGTGCGCTCATGCTCCCGCAAGGTACGTATGCAGCATCGGCTCCTGTTGCACAAGTTTCCATTGGTCTCACGCAACAGAGTTTTACTGTTCTCGATAATGCCACCATGCGTTTTGTTATTGCTATTACCGAAAATGGCAAGCCTACTACTCCACAAGACAATGTTGATCTTGATGTTGTTCTGTCGAAACGCATCGCGACACGCCAAGCATTCCGCGACATCACAGAAAAGAAGGTTGTTCCTGAACCCCTCGATGGCGTTCGCCTCAACACATTGGGCTTCACACGAAATTCAGCCGGCCGATTCATTGTGGAGTTACCCACCACCACGAAAACGTCAGCAACAGCTGGGTTGTATATGAATCAATCAGGGGTGTACCCACTGACATTTACCGTGTATTCAAACAATGAAATGCGTGCCACAACCACCACTTTCATTCATCATTTTTCTGCAAATGATGCATCCGTACTGACACCGCAAGATCGCCTTGGCGTGCTTCCCGTTGTCAGCGTGACTGCACCTCCAAGTCTGACCGCTACAGGCGCAATCACACTCAGTGCTGATGCTCGTGCGCTTCTACAAAAATTTGCCAATGTCTTTTCTGGTATTGGCCAAGGTTCACTACTCGTACTTCAACCTGACTTGCTTAATGCGCTAGCGCTCTCAGAAACCACCGAAGACAAACTTCTTCTTGATGACATTCGAGATTTGCTCGGCATCCACACTTTGAGTGCCACAACTCAGGTGCCTTATAACCCCAGCGCTATTGCCCATGTTGGCCTGCAAGAACTTTTTGCCCGACAACTCACTGCTGGTGAAGATGCCACCACCGCGCTCATGCAAAAAAGTCCTTCGCGCGATGCTGCTGTGCTTACTCACCCGCTCACGACGGCCGGAGCCACGCTGTTGCGCGACTTAGGTACAAGGCAAGTAATACTCACGCCGAGTGCTCAAAAATCTTTTGATGCACCACTCGACTCGGCGGTGTCGTACCTCACCAAGCTTCCCGATGGTGGCTCACTGTCGGTCTATGGAACCGACCCCCAATATGCACGCGTCATAGAAAATGAGTCACTGACACCTTTGGAACGTGCCACGCGCATATCGGCCGAGCTCATCGTTCAGCGAGAAGAACTCTCATACGCCACTTCACAGGTTCAGCAACGTCAAGTACTCCTCAGCTCATCAACAGGAGAAATCAAGAACGTGGCCGTGATGCGTCAATTATTTCGCATCATCAATTCCAGCCCCGTGCTGACCTTTACCTCCCAACCAACGCTTCCTTCTGCGCCCGCTTCAAGCCAGCCCATTACTTTGCGCCAAAGTGAAGACACCTCTTTAGAAGGCCTCAAAGTCACCTTTGCCAAACTTTTACAGCGCATTGCCAATACTTCATCAATGCTCTTGGCAGATGACCCGCGCATAGGCACGTGGAACACATTGATCGCATACTCCGCTGCACACACCGCAACGCCTGCGCAAAGTGCGGCCTACATCGCCACTATTTCCTCATCCATTTCTGACGTGCGCACTTCAGTGAGTTTGCCAAAATCTGCCAATTTCACCCTGAGTGGTCACAACAGTGAAATTCAATTGCAAGTCAAAAATTCAAGCGTGACGGCCACGAAGGTAATACTGCGGTATCGCAGTGCAAAGCTCACCTTTCCCCAAAATTCTCAAGTTATTGAGCTGCCTGCCAATTCCAGTACCAACATTGCGGTGAAGGTCGTGGCGCGAAGTAATGGTCGCTTCCCGGTGTATTTCCAACTTTTTACTCCGCGTGGCAACAGCCCACTGACAGAGGAGTTGGAAGTGACCGCCCGCGTCAGTGCCCTTGCGGGTCTTGGTCTTGTGGTCAGCGCTACCGCCATTATTGTTTTGCTCACATGGTGGGCGCATAACTGGCGCTCGCGGCGGCGGCGCGCTCTTTCAGCACTTGTCACCCCCGAATAAAGCACTACGGTATATGCATTATGACTATTCGCATTGTTACCGATAGCGCCTGTGACCTCCCGCAGCACCTCATTGCACAACACAAAATTGTTGTTGTGCCCCTCACTATTCGCTTCGGCGACACCGACTACATCGACGGTGAAGATTTCACTCCGAAAGAGTTTTGGGCAAAGTGCACTGCCTCGCCTGTCCTTCCTGAAACTGCCGCCCCCTCACCTGGCCAGTTTGAGGCTGCCTACCGCCGCCTCCAAAGCGAAGGAGCAACCGGTGTGCTCGTGGTCTCATTATCGTCTGGCGTATCGGCCACAATGCAAAGCGCTGAAATTGCTGCCCGCCTCGTGGGTGAAGACACGGCAAACCCCTTTCCGGTGCAAGTAGTCGATTCTCGCAGTGTGTCGATGGGACAAGGCATCGTTGCAACGTCTTGTGCAACCAGGGCTGCACAAGGTGCAAGCCTCAGTGAAGTTGCGGAACTCGCCACCGCACTCAGCCATCGCGTGCATGTATATGGTGCGCTCGACACCTTGGAAAACCTCAAAAAAGGTGGCCGCATTGGCGGTGTGAAGGGAATGTTGGCATCAGCGCTATCCATTAAGCCCATTATCGACGTGCGAGACGGCAAAGTAGAAGAAGGTGGTCGTCAGCGCACGCGCTCGAAGGCACTTGCATTCTTGTTAGAAAAAGTGAAAGAGCACGGAAACATTTCCGACCTCGCCGTCTTGCAAGCCGACTGCGATGACACCGATGCATTCCTCTCGTCACTACGTCAGATCTACTCTGGCAGTATTGAAGTTGGCGATATTGGTGCGGTCATCGGCGCACATGCCGGTCGCGGCACCATCGGTGTTGCATTCTTCGACGCTGAATAAAAACGCATCTCCTCATCGCATTGCCTCAATCGTGCAACGCTGCGCAACTAGCGTGATGAACAGCGATGTCATCTTCACTTGTACCCAACACACTTATTGGTGCGCGCTATCGATTAGTACGTCGCATTGGTCAAGGCGGTATGGCGGAAGTGTGGTTAGCAAAAGACACATCACTCGACCGTGATGTAGCGGTCAAAGTAATGCGCGCGCATCACGACGACGACCACGTAGGCAATGAACGCTTTCGCCGCGAAGCAAAAGCATCAGCGGCACTGAGTTCACCGAACATCGTGACGGTGTACGACGTTGTAGAAGATGCTGGTCGTCAAGCAGTTGTTATGGAATACATCAATGGGCAAAGTCTGCGCGAACTCCTTGACAAAGTGCATCGCATTAGCCCAGGTCTCACTGTTCATATTGGTATGGCAGTGGCAACTGCGTTAGATGCAGCACATGCAAAAGATCTTGTGCACCGCGACATTAAGCCGGCAAATATTCTCATTACTCTCAGCGGTCGCGTGCTTCTCACCGACTTTGGAATTGCAAAAACTTTAAGCGGAAATGAATCTGATCTCACTAATGACAACATCATGATGGGTACTGCTAAGTACTTATCGCCCGAACAAGTAAGTGGCAAAAAGCTAGACGGGCGCGCCGATTTATACTCACTTGGCCTTGTGCTTTATGAATGCCTAGCGGGTCGAGTGCCCTTTGTTGGCGGCACCGATGTAGAAACTGCACTTGCCCGCGTGCAAGGTGACGCGCCCGACATTTCAAAAATTCGCCCCACATTGCAACCAGTGTTGGTGCACATCATTCATCAAATGTTGGCCCGTGACCCAGAGCAACGACAGCCTTCTGGTGAAGCAGTGCGCGCTGCACTTTACGCCGCGCGCGAAATTGGTTTAGATGGAACACCAACTGGTTTAACCCCGCCATATGGCAACACCATGCCAGTAACTGGTATTCCTGGTGAACCAGTGATCAGCAAGCCCACTGCACGTACCGAGTCTTCTCGCAGTTCAAGTTCGTCGCGCCCAGTGAATAAGGCTTTGGAAAAGCGTGCTCACCGCATCACACCAACCTCCATGTTGGCGGCCGCAGTGGTCATTGGTGTTGTACTCGCTGGCTTTGTGTTGTGGCGCAGCGTGTCGTCGCCTTCCACCACACCCGTTGCAAGTGCCTCAACCACACCCGTTGCCACAGGGCCGGTCAACATTGTCAATGTGAGTAGTTATGACCCCGACGGCGATGACAACGTTGAAAACGATGACCAGCTCCCCAATTTGATCGATGGTAAGTCGGGAACTCAGTGGCGCACGGTGTGCTACGGCAACGATCACTTCGGAAGTAAAAACGGCGTGGGTTTCGTTGCCGAATTGTCGGGTCGCAGTACAGGAACACTGTCTGTCGATTTCGGTTATGCCCCTTGGGAAATTGATGTTTACGGTTATTCCGACACAGTGCCGAGCACACTTGCGAGTTGGGGGCCTGCCCTCACAAGTTCTGCGAGCGACAACCCCGGGGAAACCACTTTCAACGTCTCAACACCTTCGCAGTATGTCCTTGTGTACCTGCGTTCAGCAGCCCGCAGCCCGCAGTGTTCCACCACCAACCCGTTTCAAGGTGTCATCAACGACATCGGTTTTGTTTCAGCGTCCGCACCGTAAGAATGGTCTGTGGCTAGCCTTCCCGTATGGAAACTGAGCGCCTTCTCGAACGCGCCCAGTCGGGCGATGTCTCAGCAGTCGACCAGTTGTTGCGCGCGCACTACAGCGCCATCCACTCGGTGTGCCACCGCATGGTGCTCAGCCGAGAAAGTGCCGACGATGCCGTGCAAAATGCTCTCATTGCCATCGTCAAAGGCCTCCCCCGTTTCGACGGAAAAGCCGCACTATCCACTTGGATCTACCGCATTGCAACAAATTCGGCAATCGATGAAATTCGACGTGTTCGCCGAAATGGCGGAACCGTTCCGTTAAATGACGCCGCAAGTGCCCACACATTGGCAAGTGACCATGCTGTCGACCCCACTGCACTTCTTGCTGAGCACCTTGTTGACTCCTCACGGGTTGCCCAAGCCTTATGCACTCTGCCTGAAGAATTTCGTGCTGCGGTGGTCTTGCGCTACATCTCAGACCTCGAATATGCCGATATCGCAACGGTTCTTGAGGTCCCTGTGGGCACCGTCAGGTCGCGCTTGGCCCGGGGTAAAAAGCTACTTGCCGAGAAATTGGCCGACCCGACAACACTTTCCCCTCCAGACGAACCAAACTTAGGTGCCCCGTCGTCTCCACCCACGGGTTCATCATCATGACCACACCTTCTCTTGACCCCACCGACAATGGCCCACTCGAGGTTGCGTTGCGTCATTTAGGCACCACCCCCGACCCAACTGTGCGCGATGAACACATTGCCGTTGCCTTAGGCCACATTGTCGGTGCCGAGATAAACGAACCCAACAGTGTGGTCTCGCTCGCATCGCGGCGCCCCAATCGCGTCTTTATAGCGCTCAGTGCCGTGGCCGCCGTTGGGCTTTTTGCATTAGGGCTTGGCCTGGGAAACCGTGACAACAATTCACCCGCCGAAGTTTCCTTAGTAAAAAATGCCGCGCCTTCCTCAAGTATCGATACCCGCGCATGCGCAAGTACCGAAGTTTCTTCCACCACCGACACATTCCTCATTGCGGGTAATCCACCTTCACTCGTAGCCAAGGAAGTACGTAACGGCGTTCCCACTCTCACCGTGTACAACGCCATCACATGCGACATCTTGTGGCAAGTACCCGCTCAATAGTTGTTCCCGAAGAGAAACACCTTTAGCCATTAGGCTGATTACGTGCTCTCTAACCCATTCACCGACCCCGATTGGGCGCGCAACACTGTCGCCTTCATCGACAAGTGGGTGGGCTTTGTTCGCGACCGCACTACCCGCCCCGTTATTACCGTGGTGCGCGGCATTGTCTATGGCTTTTTAGTTGCCACTGGTGTGGTCATCATGGTCGTGCTCTTTTCAATTGGCACAACACGGGCACTGCAGGCCGCGCTCGACACCGCCTTTTCGCGCACAACGGCCGTGTGGTCTTCGTATCTCATTTTCGGCAGTCTTTTTTTTCTCATTGGTCTTCTCGTTGCGCGCAAGCAACATCGTAAATCTGACGAACTCAATTCCTAACCCCCACTATCTCTTTGGAGACTCTTATGGCAACACATCATCACGTCCTCATTATTGGCTCTGGGCCTGCCGGGCTCACCGCAGCTATTTACGCCGCTCGCGCCAATCTCAGCCCGTTCATCATTGAAGGTGAACTGTCTTCCACCACCGATCAACCCGGTGGACAACTCATGCTCACCACTGAAGTAGAAAACTTTCCTGGTTTCCCCGAGGGCATTATGGGCCCAGAGTTAATGAGCCGTTTTCGTGAACAAGCAGCACGCTTTGGCGCATCGTTTCTCACCGACAAGGCCACTCGCGTTGATTTTTCTGCACGTCCTTTTCGTGTGTGGACACGCGATCAAGAATTCACCGCCGACTCCATCATTGTGAGTACCGGTGCGAAGTCGTTGTGGTTAGGTCTTCCCAATGAAATTGCACTCGTTGGTCATGGTGTTTCTACGTGTGCAACATGCGATGGATTTTTTTTCCGAGGCAAAGAGATAGTGGTCGTTGGTGGCGGCGACAGCGCGGTGGAAGAGGCAACCTTCCTCACTAAGTTCGCTTCAAAAGTCACCATCGTGCATCGTCGTTCAGAATTGCGTGCGTCAAAAATTATGCGTGCTCGCGCAGAAAATAATGAGCGCATTGAGTTCAAATGGAATAGCGCAGTTGTTGAACTGCAAGGAACCGACGCACTTGAAGGCATCGTGCTCGAAGACACGGTGACAGGTGAACGTTCCCAAATGAATGTGTCTGGTCTCTTCATTGCCATTGGCCATAAGCCGAATACTGACCTTTTCACAGGTGTACTCGACATGGAAGAAAACGGCTATCTCGCTACTCGCCCAGGGTCGTCATACACCAATATTCCAGGCGTTTTTGCCTGCGGTGATGTACAAGATCACACCTATCGTCAAGCAATTACTGCTGCAGGGTCGGGATGCATGGCAGCCATCGATTGTGAGCGCTGGCTCGAGTCAGAGCACGCTTCTCCCGCCTAGACTTCAACCAGAGAAGAAAAAAGGAGCCCCCATGGCAGACGGCATTGTTACTCTCACCAGTTCTACATTCGACGAAACAGTAAATGGTTCAAGCAAACCAATTCTTGTTGACTTCTGGGCCGAATGGTGTGGCCCATGCAAAATGATTGCTCCTATTCTTGCGGAAATTGCTGTCGAGCAAAAAGATTCTCTTGTCATCAGCAAACTCAACGTTGATGAACATGGTGACATTGCTCAGCGTTACAACGTCATGAGTATTCCTACATTGTTGTTGTTCAACAATGGCGAACTTGTGAAGCGCCTCGTTGGTGCAAAAGGCAAGGGCGCACTCTTACAGGAGCTGTCAGAATTTCTGACCCCTTCCCCCTAACTGCTGGCCAACGCAATGAGACCGTTCGCGATCTCCAGCGACGGTTGCGTAGTTGTGGCTTCATTCAACACACTCTCGATGAAGAGGGCTTCTTTTGTGTTGCCACCGAAAAAGCTCTCGTGGAGTTTCAAGCATCGCGCGGTCTGCGCACCGACGGTGTGTGCGATATAGCAGCGTGGAGCGCACTCGTTGAAGCATCATGGTCACTGGGTGATCGCATGTTGTATCTCACTTCACCAAACTTTCGTGGAGACGATGTCACACAATTGCAATCATTGCTCTCGCGTTTAGGGTTCGATTGTGGTCGTGTTGATGGCATCTTTGGCCCGCTTTTAGCGCGCGCCATTAGTGAGTTTCAAAAAAATGCGGGCATCTCTATCGACGGCATTTGCAGTACCGACACGGTGGCTGCACTCGAACGCTTGAGTTCTCAAAGCGGCGAAGGCCCGGGCATCTCTTCCCTACGCGCCACCGAGCGCTTTCGTGCCACAGGTGACGAAAGAAAATTGCGCCGTGTTGTGGTGGGCCAATTCGGCGGGCTCAGCGGCGTGGCCCGCCTCATTTCTCGCGCACTACGCGATGCACACGAAATTGTGATGTTGGTCGATGAGCCCGATGTTGCCGCACACGTTTTGGCCGCCAATCATTTTCACGCCGACACCTATATTGGGCTCGAAGCACACGCCGAACCCGCGTGCACCATTGCTTTTTATGCAGTACCCGGTTTTAGTTCGACAGGTGGAGAACTGCTCAGCAACGCCATTGCCGATTCCCTCCATGCCGTGCTGCCCAACCTCATCGTGAATTGTGTAGGTATGCGCCTTCCTATTTTGCGAGAAACGCGGATGCCAGCAGTGATGTGCAGCCTTGGGCCATTCGATGTCATCACCCAGCACGGCCCGGAAGTTGCCGAAGCCATTGCATCGGTTTTGACGCCGCAGTAATCCACAGCTTATCCCCCCTGTATACACAAGGTTTTCCCCGTGTTATCCTTAGGTTTATCCACAGCCTGTGCGTAACCTCTAGACGAGGTTGATATCACCCTCGTCTGTACATCAAGACTTTTTTGTGACGCGTTAGGCCTGTTCAGTCATCTTGCGGTAGATCCGTTCCAAATCTTCAAGGTCGGCAAAATCGATACCCACCCGGCCGCGCTTTCCATTCATTGCTACCGTCACCTTGGTTGCAAGAAACTCGCTCAAGAGGTTTTCGAGTTCCAATAAGCCTGGTGGCCTCAACGTAGGCTTTTTTTCGGTGGGTTGAGCAGGTTCATCAACAACAATGGGCTTTCCACCCTGGCGTTCACGGACCGCCTCTTCTACTGCACGCACCGACCAACCTTCGTCCACCGCACGGCGTGCCAACTGTTCTTGGAATGCTCGGTCGGGCGTTCCCAAAATTGCTTTGGCGTGCCCAGCAGCTAAACGGCCATCAGCCAACAAGTGCTGAATGCTGGGGGGCAAAGTAAGAAGGCGCAACGCATTGGTAATGGCCGAACGGCTTTTCCCTACCCGGCTGGCAATTTTTTCATGCGTAAAGGCAAAGTCGTCCATCAACTGTTGATACGCCGAAGCTTCTTCGAGCGGGGTGAGATCTTGTCGGTGAAGGTTCTCTACCAGTGCTTGCTCGACCGATGCAATGTCGTCGGTGGGGCGCACCACGGCAGGAACTGTGGCGAGGCCAGCCCGCGTTGCTGCGCGCCAGCGCCGTTCGCCGGCAATGAGTTGATATTTCCCATTGGCTATTTGGCGCACCAAGATGGGTTGCAATACGCCAATGGCCCGAATGGAATCGGTGAGTTCCGACAAAGCACTTTCATCGAAATGAACGCGCGGTTGATGGGGGTTGGGCTCAATGGACTGCACGGGGACATCGCGCAAGAGCGGGCCATCGACCCCTGTGGCTGCACCCACTTCAGTTTTCTCTACCAGGTCGGCGGTAATGAGGGCCCCGAGACCTTTGCCTAATCCACTTTTACGAACCACTGACAATCTCCTTTGCTGCTGCCCGATACGCCTTGGCGCCAGAAGAACCGGTATCGAAGGTAGTGATGGGTTGTCCAAATGATGGTGCCTCGCTCAAGCGCACATTGCGAGGGATCACAGTCTTGTAGACACGCTCTCCAAATTTATTGCGCAACTCCTCCACCACCTGATCAGCCAAATTGTTGCGCATATACATCACGCACAAGAAGGTGGGGTCGGGGAGGCTTGGGTTCAGGTTCTTACGAATGAGGTGCAAGTTCTTCAACAAAATTTCAATGCCTTCCTGGGGGATGTACTCCGTCTGAACTGGCGTAATGATTTCTGTTGCTGCAGTCAATGCGTTCACGGTGAGCAAACCCACCGACGGAGGGCAGTCGATCAGGATGTAGTCCCACTGGTCGGCTACGGGGGCAATGGCGTTACGCAAACGACCCTCGCGCCCAAAGGCCGACACGAGCTCAATTTCTGCTCCAGCCAGGTTGATGTTGGACGGAACAATAAAGAGGTTCTTCACCGCGGTGGGTTCCACCGCGTCTTCCAACGGCACCTCTTGAATGAGCACGTCATAGATGGTGTTCTCCAGATCACGG
>JABMMV010000091.1 GCA_013205145.1 bacterium
CAGGTTTGCACCAGACAGGTTTGCACCAGACAGGTTTGTAGGAGTCATGTCAAAGTAGGAAGGCGGGATGGGCCATGTGACCGGGTCGTAAAGCGTAGGCCCATTCTGATTTCGGCGTGTCCACTCGCTGTTGCGACGACCAACATCCAGGTCCGCGGCAGACAGGTTCGCGTTAGTCAGGTTCGCGTTAGTCAGGTTCGCGCCAGACAGGTTCGCGCCTCGTTTAATCGTGTAGCCGTTCACTTCCACAAGCTGGAATCTATCTTAATTTTGACTTCACTACACATACGGTGTGTTACACAGTCACGGCTTCAGGACTTTGCATCTGAAATCAATTGGAACTATTTCCGAGTTCGGACTTACTTTTATTTAGTCTCTCTTCTCGGTCTTCACAAACTCGTCGGCTTCTGCAACGCCATTTGAAGCCTGCTAATTCTTAAACCATTACTGCCTGTAAGGTCGATTTCTGGTGAAATTAACCCACATCGAACGTGCCGCACTACTTGGAAGCTTCCTTAAAGCAGACGCCAAGCAATTAAATGATGCCCGCTTCATTGCTGCGATTTGCTGTGATGATGAGGAGTATCCAGAAGATGCATTTTTAGCAATAACTTATTACTACGCATTGCCGGAGAATAAAGACGAGTTGAATAGAACATTGTCCATGATGATGCTCGAGGTTTAGTGACCACCAAAATACGCCTTAAAGAATTTGGGCTACTGCCCCGCAGAATTACATTGCGGTTGAAAGCACGGCGAGAGATGAAAACCATCACCCAACAAGTAAAGAAGAGCCTCACAAAGGAGTAAATAATATGCGCATATACGACGTGGGCCAACCTTGGTCCGAGATTCAAGAGGCAGTCGACAAATTTTGGTCGAACACTCCGAGTGATTCTGATGTAATAGAAACATGGGACAGGTCGGTTGCTGATGCCTTGAAGGAAATACAGGAAAGCGTTGCAAAACTTCCCGAGAAAGATAGGGATGTGCAGGCAGAAATTCGCTGGCAAGACTGGCAGGATAAAAACAATAAGCCAAAAATTGTTGACCAGATCGAGAGCTGGCAAGACAGCCTAGAACTCACGCCGATTTCTCAAAAGGAAATGCAGGAAATCAATGAATACCTCGAAGCGCGTAATGCCAAACTGGAAGCAATGACGCCAGACGAGCAGAAAAAACAGCAAGCAATGTCAAAAATGCAAATAGACCCAAAAGTTATGTCCATGCTTGATGAATGGTGGGAATTACAAAACGAGCAACTGCGCCACTCAGCCTTGAGGAAAACACTTTTTCGTATTCGAATTTCCACTATTTACAACTTGCCCGATACCCAGTAGTGTCCCAATCTAAGGAAAGAGGTGCCATGTCAAATTTGAGGCGAAGTCACAGATGTGCTGGTTTGATAGTCGGCGCTGCAGTTGGTGATGCGCTGGGCGCACCTTTCGAATTTCAATCTGCTGGTAACTACAAATCATGTTTTCCATCACCCGTTTATGGTGGTATCGGTGAAATGATCGGTGGGGGTTCCTTCCGTTGGCTGCCCGGCGAATTTACTGATGATACGCAAATGGCTCTTTCACTTGCGCTCAGCATTTTGAAATGCGATGGATTTGACCCGGATGATCTTTGGTCGTTCTGGCGCAGTTGGGCTGACAGTGCCAAGGACATTGGTAGCACCACGAGTCGTTCTTTGAGTTTTAAAAATAGACATGATGTATCCCATCCAAATCCAAGTTTGACCGCTGCTAATGGTGCGCTGATGAGAGCATTTCCCCTCGCGTTACTCAACAATTCGACAGATGAACTGCGATCAATTGCGCTGGAGCAAGGCAAAATGACCCATCCACACCCTGCAGCTAGTTGGGGCGCATGGCTGGGTGTTGCGATGATGCACAGTGCGGTGCAGGGCAACGACCCTTTTGCAACATTAGATGAAGAATTGGCATTGATACCTGAAGATGTAGCAGAAGACTTCATACCTTTACTGGTTCCGGAGTGGCAGCCGACTAGTGGCCGAATTAATAATGGAAGTATTTGGGGCTGTCTTGCCGATGCCGTTTGGGCTGTGCGCAACACCAACTCTTTCGAAGACGCTGTGGTGAAAGCAGTAAACCTCGGAGACGATACGGACACGGTTGCATGCGTAGCAGGTGCGCTAGCCGGTGCAATCTATGGAATACAAGCCATACCTTCTCGTTGGACCACATATTTAAATGGTGAAGTCAACACGCCGAATGGTACTGAACAATTTGATAATGCTCGACTCAACGAGATCAGTCGAAGCCTTGCGAATCTGCAACCACCACCCGA
>JABMMV010000092.1 GCA_013205145.1 bacterium
ATGGACGATGAAATTTACGACAAGATTTTGTACGACGATGCTGTACACACCACCTTCGCCGCTATTGCTCCCGATGTATTCACCATCACCTTTAACGGTTTGTCAAAGGCATATCGCCTAGCGGGCTTCCGTTCAGGTTGGATGGTCATGACCGGGCCACGTCGACACGCAGCGAGTTACATTGAAGGCGTCAGCATGCTCACCAACATGCGACTCTGTGCCAACGTTCCAGCACAAAACGCAATTCAAACAGCATTGGGTGGCCGTCAAAGTATTCGCGATTTAGTTCTTCCTGGTGGGCGTTTACTGGAACAACGTGATGCAGCAATAAAAACTTTGCGCAGCATTCCTGGGGTTACGTGTGTTGAGCCGAAAGGTGCGTTATATGTTTTCCCGCGTCTCGACCCCGAGGTGTACCCCATTGTGGACGACCGCAAGTTTGTGCTCGATTTCCTGCGTGCCGAACGCGTGCTTGTAGTTCAGGGAACCGGTTTTAACTGGCCTACTCCCGATCACTTACGAATTGTTACTTTGCCGTGGGCTGCAGACCTTGTTGAAGCAATTGAGCGCTTGGGCAACTTCTTGTCAACTTACAAGCCCTCGTAAAAAGTTTTAGCAGTTCAGTGCTGCGGTGAGATGTGCAAATAACTCGTCGTATGTGTTGAGCGCAGGAAACTGCGGGAACTCAGCGGTGATATTGCTTGGCGCATGAAAGAGAAACCCAGCATCTGCTGCACCAAGCATTGCGGTGTCGTTATACGAATCGCCGGCTGCTGCTACACGATAGTTCAGCCCTTTAAATGCATTCACCGCGTGTCGCTTCTGATCGGCTTGGCGCAATTCGAAATCGACAATGCGATCATTTTCTACTATGAGGCGATGACAAAAAAGTGTTGGCCAATTCAGCAGTTTCATGAGCGGCCGACCGAATTGTTCAAAGGTGTCAGAAAGAATGATTACTTGGGTGCGCGTGCGTAATTCGTCGAGAAACTCCACAGCTCCGGGGAGGGGAGACAGGCCTGCAATGACCCCTTCAATACGACTCATGGTGAGACCGTGCTGATTGAGAATTTCAATGCGACCTTTCATGAGGAGGTCGTAATTGGGCTCGTCGCGTGTGGTGCGTTGGAGTTCCGCAATGCCAGTGCTCTCGGCGACGGCAATCCAAATTTCAGGTACCAGAACTCCTTCAAGGTCGAGAGTGACGATGCCTTGTTGAGCCGATGTTGCAACTGCCATGTTTCTATTCTTGCCGATGGGCTAGGTTTGGCCCACTTTTTAACGCGAGCACTTCATCTGAAAACTGGTCAAATAGGGGAAATACCGATGTTACTCTTTGCCCATGTCGGAAAACTATGAAGATCTCAGTGCCTGCGCTCTCACTCCTGAACTTGAAGAGCAACTTATTGCGTCGCAACGCGAATGTGTTTTTATGTGGGTCAATAAGGCAGGCGACCCATTTGGTGTGGTCATGGCATACATGGCGAAAGATGGAAAAATCTGGATGACCGCAGCTGAAACGCGCAAACGTATTTCAGCCATTCGTCGCCACCCACGTGCATCTATTTGCATCACCAGTACGGGTAGCAAAATTGGTGGCGGTAAAACGGTCTCTTATAAAGGCAACTGCATAGTGCACACTGGCCGTGATGTTAAAGATTGGTTCTACCCAGAGTTCGCTTCGTATATTCGCCCCGAGAACCCACTGGCTGCACAAGAGTTTGAAAAGTTCCTCGACTCACCTCATCGCGTGGTTATTGAGTTTGTTCCCGATTACACCTTGAGTTTTGACGCATCTCTGATGTGGCAACGTTCGCCGGGCGTTATTCGTTAAGCCATCAGGAATAATCGAAAAATGCTGGCGTAAACTAAGCAGGTGACCTCGCCGCTGCAAATTGCCTTTGTTACGTCGGCATCAAACATGTCTACATTGCCCGAGTCGCCTGTAGAAGTTGCATTTGTGGGGCGTTCAAATGTGGGCAAGTCATCACTTATTAATGCACTTGCTAACCGCAAGCAACTTGCCAAAGTGTCGAACACTCCAGGGCGTACACAACTCATCAACTTGTTTGAAACACCAAGCAAGGGAACCATCGTCGACCTTCCAGGTTATGGATACGCCAAAGTTCCAGGGCGCATTCGCGCAGGTTGGGAAAAGATGATTGTTGGCTACTTGCTCGAGCGCGAAGAATTAGAAATGGTTTTTGTATTGGTTGATGGCGAAATTGGGCCCACCAAACTCGATGTGCAAATGCTTGAGCACCTTCGTGAAAACGAAGTTCCACATACCATTGTTGCCACGAAGCACGACAAGGTGAAGTCGTCGAAACGTGATACGCGAAAGCGCGATTTGGCAGCTGGTTGTGAAGTGGCACAAAAAGATGTCATGTGGGTCAGTGCGTCGAGCGGAGTGGGCATCGACTCGTTACGCAATGCCGTCAATGGCATATTGGGTAAAACTAAATAGGAAAAACTGTGGTTATGCGAAAAGGTAAGAAGAAGACAGGCCGATTAGAAATGGAAGATCGCCTATTTGGGATGGTCGAGCGGGCCTCGCTGAAAGATGAATCATTGCCGGGAGAGCCCACACTTGCAAATATGTTGGGAGTCAGTCGGCCATCCTTGCGTGAAGCACTTGTTCGACTTGAGCGAGATGGGGTCATACATCGTCGCAAAGGAAGTCAAACGTTCATCAACAAAGATGCATTAGATCTTGCTGGCCGATTCGACCAAGTTGGCGACTTCTCAGAGGTATTAAGTGCAGCAGGTTTTATTCCAAATGTGGAAGTGCTTGTTGAAGAGCGAACGAAAATGGGCAGTGAATCTGCGAACGCATTTGGATGTGAAGCCGGCACACCAGTTTTACGAATCGTTAAAAGATGGCTGGCCGACGGTAGTCCGGTTCGACTGGCAATAGATGAGGTGCCCCTGCCCTCCATAGATGTAAAACTGCCAAAGGGTCGCTCTGTGTTGGAGTTAGTTCCTCACCTCACTGGCCAGAGGGTTCTTTGGGATCTTGCTGTTCCAGGTGCGGTCAACGCAACCAAAGAACTTTCAGAATGGTTGGATGTCCCTTTGCGGTCAGCTCTACTTGTGCTGGAGTGCATCGGAATATCTCAAGCGGGAGAACGTGTTTTCTGTGCACGGGATTATTACGTTCCGGGAGCGGTGAGATTGGGTCTCATCAGAACGGTAGACAACCTGCATTAGGCATCTATTGAAAGTATTGAGTGAACGAATAGTCCACAAAACGTTTACTTTACGTTAGAAACTCATTTTTGAAACATGTCTGACATCTTTCTGTGGCAACATGTCAGACATGTTGGAGTATCGCTCAGGGAAAACCCCCTCAAAAAACTGGGCGACGAAGAGGCGTCAAGATGCAATGGGTGGACGCTGGAAAACGGTGATTCCGCCGATGATCTCAGTTTTCGTCTTACTCGGAGTGTGGTACGGATTCAGTGCCCGCCTCAAGCCAAGTCGGCAGTTTCTGCTGCCCCCACCTCATAGTTTGTTCACCAAAGCATTTTCCAATTCTCGTGCTCGTGAAGAAATCCTTTCCAGTTTAATTTTGACTACAGAATTGGCTCTAGTTGGTCTTCTGATTGCCGTTTTCTTGGGAGTGTCGCTCGGACTTTTGATGTATCGCTTTGGATGGTTAGAGCGAGCTAGTTACCCCGTGCTTGTAGCTCTTCAAGCAGTCCCAATATTGGCGATATCTCCGTTGATGACAGTGGCTTTTGGCTACGGATTTGGGTCTAAGTGCATCGTGTGCGTGGTGATTTCATTTTTCCCTATTCCCACAAATTTACTTCTAGGTCTGAAATCGGTTGAGCCATCGATGCATGACCTAATGACTTTGCATGGTGCCCCGTGGAGAACGCGTATTCGTAAGTTGGCACTGCCAAATGCATTGCCCTATCTATTCACGGCATTTCGTATCTCTGCCGGGCTCTCGGTGATTGGTGCAATTGTAGGTGAGCAGTTTTTTCAGCAAGGCAAGCCTGGTCTCGGACAGCGTTTGATTCAGTACCGAGTACTACTTGAGTATGAGCGCCTATATGCCACTTTGCTCGTCTCCTCTCTACTGGGAATCTCGGTCTATCTCTTCTTCACGGTTCTCGGTAAACGCCTTACTTATAAATGGCATGCATCGGCATCGTGATCACTCAATCTCTACTCACCAAATAACCCCGAAAGGAAAATCAAATGCAACGTAATAAGAAAATGATTGGAGTCTTAGTAGGACTCGCGATAGCAATCAGTGCATGTGGAAGTAGTTCTGATTCTGCAGATACCGAAGAGGTAACTGCCGACTCGGAAGCAACAATGACAACTGATGCTGATGCCACGGTGCCAGAGTCTGGCGCACCCGGGGCGTTTGCCGCTGCGAACTACACAACATCATTGGCGGACGTATGCCCGAACCCATTGATTGTGCAAAAAGATTGGCTAGCAGAAGTTGAACATCATGGCTTGTATCAACTCATTGGTGGTGCAGGTGAGGCAACACAGAATATTTACAAAGGACCGCTTGGTTCAACGGGTATTGATCTGCAAATCATCGATGGCGGGCCAGGCTTAGGTGATGGTGCAACACCAAGTTCCGCTTTGTATGCGGGCAACTTGGTGCAAGGTGTGACACCTCAATTGGCTTATGTCTATACAGATGACGCAACTTTGCTTTCAAAGAAGTTTCCTACGGTTGCAGTTTTTGCTCCACTTGACAGCAATCCACAGGGTTTGATGTACGACCCTGAGGTATACGGCGAAATCAAGACTGTTGATGATCTGAAAGCTGCAGTCGACAAGGGTGCAAAAATGTACGTAACGTCAAAGCAGTATTCCTACGTTCGTTATCTCATTGGTAAAGGCATTCCATCTGATGCTTTTGTCGAGGGCTATGCCGGAGACAAAGACAAATTCGTAACAAACGAAGGTAAGTGGCTTAACCAAGGCTACGAATCGAGCGAGCCTTACACTTTTTCAAAGGAAACTCCAGAGTGGAACAAGCCCGTTAAATTCGTAACAGTCAATGAATTAGGGTTGGGTATCTATCCACTTACTGTTGCTGTTGCTAAAGACAAACTTGCTGAACTGTCTCCATGTTTAAAGAAGCTTGTCCCAATTATGCAGCAAGCAGTTGTTGATTATCTTGCCGATCCAGCTGAAGTAAACACTTTGGTGGAGAGCATTAACGCAAAAGATCTCGGAGCTGCTTTTTGGAAGACCTCTATTGGTCTCAACGATGCAGCAACGGAAGCATTTGCCACGCGCGGATTCGTGAGCAACGGAGATAACGCCACAATTGGCGATTTTGATGAAGCACGCATTCAGGGCGTGATGGATATTTTGAAGCCACTCTTCACTGCTGATGGTTCTACGACAATGGATCCAGCTGTAAAAGCAGCAGACGTATTCACTAATGAATTCCTAGATCCAGCCATCGGGCTGAAGTGAGTTGTGTGGGTCGGTGCCTCCCGGATCTTTGAGCACCGACCCACATTCACTTCTCTTTAGCACTCTTACTCAATACTGAGGAAACGATTTAAAATGAACGAGCATCTGAATAATCATGAAGATGGCCGCTGGGCCGGGCGCGACAGTCGTAAAGACGTCGTTCGTAATCGTGTTTGGCATGAACTTGAAGAGACCGGGTCGGTTCATGGTGCGGCCGTGAGCACAATTCCTAATTTTATAGGTTCAGAAAAAGCTGCTGCTTTATTGTCTTCACTTCCATTTTGGAAGGAAGCATCACTCGTCAAGTCAAATCCCGATGCCGGTCAGGCTCCCGTGAGGCTTCTGGCACTGCAAGAGGGCAAACGTGTTTACACACCTGTGCCTGAACTTGTTGCAGATTACCCATTTGTCGAACTCGACCCAGTGCGCTTGAAAAAAGACGGAATTGCGTTTGAAGAGGTGATGTATTCCCAAGGTGCCATGAAACATGGAAAGCCATTGCAGTTCGAAGAGATGGACCCCATGGATGTTCTTGTGGTCGGTTGTGTAGCAGTGACTCGTGCCGGCGGAAGAACGGGCAAGGGCGCCGGATTCGCAGACCTTGAACTCGGAATTTTTCGTGAGCTAGGTCTGATTCCAAACGGTGCACCGTTGGTGACAACTGTGCATCCAATTCAATTAGTCCCAAATAGTGACGTTGTTATGGCTGCGCATGACTCTCCGCTGGATTGGATCATTACAACGGAAGAAATTCTTGAAACAAATACTAAGTACCCTCGGCCAAAAGGCGTTGATTGGGATTCAGTTCAACCGGACCAATTTGAGAACATCCCATTTCTGCGTGAGATGATGAAGAGGATTACGACTTGAGCTTAGAAGTAGAACCTTCGCTTTCCTTTCAAAATATATCAATGGAGTTTCCAGATGGTACGAAAGCAATCGCCGATGTCTCCTTTGATGTGAGTAAAGGAGAGTTTGTCACTGTCGTCGGGCCTTCAGGTTGTGGTAAGTCCACTCTTTTACGTATCGCCTCTGGGCTACTCGAACAAACTTCTGGAACAGTAAAAGTAGATCGTTCGAACATTGGGTATGTCTTTCAAGACGCCACACTTTTTCCCTGGCGTACAGTGCGCTCAAATATTGAATTATTTCTCGAGCTACACAAGATCCCTAAAAGTGACAGAGCAGAGATCATTCAGCGCTCCATAGATATGGTCGGGCTGACTGGATTCGAAGATTATTACCCAAAGGCTTTATCAGGCGGAATGAGAATGAGAGCTTCATTGGCTCGCACACTGACTCTTAAACCGCCACTGCTGATGTTTGATGAACCATTTGGGGCGGTAGACGAAATTACGCGCGAATATCTGAATGAAGAAACTTTAAAGTTGTTTTCTCAAGAGAAATTTGCAGGATTATTTATTACGCACTCGATAAGTGAGGCTGTTTTCTTATCTACACGCGTACTTGTAATGTCCGCACGCCCAGGCAGAGTTATTGCCTCCTTTGACGTGCCATATGCGTACCCTCGAGATCCTTCATTGAGATTTGAAGCATCTTTCGCTGACTTGTCGGGAAAAATTAATGAAGCATTGCGGAGTGCTCACACTTAGAGCACTCTGTGCCTGCTGCGCGCAATCCGTAGGGCCACAGCAATCATCACAAATTGCAGCGGCAGGCGCGCCCACGAAATAAATTGCTCGCCTCCGGAACGATTGCGCCAGTCCCAGGTCATGTACAAGTTGGCGGGGTAGACGGCAATGAGGAGCGCGATGAGCGCGTAGCCTCCCCATTTGCGTGTTGATGGACGCAAAATGAGCCCACCCACAATGAGTTCGGCAACGCCGCTGGCGTAGGTCCAAAAGCTGTTGCTGAAGGGGAGCCACGGGGGAACGATGTCGTTAAAGAAGCTCGGAGAAGCAAAATGCATGATTCCGGTCAGGGTAATAAAACTACCTACGGCTACGGCTAAGAGGTTTCGGCGCATATCAGTAGTATTTCCTATGTGCCCAAGGAATTTGGGTTTTCGATCGGAATTATTGAGGGGAAAAGATGCCAAAGCCGGGGATGCATTCAGGAATAGCCACAGACGTTGCCATGAACTTGGCAATGTCAGAGCACGTGTTGCCTTTATATGAAGCAGTAAAAGAGTTTATTGCAAACGAGGTAGACCCTATTACTGAGGAGTATTACACCCTTGGCGAAGGGCGTGCCGACCATTGGGGTTATGCGCCTGGTCAGCTTGAACTGTTGCAATCCGTGAAAGATAAAGCGAAGGCGAATGGGCTGTGGAATTTCTTTTTGCCCAATGCAGAAACTGGCGAAGGTTTGTCGAATCTTGACTATGCCTACATTGCAACTGAGTTGGGTAAGAACCCGTTGGCTTCAGAGTGCTTGAACTGTTCGGCTCCCGACACAGGCAACATGGAAGTGCTTGAGCGTGTAGGTACTCCAGCGCAGAAAAAAGAATGGCTTGAACCATTGCTGCAAGGTGAAATTCGCTCCGCTTTTGCCATGACCGAACCCGATGTGGCGTCGTCTGATGCAAAGAACATTGCTACCACTGCTGTGCTCGATGGTGATGAGTGGCTCATTAACGGTGAGAAGTTCTATATCTCAGGTGCTGGTGACCCACGCTGCAAAATTATGATTGTGATGGTCATGACCAGCCCCGATGGCCCACCGCATCGTCGCCAATCACAAATTCTTGTTCCTATGAATACTCCGGGTGTGGAAATACTTGGTGCAATGCATGTATTCGGTGAAGACGATGCGCCACATGGCCACATGCATTTACGTTTCAACGATGTGCGTGTGCCTAAAGACAATATTCTTTTAGGCGAAGGTCGTGGTTTTGAAATTTCACAGGTTCGCCTCGGACCAGGACGCATTCATCACTGCATGCGTTCTATTGGTGCAGCAGAGCGCGCTTTGGAACTTATGG
>JABMMV010000093.1 GCA_013205145.1 bacterium
CCAAAGCCCACCGGGCAGCCAGGCTGGGATCGACCTGTCCGACGCGCTGTAGTGCCTAGTTGAAGCCTATTGTTTAAGGTATGACAGCTACAGAAGCACGTTTCCGTCAAGCACCTGGAATTTCTTACCAGCAAATTCTTGATACCGATAGCCACGAAGTGCCAGAAGTTTTGCGCCTCGAGTCGGCCCCGTATTTGGGTTCGGCCGATGTCGATATTCAGCGCTTCATTTCTCGTGAATGGCATGAGATGGAACGTGACCTCATGTGGAGCAAAGTGTGGCAGTTTGCTTGCCGCGAAGAGCACATACCCAACGATGGCGATTACATCGTCTATGAAATTTGCAATAAGTCGTACATAGTTATTCGTCAAGCTGATGGATCCATCAAATCTTTTGTCAACGCATGCTTGCATCGTGGTCGTCAGTTAAAGCAATACGACGGCAAGTGCAGTGAAATTCGTTGTTCATTTCACGGTTTTACTTGGGCGACAGAAGGCCACCTCACCGAAATTCCCGCCGGTTGGGATTTCGAACATGTCACCCCAAGCGAGTTTTCTTTGCCAGAAGTGCAAGTGGGATCATGGGCAGGCTTCGTTTTCATTAACCCTGACCCGCGCGCACAGTCATTTGAAAGTTTTCTTGGAGAGTTGCCGCAGCATTTTGAACGCTGGGATCTCGGTGGACGCTACGTGCAGGCACATGTTGCTAAGAAACTCAATTGCAACTGGAAAATTGCGCAAGAGGCATTCAGCGAGGCGTATCACGTGAATGCAACTCATCCGCAGATTCTTGGGTACCTTGCAGATACCAGTAGTCAAGTTGATGTGTGGGGAAATTTCAGTCGGGTGATTACCCCAGGTGGACTACAGAGCCCACTGTTAAATTACACCGTTGACGAAAACGACATTATGCGCATCATGATGGATGTTCGTGTTGATGAAGAATCTGCAGTTGTTGTTCCTGAAGGAAAAACTGCCCGAGAAGTAGCTGCCGTTGCTACACGCGATCGCTGGCGCCCCATTGTTGGTGACGCAGTAGATGACTGGTGCGATGGTGAGTATCTTGATGCCATTGACTACACGTTGTTCCCTAACTTCCACCCATGGGGTGCGTATAACCGCATTGTGTACCGATTCCGCCCATTAGGTGACAACCATCGCCAATCCCTCATGGAGTGCTTCTTCATGTCGCCATTTTCTGGTGAACGGCCTGACCCAGTGGAAATGCATCTGCTCGATTTTGATGAGTCATGGTCAAGTGCTGAGGAACTAGGAAACCTTGGAAAAGTATTCGATCAGGACGTTTTCAATATGGAACGTGTGCAAATTGGTCTGGAAACCACTGTGAAGCCAGGAGTTACTTTGGCGAACTACCAAGAATCAAAAGTCCGTTGGTTCCACAACATGCTGGATCGGTATTTGGGGGTTTAGGAAATGAATGGTTTAACACATCCAGTATCGAAGTTTATCTACGAAAAAGATGCTGATGGAAACATCAAAGTCACCGACGGAAATCGTTGGGGTCTATTTCGGCTAGACGGGAAATGGATTTCCGGGGAAATCTTTGAATGTGACCCACAGATGTGCGGTTGGGTAAGCGGCCCACGTTACGTGAACCATCGCCTCGATACCACTGCCGATAAGCACTAGTTCTGGTTGCTCAATACTTTAAAACGTATCGAGCAGCGCAATGCAGTCGAGATCGCCAATGGCGGTGCTTGAGCGCGTCACCATTGCGGTCATGAATGCTTTGCCGCGTTCGTTCGATGGGTCGAGGGTTCCGGCAATAACGGTGGCATACAGCCACAGGTACATCACTGCGGAGCGGTATTCATCCCATGCTTGTTCTGCGGTGTAGTTTTTCACACCATTCTTCAGAAGCTCGTTATGCCACATAGCAACGAGTGCTCGCTCATTGTCGCGGCGATCGGTGACGCTCATATTGTGGCTGAGCAAGTATGCGAGGTCTTGTACGCCTTTGGAGCGCAATGTGCCTTGCCAGTCGAGAACAGCCATAGGCGCGTGGTCGGGCTCAACGCCAAACATGAGGTTGTCCATACGCCAGTCGCCGTGCACCAACGTGTGTGGGTGAGAAACAATCCACGCTTGCATTTTGGGAACCGTTGCGAGGAACTTGTCTTTGTTGTTCTTCAACTCGGGGCTA
>JABMMV010000094.1 GCA_013205145.1 bacterium
ACGCATTATTAGTTCGGGGATGTTTCTCCGTGGCCTGGGTTTACTCGGGCTCTTTGTCTTTCTCGATGAGAATGTAAATTACCTCACCCACTATTTCCCTTTTGCGGTGTTATATGGAATTGGCCTCGGGTTGGCATGGTCAACATTGACGGGTGCTGCGTTAATGGGCATCGACCACGAAAAGTTTGGTGTTGCCAACGGAACAAATCTGACCTTCCGACAAATGGGAGGTGCAATGGGTGTTGCAATGGTGATTGCTGTTTCTGGAACAGCAGGGGTCGCTGGGTCTGCAGTTGCATTCCAACGCGTATGGCTGGCGCTTGCGTTGTGGGTGGCGGTCACTCTCGCATTCTTCACTTTTGCTTATCCAAAAGATCATTGAAGATCTTTAAACAGCCCATGCGGCGATTAGTGTTGAAATCTGCATGCTAAAGAAGTATCAGTGGCTGAATCGCGTGTGGGCATACCTTCCAGGTTTTACCCTCATCGTGCTCATGCGGCTGCGCTTTATCTTTTCGCCCATTACTTCCGATGAAGGTGGCGCCCTTGCTATGGCGCGGGCATGGAGTAGGGGGGCAGTTCTTTACAAAGATATTTGGGCCGATCGTCCGCAAGGGCTCTTCGTGCTCTATCGCGGTTTGGTCACCATTGGTTTAGGCACCCCAGAAGGCGTGCGCCTTTTGGCAATTGCAGCGTGTCTTTTAGGTGCAGCAGCTTGCGGAAGTATTGCGAGCACTTTGGTGGGCGACAAAGCGCGCATGGGAACTGTGCTCATTGTTGGCGTGTTACTGAGTGTTCCCCAATTCGAAGGCTTTATTGCAAACGCAGAATTGCTCAGTTGCAGCGTGGGCGCCGTATCGCTAGCACTTGCCATGAAGGCCGTGTGGGGAAAAATCGCTCCGCGTTTTTGGTTGCTTTATGCATCGGGTGTGATGGGCGGTTGCGCTGTTGGTATTAAGCAAAGTGGCTTCGATGCATTTTTGACGGCGGTAGTAGCGGTGGGTGCAATGTCGCTCATGTCGCGTTGGAAGAAAATACACGGCTGGCTTTCTTTACCAACAATGTTTTTAGGCGTTGCAACATCAATTGGCGCAATGATGATTCACGGTGCACTCACCGGTTGGTATCGCTGGTGGTACGCAATTGTGATGTATCGCTTTGAACTGCGTAGCGCATTGGTCAATGCCGACTTTGGGCGATTCCAGCACACTTTGGCTATTGCCCTGCCGTTGTTGTTGCCCATTTTATTTGGGGTCATTTTGGTTGGGGTTCTCGAAGCACGTCGAGTGGCGTTTCGTACCATGGCAATTTTGGCTACGTGGCTGTTCATCTCATTTGCCGCATTTGCAATGGGCGGGCAGTTCTTTCGTCACTATTGGATTATTTTGATGTTGCCCATAGGAACACTTGCAGGAGCAATGGTTTCATACGCCAACCAAAAGTGGCTAAGAAACCTTTTGCTAGCAGCGCTCATTGTGAGCCCGCTTATTCACACAGCAATGGCGGTGGCAATTCCCCGTAAAGATATTGGCCGTGAACTCCACGACGACTCACGTTTGGCAAAAGATGAGCGCGTTGCAACTTGGTTCAATGTAATGCGAGAACCAGGTGACACAATATATGCAATGTGTGCAAGTGCTGGTCTCTATGGAAATCTCGACATCGACCCACCATTTCCTTATCTCTGGGGGTACGAGGCGCGTTTGATGCCGGGCGACCTTGCGCAGTTGTGGAATTTCTTAGAAGGAGAAGATGCTCCACGATTTGTTGTTCGCTACCAGGTGCCGGCTGTGTGTGATGCATCGGGTGCATCGCTACGGGCGTTGCATCGCAACTATAAAATAGTGTGGACCGTTGCAGGTCTTCTTGTATACGAGCACCGCTAATGTCAGTCACACTTGAATCAGCTACCACAGATCTCATTGCTGCTATTGATGCAGCAACACATGAGTGGCTGGTGCGGTGCGTAATGAAAACGTATGTGCAGCAACTCGGCACACCTCGCTTAGCGGTAGAAGAAAAGTTGGTTGCTGCCGCCCAACTTGCCGCTCAACAAGGACGGGCATATGTTGCAGGTGAGTTGCTCAGAGAACTGAGCAAAGATGTCGATGAACAGCGCATCAACCCATTACAGGTCTTGCGTAATGCGGTGACTTTTCCCACTCGTGTGCTACAGGAATTTGGGGTTCCTCCGACGGTACGCGACGAGATGGATGCACGAATGATGCCCGACGACGTATTTGGCTTATCTCCAGCCCACTGGAACGATGTTCATGAGTCATTGTTGGAGCCTGGTGTTATATGGGGTGCCGCAAAAGCACACAAAGTGTTGCAACGGCGCCGTGAAGAGGGAAAACTAGATAAACCATGATGACGGCAAGTGAGTTCTCGGCAAAGCGCACCGAACTCATTTCGGCTTGGGGAAAAACTGATCCTGCCTCGGGAGTGCAGTTTTGTGCCGCACTTTCTGAAGTCACCGATGAATTGTTGCGTGCCTTGTTTAACGATGCCGTGAAGAACACTGGCATCACGAAAGACATTGCACTCATTGCTGTGGGTGGTTATGGCCGAGGAGAGCTCGCCCCGTATAGCGATCTTGATCTTTTACTGCTGCATAAGAACGTTAAAAAAGTTGACGACTTCGCATCTGCGCTGTGGTATCCGTTGTGGGACCTTGGGTTAAAAGTTGGTCATGCAGTGCGCACTCCAAAAGAGACACGACAGCTTGGCGAAACAGATCTTGATACTGCAACTGCGCTAGTGACAGCAAGGTTTGTTACCGGCGATGAAAGTCTTGCCAATGACTGCATTAATGATGCGCGTGAGTGGTGGCGTAAGCGTGGGCGCGACTCGTTACGTGACCTGCACGCTCGCGTTCTCGAGCGGCACGCAACTGCAGGTGAAGTGGCATTCTTGCTCGAGCCAAACCTGAAAGAGGGCCTCGGTGGCTTGCGCGATATTCATGCACTGCTGTGGGCAATTGATGCTGGTCTTCCGTTGTCAGGTGGAGATAAGCAAGAACTGAAGCGTTCAAATGAAGTATTGCTTACATCACGTGTTGCGTTGCACATTAATGCACAGCGAGTGGGCGACGTCTTACGTCTTGAAGATCAAGATGGCGTAGCTGCGCGTATTGGTTCGCATGATGCCGATGCATTAATGGCACAAGTTTCTACGGCCGCTCGTCGTATTGCGTGGATTGCCGATGAAGCATGGGCTCGCATTGACCCTCCCGCAAATGCCAATGAGCCACCGCGCCGCATTGCTCCCGGAGTAGAAATGCGTGGGGGTGAGGTGCATTTAGAAAGTGATGCAGACCCTGCAACAGACCCAACATTGGTACTTCGTGTTGCCACAGCTGCGGCGCGACTAGGGGCTCGCATTGACCGTGCATCGTTGAATCGTTTAGGTGAAGAAACTCCAGTGTGGCCAGACCCGTGGCCTGCCGGAGCGAGCGCTGACCTCGTGGCACTACTTTTGGAAGGTGAGCGAGCAATACCAGTACTTGAAGCAATAGATCAGCGTGATCTCATTACCAAGGTATTACCCGAGTGGGCACCGGTTCGCAGTAAGCCACAACGTAATGCGTATCACCGCTTCACTGTCGACCGGCATTTGTGGCAAACAGTTGCAAATGCAGCTGCACTTGTTGACACGGTGTCAAGAGCCGACTTGTTAATGCTAGGTGCGCTCTTTCACGATATTGGTAAGGGCTACCCCGGTGACCATACAGAAGTGGGCATCGAGATGTTTGCTTACATCGGGCCGCGAATGGGCTTGTCACCAGAAGACACAGCAATTGTTTCGAGCCTCATTCAACACCACTTGCTACTCGCCGACACTGCTACGCGGCGAGACCTGAGTGATGACGCAACAATTACCGGAGTTGCCACACTTATTAAATCTTCAGTAGCGCTCGACCTGTTGCGAGCTCTCACAGAAGCCGATTCAAAAGCTACTGGTGTCTCGGCATGGAGCGATTGGAAAGCGGGCTTGGTGTATGAACTCACCGGGCGAGTGCACCATGTGTTGGGTGGCGGCGACGTACGTGATGTTATTTGGAAACTCTTCCCCGATGCTGAAGTTCTTGAGATGATGGCCGAAGGACGTTTTGCAGTTTGCACAACTGAAGATTCCATCACTGTTGTGAGCCCCGACCGCCCAGGAACATTTAGCAAGGTGGCTGGAGTAATGGCACTCCATGGTCTAGACGTTTTGGGCGCCGAAGCACACAGTGATGAGCGTGAAGCAGAAACTGCAATGGCTGCATCAGAATTTCGCGTGTTGCCCCCCAAAGATCGTCCTATTGAATGGGCTCGCATTGTTGACAGTTTGGAACGTGCGTTGAAAAATCAAATGGCACTTGAGGCACGACTCTCCGAACGTGCAGAAACATACAAAGTGCGCCGAGTGCGCACTGCTGTGGCACCCGCTGCTCCAACGGTGAGGTTTGACAACGCCGCATCATCAAACAGCACATTGCTTGAAGTTCGTGCCCCAGACCGCGTGGGTATTTTGTACAGCATTACAAAAACCATTGCCGACACTGGGCTCGATATACGACACGCTCGAGTGCAAACACTGGGCAATGAAGTGGTTGACACGTTTTATGTGCGCACCACCGATGGGCAAAAAGTGACCGACCCCGTGCACCAAAGCGAAGTGGAACGTGCCATCCTCTTTGCCGTAACGAAGTAGTCTCAGATTGTGAGCGAACTTGGCCCAGAAGACTTTCAACGTGACCTCTTGCGGTGGAGCGAAACACTTGCCGGTATTGCGCGAACAGGAATGGGTTTTACTCAAAGTTTGTATGAACGCGAGCGATACGAAGAAGTGCTCCACGTAGCAAGCGATATTAAAGCTGCATCTGAAGAAGCCATTGAAGTGCGCCGCGAGCAAGACCACTTTGTTCAAGAGTGGATGGAAAACATTGGCGAAGGAATTCCTGGTTATGTCACTCCTAAAGTTGCAGTGGGCGCCATTGTGGGTAATGACAATGGGGAAATTCTGCTCATGAAACGGGCCGACAGTGGCGTTTGGCTGTATCCCACCGGTTGGGCCGATGTGGGCTATTCGCCCGCCGAAGTTGCAATGAAAGAAGTACACGAAGAAACTGGCATTGAATGTGAAGTGCTCGAACTGCTTGGCGTAATCGATGGAATGCGTATGGGCTTCTCGCGCTTTGGCATGTACATGTTGTTATTCAGATGTCGCGCAACTGGTGGTTCATTGAATAGACACCCACTAGAAGCATCAGACGTAGGTTGGTTCGGACGCGACAACTTGCCGTCACCAGCAGCGGGCGTGCAATGGTGGGGGCCGATGGCCTTTAACGCCATTGATGGGAAACACACAGGTGCAACATTTGATGCACCACGGCAGCCGGTGTGGCGCCAACCTGAAAATTAAATTATTTGTCTTGATCGCGTAAGAACTGTTCAACTTCTTCCATCAGCATTTCTGCATCGGCAGGGTCTGGCGCATCATCTCCGGAGTCCATTGCAAAGTCGAACTGTAATTGTGAATCGTCTTCATCGAAATCGAAATCGTCATCGTCGTCTTCAATGGTGATGCCAGCATCACTCATACTTTCTAAACGAGAGACGTACGCGCGGAGGTCGTCGTCATCGTCGAGCATGGAATTGAGTTGTAGTTCGTAGGCATCGATACGGCTCATCATGTGGCCAACGGGGGCAGGTGTGCCGATGATGTCGCACGCACGTTGCATAAGCGCAACAGAAGCTTTCGGTGAACTAATTTGCCCGGCATATGCGGGTACGGCAGCCCATAACGAAGCAGAAGGAATAGACGCTTTGGAACACGCATCGTTGAGCACGCCGACGATTCCGGTGGGTCCTTCATAGCGCGAGCGTTGAAGGTCGAAGCGGTCTACCAAGTTGTCGTCGGTTGCGGTGCCAATGAGCTGCACTGGACGCGAGTGGGGCACGTCGGCAAGAAGCGCACCGAGTGTGAGAAATAAAGACGCATTGTATTTTTCAATGACACTGACAATTTGTTCGCTAAATAAGCGCCAGCGCAATGCGGGTTCGGGCCCAAGAATGAGAATGACGTCGGACCCTGCGGAACGTACATGCCACAAACCTGTTGCTGGCCAAACAATGTTTCGTATGCGACCATCGGATAAGCGCACCTGTGGTCGAATGGTGGCGAAGTCTGTGAAGAACTCGGGTTCAATTTCAGCAAGTGCCGTTGCACCCCAACCTTTGACCAAGTTTTGGACTGCACTTGACGCAGCATCGGCGGCGTCGTTCCACCCCGTAAAAGCCGCGATGACGGTGGGGTTCACCAGCGTGGGTTCAGAGATCCAACGGATGTGGGGCGAGTTTCCCATTCGTGTTGACGCTATCTACAACTCACTCCAACTGTGGTCGAACCGAGTAGGAACCGCCCCCGCCTGCGGCAATAACGTCGTCGAGCCAGTTCCCTGTGTACACCTCATTTGGGCCTTGCATGAGGTCGTTTTCTGTGGCGCCTTCTGGAGTGGTCACAAGCGTCCATGCTTGGCGTTTGTAGGTCCAATTCTCGGGGTACAAGGCGTGCGCCTCGCGCCACCACGGCACTGCAGCATCGTGGCCGACGGTGCGATGCAGGTATTCGCCCAGGGCAAAACATGCAGCTGCACGCGATTGGCTACCAGACACAGGTTGTGATGCAGCAACCACCTGTTCGGGGGTCATGGCGTACTCGCTTGCTGCGCCATGGCGTGCCCAATCGAGAATTGCTGAGCGGTACTCCTCTGAGTCATCGGGAATCGACTTCACCTCGCGGTACATCTGTTCAATACGTGGCGGAAGGCCGGTGGGAACTTCTCGATCGCGCAGAGGACTGCGTTCAATAGATGCAGCTTCGGCGGGACGCACCAACATTCCATTTTCGTCAATCCACACGGCCATGGGCACATTGATGAACCCGAAGAGTTCATCGGTGACGTGCGTGGTGTCAATGAGCGATGGATGTGTGGGCTTGGCAAGCTCTATCCACGGTGTGGCGTGTGCAGGGTTGATGTCGAGCGCAACAGTAACCACGCTGACGCCAAGTGATTCAATTTCTTCGTGCAGTGCTTGCCACCCGGGCAGAGCTGTTCGACAGCCTCACCAACTCGCCCAGGCCACCATGATGATGCGTCGACCTCGCAGTGAAGAGAAATCGAATGCACGTCCCATTGCGTCGATGAGCGATGAAGGAAAAAACGCTTTCGCACTTGCGAGCGCGCGACCCGTTGCAGTGGCAACACCAAGCGCCCACACATTGTGCGAGGCATCGTGAACAAGTGGCATTCCTAGTTTCTCGGCAGCAACGGTGACGTTGACAACACTATTGGCGAGTGCCCCAGGTGCAGGAACGCAGAGTTCGCCACGGCATAAACCCTCAGGCTTTGCTTCCCAGCCAGTTGCTGCAAGAAATTCCGAAACGCTAAGTGTGGTGCCTGAAATAATCATCAATACGTAGAGTAGAGGAAAATTGACCTCACTGTGAAGATGAAAGCCCTCTATTGTTAGTGACAACGAAGGGAAATAATGAGCGCCACTATTGAGATTGCAACAGAATCAACCGACGAGCTTGTTCACGCAATGGCTGTTCTTATTCCCCAACTCTCGAAGTCGAACCCACCCCCAAGCCGAGCCGATCTCAATGCAATCATTGCCTCAGAAGCATCTGTTCTATTCATTGCGCGCGTGAATGGAAAAATCGCTGGGGCGCTTACCCTGGCAACTTTTCGCATTCCCACCGGCGTGCGGGCCTGGATTGAAGACGTAGTGGTTGATGCTGATGCACGTGGCCATGGGGTAGGGAAAGCTTTGAACATGGCCGCAATTGCAGAAGCGCGCAGCCGTGGTGCCATTACCGTTGAGCTCACATCGCGTCCGTCGCGCGAAGCGGCGAACCGTTTGTACCAGCGCATTGGTTTTGTGCAGCGCGAAACCAATATTTACCGCTACACCATTTAGTACGCCTCAGCGCAAATTATTTAGCGAGTTCAGCTTCAATAGCTGCAGTGAGCGCTGCGTCGTCGGGAGTAGTTGTTGGAGCAAAACGCTTCACCACTTCACCTTGACGGTTCACAAGAAACTTCTCGAAGTTCCACAACACGTCGGGATCTTGGTTTGGCGTCATGCCAAAACCTTTGAGGCGATCACGAAATGCGTCGGGGTCACCTTCTGCACGAGGTGCAGCTGCAGTGAGTGCTGAGTACAAAGGATGCTTGTCGTCACCGACAACACTGATTTTGGAGAACATCGGAAACTTCACGTCGAACTTTGTGCTGCAGAACTCTGCAATTTCAGCATCGGTGCCGGGCTCTTGAGCGCCAAAGTTATTGGCAGGAAAACCAAGTACTGAAAAACCTTTGTCTTTGTATGTTTGGTGGAGGCTCTCGAGAGCTTCGTACTGTGGGGTGAGGCCGCACTGTGAAGCGACGTTCACAACCAACATGACCGACCCGGCGAATTCGCCCAAGGTGGTGTTAGCGCCAGAAATTGTTGTTACGGGGATGCTATGTACTGATGTCATGTGGGAGATCCTAGCCCTTCATTTTGGCCACTTGAACCCCACCAGATGAACGCTGTGGCTATAAAAATGAACATTGCAATAATGAAGGAAAACGGCTTCACTGTTCCGTTAAATGCGCTTGTTGCGACACTGCCGAGAAGCGCCGCTCCTGCCGTAGAAAATGTGCCAATAATGGCCGTTGCGGTGCCGGCAACGTGGGGTACGGGCATCATTGCGGCTGCATTGCAATTAGGTACAAGACCCTGGGCAATAGGCAAGACGCACGCGATGGCGAGGTAGAACACCCAAAATTGCGGATGCTCTTTTCCGGTGAAGGAAACCACAACAAGTGCTGCCGATGTAAAGAGCCCAATGAGTGACATGCGACGAAGTAATGCAGTAATGCCAATGCGTTTAACAATGCGGGCATTATTCAATGAGTTGACGGCCAGTAAGCACGCCACCACACCAAAAATAAGCGGGAACCAATTGCCATAGCCATAAATATCTTCAATAATCACTTCAGAACCCGCGAGGTATGTAGTCATGACCGCAAAGAGAAATGTCATGGCAAGAGTGAAGCTCACTGTTTGACGATGAGTAAGTACTTCCTTGCCGGCTTGGCTGACCGCATTCCAAGTAAATGGACGGCGATTGTCGATGGCCAGAGTTTCAGGAAGTCGACGTGCCCACAACATGAGCAGCACTCCAACAACGCTGGGGAACCAGAACACAATGCGCCATGGTGCAATTTTTAACAGGCCTGCCCCGAGGCTGGGAGCAAGAATGGGAACGAGCAAGAAAACAGCGGTGATGGTGGACATCAACTGCGCCATGACGGTGCCCGAAAAGCGGTCGCGAATCATTGCCGTGCTCAATGATCGTGCTGCAGCAGCACCGAGACCCCAAATGAAACGGGCGACAATGACCCAACCCCACGATGGCGCAACGCTGGCAAGGATGCCGCCAAGGGAATATAAAGCGAGCCCCGCGAACAACAAACCACGCCGGCCATATTTGTCAGACGCCGGACCATAGAGCCACGGGCCAACTGCTAAACCCAAAAAGAAGGCCGTCACAATCCAACTGACCTGTGATGAGTCGGGGCTCATGCCGTATTCGAGGCGCATCTTAGGAAACGCCGGCAACATGAGGTCGATGGCGAGTGCGCTACTTGCCATGAGTGCAGTGGTGAGAAGAATAAATTCACGACCACTTGCTACGCCTTTTTCTTTCACTCCTTCATTTTTAGAAAATGATTGCTTTGAAGAAAACGGCACGCTTCACGCTAGGTCATTGAATGGTGTTCGCACGTGCTGGGGAGTGTTGCGACCATTTCCCGCTACTCATGAGGATATTCCAGAGTTTTTCTTGATGAGCGGCGATCCATAGTTCGCTGAGATGGAACTGATTGCGAAAGACAAATTGTTGATCGAGGAAAGGAACACAAATAGGCAAGTAAGGGCAGGCAAACGTGTCGTAGTCAACGCTGAACACGTTCTCACGAGTTTTTGCTTCCGATCGATATATCAATTCGGTGGGGAAAGGTGTGGTGTTGGCCTCGTACACACACGAAGCAATAGCAGATGCCCCAGACAAGCATTGTGCGGGGTCAAATGACGCAAAGGGAAGTGGTTCAAGAATGGCCACTCTTGTTGCAATCTTCAATAGCGCATCGAGTGCCGCTGAAGTGTGCTGTGCAACAACAGTAGGAAGATCATCTTGCGTTGGAGTTTCTGGTACGTAAAAGGCATCGGGTCGAGAGCCGGGATCTCTAGAGACATTGGTAACAATGATGATGTCGGGTTTCAGTGCTGGAAGAAGTGTGCTGTACCACTCGGCACGCGATTTTTTGCAGCGAGTAATGAGTGTTGCATCACGTGCTGCCCACATCAGGCCAGGTTGCCACGGGCAACCCGAGCGAGTGAGTGCCGAGAATGTGAAGTGTTTCTCGCGCGCAAGTTTTACAAAAGAAGGAATCAGCATTTCTGCATTGCTGTCGCCCATCAGCACAATATGTTGTGGCGTTGAGTCTTTTGAAGTGTCGGTATACAACGTGCACTTGGTGGGTTCGCTAGCAGTGCAGGGTTGAATAAGTTCCGCTGCGGGCATTGCACTTTTCATGTCGAAAGTCTGTGGCGGAGCTGCACTGAGAATTGCTTGCACTTCTGTTGATAAACCCAAAGTGTTAATTGTTGACGTAGTTTGGCGAACCTTGGGTGTGCCATTGAGTAACGGCCGTACCAGCAATGTTGCTGTGAGAACACTGAGAGCAAGCCCAACCGCAACAACAGTGCGCGGAATGCGGTGCAGGCATTTGCTCACGCGAATGGGAGCTTCGATGAGCTCGTAACTCAGTGCCGATAGTGCGGTGGCGCCAATAGTTGTAAATAGTGCGAGTTGTACAGGAGACAACAAGATGAGTGGCTTGGAGAGAACGATGAGTGGCCAGTGCCATAAGTACGTGCCGTACGAGATGCGACCCAGATATGTGAAGTGCTTGGATGAAAAAATACGTTGCAGTGGCGAGGGGAAATGAGGCTCGAGTAACCAAATAAGCCCAACCGCCACTGCCGTTGCCAATATTCCGCGATTACTTGCCGATAATGAAGAAAAAAACCACCCGTCGCCAATTGCCAAAGCAATAAATGCAACGAGAGCAAGTGGGGTGAGAGCGACCCGGAAAGGAATTTTTGTTAAAGGCGCACCCGAGTGTTCGTTGCGACGCAAAAGAAACACCGCAAGTAGTGCTCCGGCGGCGAGTTGGTACACAC
>JABMMV010000095.1 GCA_013205145.1 bacterium
CAACAATGCAGCTTCGGCACCCTTAGACAACATGTGCACTTCGTCGAGAATGAAAACACGATGCCGTCCGGGGTTGCCAAGCGCTGCATGGTCGATGAGCTCGCGAATGTCGTCGACACCGTTGTTGCTCGCAGCATCTAACTCAATGACGTCATAACTAGTGCCCGCTTCAACGGCCACGCAAGAAGGGCACGTACAACAAGGTTCGCCTTCAACAGGGGTCTCGCAGTTGAGCACTTTTGCCAAAATGCGCGCAGTAGAGGTCTTGCCCGTTCCACGCGGACCAGAAAAAAGATAAGCCTGACCCTCGCGCTCATTGATGACCGCATTACGCAAGGCGCGCACCACATGGTCTTGCCCGCGCAACTCGCTAAAGCGCCGCGGCCGGTAACGTCGATAGAGCGATTGAACGGCCATTTCATTCAGCCTACCGAGTAGGTGATATGGCCCTTGGCCTTCCATTGGCTACCGTCTAGAGGTCATGGGTCGTTTTTTGAGGAAGATCATCATTGTGGGGGGCCTCCTCGCCACCGGGGTCAGCCTCTTTTTCCCGAGCATTTCCCATGCCGCTGGCGATAACACCTTGTCGTCGTCTAACCCCGCCCCCAGCGAAGTGGTCTCAGTTGCCCCCACTCAATTGCAGTTAGTTTTTGTCAACGCTTTCACTAACCCAAAAGACATTGAGCAAATGGGTATTTCACTCGTTTGCAATGGAAACATTGTCAACCTCGGTGCGGCACAACTCGGCGCCGACGTGAAAACGGTCAGCACGCCACTCACCCAAGTTCCTTCCGCCGGCACCTGCACAGTGAGTTGGGCACTTCCCGACGGCAGTAGCGGCGCGTACAACTTCACCTCTGCAATTGCATTGCCCACTACCTCTACTTCAAGCATTCCCGGTGGTGAAACTCCCGTCACCGTTGTTCCTGGTACGGCATCAACCGCCAGCACTTCGTCGTGGCCACGAGTAGGCGGGCCGTTAGGGCTTTTTCGTACCTTGTCGTACGTGCTCATTGGAACCTTGTTCGGCTCGTTTGCACTCATTCTTTTTGCATGGCCAGAAGGTGTAGAATACCCAGTATGCAAGCGTTTTTTGCGTATTACCTGGATCTTTGCAGCACTCGTTACCTTCGCCGTTCTTGTATTCACTACCGCTCAAATCACCGGCAAAGGGGCGACGGCATCACTCAGTCCGAACGCCTGGCGCGAACTTACTGAGTCACTACCCGGTTGGGGAATTTTGCTGCGCTGCATTTTTGTCGGAATCGTTGGTCTTGTTGCGTGGAACCCCGAGCGCATTCTTGACCCCGGTACGCAAGCAATCAGCGTTGCTTCACTCGTGTTCATGTGTCTTGTCTTCGGGCTCGACCGCAGCGGTGGACGTATTGAAGTGCTCGGCCACGTGAATGCCGGCGTACACATGCTCGCTGTTTCCATGTGGTTTGGTGGACTCGTTCTCTTAGTGCGAGTTGTTCTCATTGGTTCTGGCGACTCCGATCTCGTACAAGCGGTACGCGGGTTCAGCCGACTCGCACCTCGAGCCATTGCTGTTGTTGTTTTTACTGGCATCGTCAGTACCTACCGTTACGACGGCTTCGCCTTGTTGTCCAATGCCCATGGCCGTATTTTGCTGCTGAAAATTGCAGCCGTTGGTTTCATGACCTATGCCATGTTCACCTCTCGGTTCTTTATCGGAACTCGCCTTGCTCGGGCCAACACTCTGGAAATGCGCCCGGCGGCTCATCTGCGCCGCGCTGTGGGTTCACAAGCCGCTGCTGGCGTGGTGGTGCTCGGTCTCACGGCGTGGATGATGTCGACCACACCTATTTATTTCGACACAAAACCTGCCAGTGGCGGCCCGGTGTATGCCTACGTACAAGACCTGCGCAACGACCGTTTCCACGTGCGTTTCTCGGTGAGCCCCGCCACTATGGGGCCAAACCAGGTACTCATTGAACTCTTTGAACCTCAGCGCATTCAAGAGTTCACCATTCGTATGACCCCGAAAGCCGACGGGTACGACGGTTACCTCATTCGGGTACCTCTCACCCGCCGTGGGGCTGCACTTTTAGGGGCAAACGGTGAATTCCCGCTCAAAGCCCCTGGCGACTGGACCATCGAAATCAACGGCACCAGCACCACCGGAGACCTCGCCCCCTTGGCAGCCACCCTCACCATTGGCGACCCTGCCACCACTACCACGGTGGCCCCCATTGCACCTGTGACAACGGTTACTACTACTACCGCTACTCCGCTCGCCCCCGCCGGTTAGGCCCACGGGGTGGGAGAACCACCGCCGAGCCAACTATCGTCTGACGCGTGAGTGACAACCCGATGACCGCCAAAATTGAAGACCTTCGTGAGCGCAAAGAGGCCGCCTACAACGCCGGCTCGCCTCGCTCTGTTGAGCGCCAGCACGAAAAAGGAAAGATGCTTGCCCGCGAGCGCATCGACTACTTCCTCGACCCAGGCAGCTTTCAAGAACTCGACCTCCTTGCGCGCCACCGCGCACACGCCGCAGGCTTAGAAGAGCGCCCGTATACCGACGGTGTTATTACCGGTTGGGGAACAGTGGAAGGCCGCAAAATATTTGTGTTCTCACAAGACTTCACCGTTTTCGGTGGAGCACTTGGTGAAGTGTTCGCCGAAAAAATTCACAAGCTCATGGACCTTGCATTAAAGGTTGGTGCTCCTGTTGTTGGTTTGAACGATGGTGCGGGCGCTCGTATTCAAGAAGGCGTTGTTTCACTTGCCAGCTACGGCGGCATTTTCTACCGCAACGTTTTGTCGTCTGGTGTTGTTCCACAAATCTCTGTTGTTCTTGGCCCATGCGCCGGTGGTGCGGTGTACTCACCAGCAATGACCGACTTCATTTTCATGGTGCGCGAAACAAGCCATATGTTTATTACTGGTCCAGACGTTGTAAAAACCGTGACTGGTGAAGATGTAACACTCGAACAACTCGGTGGCGCAATGAGCCACGCATCAAAGAGCGGCGTTGCCACTTTTGTTTCCACCGATGAAAAATCATGCCTCGACGATGTGCGTTACTTGTTGTCGTTCCTTCCACAAAACAACTTGGAAGACCCGCCAGCAGTAGAGAGCACCGACGACCCCAATCGTTTGTGCCCCATGTTGCGCGACATCTTGCCTCCGTCACCAAACCAGCCATACGACATGAAAAAAGTTATTCGTGAAGTATGTGACGACGGCGAATACTTCGAATACTTCCCATTCTGGGCAAAGAACATCACTTGCGGTTTCTCACGTCTCGATGGACAAGTAGTTGGCATCGTTGGCAACCAGCCACAAGAGTTTGCTGGTGTTCTCGACATTGAATCATCAGAAAAAGCAGCACGTTTTGTACGTACCTGCGATGCATTCAATATTCCACTCATCACTTTTGTTGACGTTCCTGGCTTCCTTCCTGGTGTGAACCAAGAACACGACGGCATCATTCGTCACGGCGCAAAATTGCTCTACGCATATTGCGAATCCACTGTGCCACGTATTCAAATGATTACCCGTAAGGCTTACGGTGGTGCTTATGTGGTCATGAACTCAAAGTCAATTGGCGCCGACCTTGCCTACGCATGGCCAACTGCAGAGCTTGCAGTAATGGGCCCCCAAGGCGCAGTTGAAATTGTGTACCGCCGTGAGCTGCAACAAGCAGCAGACCCCGTTGCACGTCGTGCAGAACTCATTAGTGACTACACAGAAAAGTATGCCAACCCATACAACGCTGCAGAGCGTGGCTACATCGACGATGTTATTGACCCAGCAGAAACGCGCATCAAGCTCATTGCTGGTTTGAAGATGTTGCAAACAAAGCGCGCCGAACTTCCTCGTCGCAAACACGGAAACATGCCGCTGTAAGAAAAGCATCATGACCACTTCATCTTTTTCCATTTCACCGGCACCAACCGATGAAGAGACCGCAGCAATTATTGCTGCCATTGAAGCCAACACCGCAACAGGCGGCATGGTTTCATCTCCACTGCGCAATCGCGACAGTGCTTGGAAGTTCAGTGGCCGCTGGTGGGCACGTCCGGGCACCGCACGCCGCGATCGCCCCTGGTACTAAGCCATTCGCATATGACGCAACTGCCGTTAGGCGACATTCGCGTCGTTGATATTTCTACAGTTCTCGCCGGGCCAAACTGTGCGCGATACCTTGCCGACTTCGGTGCCGATGTCATTAAAGTAGAACGCCCCGACACCGGCGACTCACTACGCAACATGGCGTGGCGCGACCCGCGCGATGGCACAGGGCTGTGGTGGAAAATGGTCAACCGCAACAAGCGCACCATTGCTCTCAACTTAAAAGACGAAGCCGACTCTGCGGTGCTGTTGTCGCTGCTCGATGACGCACACGTGTTGGTGGAAAATTTTCGGCCAGGCATTTTGGAGCGCCTTGGCTTAGGCCCCGACGTACTTCTTGCTCGCAACCCAAAACTTGTCATTGTGCGCGTTACGGGTTTTGGGCAAACAGGCCCGTACGCACAACGTGCTGGGTTTGCTTCTATTGCCGAATCGATGAGTGGCCTTGCTGCCATTAGCGGTGAAGAGGGTCGTGCACCATTACTTCCTCCTATTGCACTCACCGATGAAATCACTGGCCTCGCAGCGGCATTTGCCACCATGGTTGCTTTGCATTCAGGTGTGGGGCAAGTAGTCGACGTCAACTTGTTAGAAACCATTTTCCAAATGATGGGCCCACTGCTGAGTGTGTATCAACTCACTGGCGAACAACAACAGCGTTTGGGCTCAGGTATTCCTTACACCGTTCCACGCGGCACCTTTGAATGTTCCGACGGCAAGTGGGTGGGCGTCTCTGCATCTAGCGACACTGTTGCTGCACGCGTGCTTGACATTCTTGGTGTTGCCAACGACCCACGCTTTGCCACGTTCAACTTGCGCGTAGATCACCGACAAGAACTCAACGAGTTGCTTATTGCGTGGTGTGCCGCGCGCCCACAAGCAGAAGTACTACGTATCTTTGAAGAAGCCGACGCAGCAATTGGCCCCGTGTACGACATGGCCGACATTAGTGAAGACCCTCATTTTGCTGCACGCAATATGATTCAACAACTTGAAGGAACACCCATGCAAGGGCTCATTGCACACCTCTCACACACACCAGGTGCATTGCGTTGGCAAGGCAGAGCTCAAGATGCCGACGGAGAAAGTATTCGTAAAAACGGTTGGTAACTCTGTGCGCCGTTTGGCTTAAAGAGATAAACCAATTGGGCAAGCAACACCGGTGCCACCAATACCGCAATACCCGTTGGGGTTCTTTGCTAAATACTGTTGGTGATACGGCTCTGCGTAATAGAAGATGCCTGCAGGTGCAATTTCAGTGGTAATTGCACCGTAACCAGCTGCCTTCAACTGCTCTTCATACACACCGCAACTCTGCTCCGCACTTTTGAGCTGCCCTGCATTCGTTGTGTAAATCGCACTGCGGTACTGCGTACCCACATCGTTTCCCTGTCGCATGCCTTGTGTGGGGTCGTGCGCTTCCCAAAACACTTTAAGGAGCTGTTCAAAAGTAACTTGTGTAGGTGCGTAGGCAACCAACACCACTTCGGTGTGCCCGGTGCGACCCGAACACACTTCTTCATATGCAGGGTTCGGCGTGTACCCACCGGCATAACCCACTGCGCTGGAATACACACCAGGTATTTTCCAAAACACTCGTTCAGCACCCCAAAAACAGCCCAAGGCAAAAACCGCTGTTTCGGTTCCACTTGGCCACGGCTCAGCAAGGGGCGCATCGAGTACGAAATGTTTTTCGGGAATCGGCATGAACTGATCGGTTCTGCCCGGAAGCGCATTCGCTTCTTCCACCATCAGTGCTTTTTGCCTGCCAAAGTTCATAGAGCAGATGCTAGACAAGGTCTATGCCTGCTGCATCACCCACCGTCTTTTTTGGTCACGGAAGTCCCATGAACGCCATTGAGAACAATGCGTTCACCAACGATTGGGCCGATTTCGGTGAACGTCTGGTGTCGCTGAAAGAAACCCTCGTTTACCCCAATGCTATTTTGGTCATCTCTGCACACTGGACCACACAAGGTGTGTGTGTTACAACAAATCCAAAACCACGCACCATTCACGACTACTCCGGTTTTCCTCCCGAGCTCTCACAGGTGGAATACCCGGCTCTGGGCTCTCCGGCCCTTGCCCAACACGTCATTAATTTATTGCG
>JABMMV010000096.1 GCA_013205145.1 bacterium
CTCCTCGACGGCGGGCACTACGGCAAGCTGATGTTGCGAGTGCATTAATACCCCATTTTCGACAATGAGAGATTCAGGCAAACTTAGGCGTACGTTACAGGCATGCATGAAACTCCACTTACTGATGTAACGGGGAAATGGGTCATCGCGGCGGTCACACGTGATTACTGCGATGTCTGGCACGTATCTGACAGTCACGATCGCGAGGTGATGCATTTGCGCCGTCCCGATGAAGGCGTTGAACACCACCATGTTCGTCAAGCACAAGAACACCATGGGCATCGCAGCGACCAAGGAAGCACTGAGTATTACAAATACTTGTCAGCAGTTTTATCGGGTGCGTCAGATGTCATGTTGGTAGGCCATGGGTCTGGCAAGTCGAGCATTGTTGAAGAATTCGCTGAGTACTTCAGTAAGCATCGTCCACAGGACTTCAAGTTGGTCACTGAAGTACGTCATGTAAATCTTCCCGCGCTGTCTGGGGGCGAGCTCATTCAAATGGCTCATGAGTGGAAAAAAGTTCAAATGGAATTTGGCTCTTAGAGAAGCGAAACTCGAAGCGAACGGTGCTGCTGAAACGCTCGGTCGACAGCAATACCGAGAACGGCGAGAGGCCCGATGAAGAGTATGAGCTTCTCGGTGAGATTCACATCGGTAGTTTGAAACGAAATGACTAATACAGCAATGACCCATATGGTCATGGCAGAGACATTAACTTTGCGAAGGCGCTTCACTTTGATGGTATGTGCGAACTCAATGTTGCTCAATGTGAGAACTGAGAGCAAGAGGGTGACGGAGATATTGACACTTGACCCAGCGTCAAGAAGCCAAAGAGTCGGAATGACCATGTTCCATGCTGCTGGGAAACCACGAAAGTAATGATCGCTTGATTCAATTTCAGTTTGACTAAACCACAGAGCCGACGAACCGATAACTGATGCAATGGCAATTTTGCCGAGGTTGCCATGGCTAACAATGTCGAATTGCCACATGAATGCTGCGGGCACGATGACGCAGGTGACATAGTCAATTACTAAATCGAGGATGTAGCCATCGAAGCGGGGTACCTCAGAGTTGGAAAGCCATTTGCGGGCAATGGGGCCATCGATGCCGTCAATGACAAGCGCAACGATGAGCCAGACAACAGCACTTGTTGGTGCATTGTCGAGAACCGCCACTAGGGCGGCCATGCCAGCCAATATTCCTGTCACGGTTAATGCGTGAATGGAAAGATCTCCACGGGTTTCTGTCACGAGGACAGAGACTTTTTTACGCACTTCCAGACTGTACCGTGTCTCGCAAGATGGCTCGTATAGCACGACAAACAATTTTTAGTCGGTTGTGGGTGGCGTTGGTCATGTTGTGGGCGGGCATGCGCATTTTGGCTGTTGAGATATGGCTGGTGGGCTACGGGGTCAATATCTGGTGGTTCGCAGCAATTGAAACCACATCTTCAGTTATCTACGGATTGAGCTCTGCTCGTCTAGTTCAGACACTTGCTGCTCGTCACCGCAAAGATTCCGCAAAGTGGGGGGCTCTCACACTTGTTGGTTATGTGTTGCCCGATACCTATCTTTTGAGCGTGGGAAGAGCAATGCCAATGGCTACCTATGCAATCGTAATTTCGCTGGCGGTTGTTTTCGCGATCATTGCTTTAGTGCGAACACGCACTTCAATGATGAAAATTACGCTGGCCAAGATCGGTTGATGTTAGGCGGGTTTGTATTGTGGCAAACGTTTCTCGGCGAATGCTTTCCATGTTTCAGTGGCATCTTCAGAAAACGTGGCCATAATCTGCTGGCGATTTTCAAGGTCAATAGCTGCCTGCATGCCGGGAATCTCGAGAGCACTCCACATGCCCTCTTTCGTTAAAGCAACGCCGATGGGCGAATTGAGCATGATTTCTCGAGCTTTTGAAAATGCGCGTCCAAGCAATTGTTCTGGTTCAACAGTTTCTAAAGTGAGCCCGATGCGCTCGGCTTCCTCAGCAAGGAAAATACGACCCGTCAGCATGAGCTCTTGGGCGCGAGCGGCACCAATGAGCCGTGGCAAGAGCCAGCTAGTGCCGATGTCGCACGCAGAAAGACCAATGCGAATGAATGCTGCATTGAACTTGGCAGATGTTGAGGCAAGACGAATATCTGAGCCGAGTACGAGAGCAAAGCCGCCGCCTGCAGCCGCCCCATTGACGGCGGCAATTATTGGTTGCGGAATAGATCGCATATGCGGAATGAGCGACGCAATGTGTTTCTGTGTTGCGAACCCCGATTCCACTTTTCCGGTGTGCGGCATTCCGGGTGCAACGCCGTAACCGGTGAGGTCTAGCCCTGCACAGAATCCCTTGCCAGCGCCTGTGAGTACAACCACACGGGTGCGCGGGTCTACAGAGATTTCGTCGAGAGTATGGTGCAGCGCACTCACTAATTCTGAGGTCATCGCATTGAGCTTCTC
>JABMMV010000097.1 GCA_013205145.1 bacterium
ACAAAACTTGGTTCGTAGCGCAAAGGCCACTCTTCAGGGTTGCCTTTCGCATCGGTCACTTCCATCGCGTTCCAACGCTGCGCAAATTTCTCGAGCGCAATGACGCTCTCTAAACGCGACAACGGTGCACCAATACAAAAGTGCACTCCCCCGCCAAAGGCCATGTGGTCACGCACGTTTTCGCGGTCGGGAATAAACGCATTGGGTTCGGGAAACTTCAATGGGTCGCGGTTTGCTGCGGTGTATGCCAGGAAGATCTTCGACCCTGCAGGAATGGGCACTCCCCCCACTTCAGCATCAACCTTTGCGACACGGAATAGCCCCTGGCTTGGTGTCGACAATCGCAACGACTCTTCCACCACCAATGCCGCACGGTCGGGGTCGGCCTTCAACGCTTCCCATTCGGCAGGGTGAGTGGCAAGGTCAACCAACATTGCGCTGAATGACTTCGTAGTGGTTTCATTGCCCGCGCCTACGAGCGCCTGCAAAATGCCCATCGCTTCTTCCAAAGTGAGCTTGCGCGTGGTGTTGCCGTCTGCATCGGGCTCGGGCAACGGAAGGTCGGCTTTCACCAGCATGCTGATGACATCATCGGTGGGGTTCGCTATGCGCTTTTGAATTTCATCGTGCATAAACTGCTGCAGTTCCACCACACCATGGGCGGCTTCAATAGCTCGTTCGTCTGACAAACGCGAACCAATGCCCGCGGTGGTGTCGTCGCTCCAGCGCTTCACGTTCGCCGCATCTTCAATGGGCATGTTCAAAGCCTTAATAATGACTTTCACCGGCACCGGCTCAGAAAACAGATGCTTCACGTCTACGGGCTGCGAATAGTCCAGCGCATCTAATGCTTCTTCAACAATTACCTCTAGCGCCGGGCGCAAGGCTGCAATAACACGAGCATTAAATGCCTTGGCCACCGTTGCGCGGTACCGCGCGTGGTTTGGCGGGTCAACGGTCATGAGTGTTGCGGGGCGCACCCAACCCTTTTTCTTAATCTCGGCAATTTGTTCGGCAATGTGTGGTTGGGGTGGCTCGTTAGCCGACACGCCATACTCGGAAGAAAACACGGTGGGGTTCTTCACCACTGCGTTCACATGTTCATAGCTAGTAATGAAATACATGTTCGACGGCGCATGAAACCACGCAGGCGAAGCCACACGCATTGCATCGTAAAACGGATACGGGTCTTGTTGAAATGCCTCGCCAAAGCGATCGAAACTATTCAGTAAGTCACTTTGCATCGCTTCACCAGGCCCACTCACGGCATCATCTTTCCGCCGTTCAACATGAACGTCATACCGGTGATGTAGTCACTGCCGTGGCTTGCTAAAAACACCGCAAGTGGCCCGCCATCTACTTCGGGGTCACCCAAGCGGCGCATGGGCAAGTTTTCGCGCAAAGCCTTCACAAACTCGGGGCGGTCTACTTCCCACGCTTCAAACGCATCGGTGCGCAACGTAGGGCTAATGATGTTCACATTAATGCCGTACTGACCCCACTCATTGGCCGCCGTACGCGACAACGATCGCACTGCTTCTTTGGTCATGTTGTAGGCCGTATTTCCCGTGGTGCCCAAAATGCCCGAGGTGGAAGAGAAGTTAATAATCTTGCCCCAGCCTTTGGCCTTCATGGTCGGAAACACCGCTTGCATTCCCCACAGGGTCGACATCGCACCCGTGCGAAAGATGTATTCAATTTCATCGTCGGGGTATTCCTCAACGGTCATGAACTTGGTTGACGACCGCGGCGCACTTTGCGTACCAAAGCCCTGAGCGTTGTTCACCAAAATATCTACGGTGCCAAATGCGCTGAGCGTTTGCTCTACGGCACTAAACACCTGCTCACGCACGCCCACATCGCACGCAATACCAATGGCCTCGCCGCCTTCGCTTTGAATTTCAGCAACCACGCCGTCGAGCGTGCTTTGTGTGCGCGACACCACAGCCACACGAGCACCTTCACGGGCATACACCTTGGCAAAAGCTTTTCCAATGCCCCTACCTGCTCCCGTCACTATGGCAACGGTTCCGTCTAATTGACCCATGTACTACCCCGGTATGCGTGAGAAAAGATTGCGATCGGTGCACGACGCAATGGCACGCCGTAAACCTTCTTGCGCCATCATACGACCCCGTTCATTTGCTGGGTCAAATGCGCCAGCCATAATCATGGTGTAGTTAAAAATAAACAGCAACGAAATACCATAGTCATCACGTGCTTGCTCAAGGGAATAGTCAGTAATACCTGCGGCATTGACTTCATCAACGTAATACTGCAAAAACTCTTCTTCGTATTGCCGGCGCACCTTGGTGGTCACACTGGTACCAAGCATCCATGCCATATCTTGCATCGGGGTTGACACCATGACGTTTTGCCAGTCAATCATCACCACTGGCAACAGGCCTGGCTTACCGTTTCCAAACATTGCATTGTCCATGCGCACATCACCGTGAATGAGGGTCAATGGTCGATTCCCCATTTCGCGCATAATGTCGCGCAAACCCGCAACATATTTTGGCATCAGGGCAAGAAGTTCCGGCGTGAAGCTGTCGGGAAACTTTTCAATAGCCATTTCCCATGTGCCAAAGAAACCCGGCACAAAAGGCTCGATGTAATTGTCGTTATTAA
>JABMMV010000098.1 GCA_013205145.1 bacterium
AAACTGAAGTTCGACATGTCTTGCTCAAACACATCGGCAAGGCCCGCCATGCCGGGTGCTTCTTTCCATGCTTGATCTAAGCGCAACTTTGTAGTTACTGCTGGCTCTGGAATGTCTTCACCATCTGGCAATGGAGCCATGCGGTAAACATCCATGAAGCAGGAGTCTGGTGTGCGGCCAGGACGCCAGCGGTACATGAGTGGTTGACCAATACCTGCCCATGGGGCAAAGGCGGGGAAGAGGTGATACAGAATTGCATCAATAATTTCTGCGTCGGTATAGGACTCGAGGTCGGCGCGGAACATACCCGACATGCGCTCACGGAAGGTTGCTGCAACGTATGCACGAGCTTGAATGCCGTCTGGTGGCAGCACTTGGCTCTGGTCTGAATAACCGCGCGAGCGACTGGAGAACGCAACGAATTCTGCGGCAACTGTTTGCTCGGTGAGTTGTTCAACGATGTGTGGGCTTTGTACGCCAAAGGGGTTGAAGAAGCGAGAAACAAACGGCGACTCTGGATAGATGGAGTACTCACTGTTTTCATCGCCACAGAAAGGCTTGATTTGCGGGTGGGTCGCGATGACGTGGTAGCCCTCGCTGAAAGCTTCCATAACAACTTTCCAGTTAGCTGGAACTTCCTTCACAGCATGGAATGCCTTGTAACGCTTGGAGAGTGGGAAGTCTTTGAAGTGTTCAATGAGAGTTGATGCAACTTTTTCGAAAGGCTCGCAGTTTGGATCCATGTTGACGAATACGAGACCGTCCCAAAGGGCAACTTTTGCTTGGGGGAGGCATGTTGGCTTGCTGCCGTGAACGATTTGTGGGAAGTCCCATTCTCCGGGAATATTTTTGAGGTCGCCTTGAACATCCCATTCCCAACCGTGGAAGGGGCACACGAAAGAGGCAACAGTGCCGTCTTCATCTTTGAGACGGGTGCTGCGGTGGAGGCATGCGTTATGTAACGCGCGCACTACGCCGTCGTTACCGCGAGTAACAATGAGAGACTCATCGGCAACGTCGTAGACCACGTGAGAACCGGGCTCCATAATTTCCGCTTCTAAGCAGGCGAACTGCCAGGTCTTTGACCACATGAACTCTTTTTCAAGATCTGCGAAAGCCTGTGACGTGTAGCGAGCCTTTTTAACATCTTCTGAACCAACGTACGGGCTGGCGAATTCAGTGAGGGCCTTTGGTACCGGACGCGTATCGGTCTTTAAGATTTCCTGAACTTTGGGTCCACGTGAATGTGATACGCCTGGGTCGTGATCAAGTGTTGTCATGATTGCCTCCCGTTGAGACCGTGATTGAGCACGATTCAAACTTTTCTCTTCCTCTACCGTAAATCATAGGGCTCATCTAGGTGCGAGTTGGAATATGTGCGTCAAAGAGATAGGTAATTTTTCCCCTGCTACTGTTGATTTCGAGGTATGACAATGGGCAAAACGTGGACCAACTGGGCGGGTAACCAAAGAGCGACTCCACAGACTTGGGTGAAGCCGAAAAGCCTTGGAGAAATTGCTGCTGCCGTGGGTGAGGCGAGTGCTCAAGGGCGGAAGGTCAAGGTAATCGGCTCAGGGCATAGCTTTACCGGTGCTGCTGTAGCGCAAGGTGTTCTCCTTGACCTCTCTCATATGTGCCGTGTCGTTTCTGGGCCCAATGAAGACGGCGTGGTCGAGGTAGAGGCTGGAATTACTCTGAGTGCTCTCAACGAATACCTGTTCCTTCAGGGTCGGGCTCTGCAGAATCTGGGCGACATTTCCTATCAGACAGTCTCTGGGGCAATTTCAACAGGAACCCATGGCACGGGTGTGCATATAGGCGGTTTGGCCCAGCAGGTGGTGGGTCTCACCTTGGTTGATGGCCAAGGAAACATCGTGGAGATTAATGAAGAAGATGCACTCCTACATTTTGTTCGTGTGGGCGTGGGTGCACTCGGCGTCATTGGGCATGTGAAAATTCGTACTGTTCCCAAGTTTGCTCTGCATGTGGAAGAGAAGCCGATGCGGCTTTCTTTTGTACTCGACAATTTGGAAGATCTTGTCTCTCGCAACGATCACTTTGAGTTCTTTTGGATACCGCATACGAAGTGGGCTTTGACGAAACAAAATAACCGAACAGATTTGCCTCTTGCGCCAATTCCGTCTTTGAAGAAGTGGTGGCAGAAATCTTTTATGGAGAACACCGCGTTCGGAATGGTGTGCAGACTTGGCAAACTTTTCCCAGCTCTTATTCCGAGGTTGGCGACGGCACTTCCTGGTTCAGGAAGCACCAGCTACGTAGATGAAAGTTTCCGCGTGTTCGCATCTGAGCGAAAAGTTAAATTCGTTGAAATGGAATATGCCATTCCCTACGAGCACTGTCGCTCGGCAATTGAAGATATGGAACGCGTCATCTTCGAGAAGAACTACAAGGTGAGTTTTCCCGTTGAAGTTCGTTTTACAGCAGGTGACGACAACGTTTTGTCTACGGCTCATGCGAGGCAGTCGGCCTACATTGCGGTTCATATGTATAAAGGCTGCGACTACGGTCCGTACTTTGCTTCGGTCGCTGAAATTATGGCGAAGTATGAAGGACGACCCCATTGGGGGAAAATGCACTTCCTCTCAAATGAGCAGTTGAGTCGTCTGTACCCTCGGTGGGCAGAGTTCCTGGCGGTCAGAGACAAACTTGATCCGCAACGAACTTTCCACAATGACTATTTAGATCAAGTATTTGGTAAGTAGTCCTATAAGAAATGTAATATTCTGTAGTTCCTAACGTGAAATGAGTTCG
>JABMMV010000099.1 GCA_013205145.1 bacterium
AGACGACATCAAGGGTCGCATTAGCCAAATCAAAGCCGAAATCGACAACACCGATTCCGATTACGACCGTGAAAAACTGCAAGAGCGCTTGGCAAAGTTGTCGGGTGGCGTTGCAGTTCTCAAAGTTGGCGCTGCAACTGAAGTGGAGCTCAAAGAAAAGAAGCACCGCATTGAAGACGCAGTAAGCACCACAAAAGCCGCAATTGAAGAAGGCGTTGTGCCTGGCGGTGGCGTTGCACTTCTTCGTGCACAAGCAGCTGTTTATGCAGTAGCCGACAAGCTCACCGGTGACGAAGCAACTGGTGCTCGTTTGGTTGGTCGCTCACTCGAAGGCCCATTGAAGCAAATTGCTGAAAATGCTGGCATGGAAGGTGGCGTTGTTGTAGAAAAAGTCAAGTCGCTGAAGGGCAACGAAGGCTTAAACGCAGCAACCGGCGTGTACGAAGACCTCGTCAAGCTCGGTGTTATTGACGCAGCAAAAGTAACGCGCTCTGCATTGCAGAACGCAGCCTCAATTGCTGCTCTTTTCCTCACCACAGAGTGCGTTATTGCCGATAAGCCTGAAGCATCATCCGGAATGTCGGGTGGAGGCATGGAAGATTACTGAGAATAAAAGTTTGTAGCGCATTGTGATTGGTCTCGTTACCGCCGCAGTCGCACGTGAACTAGATACCGATTTACCGTTACTGGGTGCCGCGCTCGAAAGAGCCGGCACCCAGTTTCATTTTGTGGACTGGCACGATGCATCTGTTGACTGGTCGCAGTACTCGTTGCTCGTATTGCGCAGCACATGGGACTACCACTTGCGCCGCAATGAATTTTTGCAATGGCTACAGCGGGTATCGCAACTCACCAGGGTGTGTAACTCTATGGAAGTAGTGGAATGGAACAGCGACAAAAAATATCTTGGTGAATTGAGTGCTGCTGGCGTAGCGGTTGTGCCAACACAATTTGTTATGAGTGCCACAGAAATTCAAATCACGAAACCCGCTATGGATGTAGTTATAAAGCCAAGTATTTCTGCCGGCTCACACGACACGTTCCGGTATCGCGATGTGGCTCAAGAAATGACTGCAGTCACTGCACACATTGCGCGCATTGTGGAAAGTGGCGCAACAGCGATGGTGCAGGAATATCAGCATGCAATTGATGGGGCGGGTGAAACTGGCCTGGTGTATTTGAATGGTGTGTTTAGTCACGCATTTCGTAAAGGTGCAATTTTGCAACATCGACCCGATATGTCGAATGGGCTGTATGCCGCCGAAGATGTAGGAGAGCGCATTGCATCTGGGGCAGAGCAAGAAACCGCAGTGCAGGTTTTGCGGTGTGTGGAAGAAAAATTTGGGGCAATGCCGTTGTATGCGCGAGTTGACCTCATTCCACAAAATAATGGAGAACCGCAATTAATGGAACTGGAATTGGTGGAGCCCTCGTTTTTCTTGTGGGCAAGTGCAGGCGCGGCAGATCGCGCAGCACAAGCCATCATTGCGGCAAACAGGTAACCTGTACTCATGACCTCAGTGACCCCAAGCGAGCCAATGTCACCCTCTATCGGAATGGCAGTGCTGCATTTATTTTGTAAGCCAGAAGCCCAATTCGACCGTGAAGCAACTGTGCATGCAGTGAAAGCCGCTGAAGCAAAAGGCCTCACTGTTATTACGGTTTCCATGCTTGGCCACAAGTGCGATATGGCGTTTATGGCACTGGCTTCCGATATGCGTGAATTGCGTTCGTTTCAGTCGGCCATTCAAGCTGCGGGATTAGCAGTAGTCGATTCTTATGTGTCTCTCACTGAAGTGAGTGAGTACGCCATTGGTGTGCCACAAGAAATGCTCGATGCACGTTTGTATCCAAAAATTCCTGTGCCAGGAAAAAATGCTTTTTGTTTCTACCCCATGTCGAAGCGCCGCAATGCAGACGAGAATTGGTTCACCTTGCCATTTGAAGAGCGCCATGCGCATATGCAAGAGCATGGTGTGAGTGGTCGCAAGTTTGGCCCGCGTGTAACGCAATTAGTCACTGGATCCACTGGCCTCGATGCTTTTGAGTGGGGAGTCACTTTGTTTGCAGTGCATCCAGATGATCTCAAAGAAGTTGTTTACACGATGCGATTCGACAAGGCTTCAGCAATTTATGCAGAGTTTGGTGAGTTCTATACCGGTGTGCTGACACCTGTTGAAGAACTCGTCCACACAGTTTAGAGCTATTCTCCACTGCGCTTGAAGCGCACCTCGTCGGTAAAGATGAGCGAATGAACAACGCAGCGGTGGGGGCCGTTCCTTCTTCGGTCATCCCGCGTCGTGCTTGGTATGCATTACTGCTTACCTCATTTGGCCAGTTTTTTGTCATCTTTGACTCCACCGTATTAAATGTTGCCTTCCCTACAATTGAACAAGATTTTCCCAATGTTGCTCGTACAACACTGGCGTGGGCATTAACGAGTTACTCCATTGGCACCGCTTCACTTTTGTTGTTAGCAGGTCGTGTTGCAGATCTATTTGGACGTAAAAAAGTTTTTCTGTTTGGAATTAGTTTGTTTGCTATTGGCAGCATGGGTGCCGGCCTCGCATCAGGTGTAGGGGTACTCATTTTTGCACGGTGTATTCAAAGCATTGGCGGTGCGCTGATGATTCCCACTTCTATTGCATTGGCTTTGCCCGAGTTTCCTGCGGAAAAAAGAAGTTTGGCTATTGGGGTATGGGGTTCTATTGCTGCTTTGGCAGGTGGCTTAGGGCCACCATTAGGTGCGGCAGTTATTGAATTTGCCGGATGGCGCTGGATTTTTTTTATTAACGTTCCTGCGGTGGCCATTGTGGTTCTCCTCGGACGCAAGGTATTACGCGAATCAAAAGGGCAAAGTACAGGAACCCGACTCGACATGGTGTCGGTGCCTCTCGCAACTATTGGGCTTGCATCGTTAACACTTGGAGTATTGCAAGGCCATAAGTGGGGTTGGTTGAGCCCGGGAATTATTGCGAGTTTTGCAAGCGCTGTCATTTTTCTTACCTATGTAGTGCTGCGCTCGAGTCGACATGCTGAACCACTCATAGATCTTGCGCTCTTTCAACATCGGCGATTCACCTCGGCGTCCATTGCAACTTTCGCATTCAATTTGCCGGTAGCCGGATTCTGGTTTTCAGCTCCACTATTTATGCAAACGGTGTGGCATTGGTCGGTATTAAAAAGTGGATGTTCCATCATGCCAACGCCAGTCATTATCTTTTTGACTGCCACCA
>JABMMV010000100.1 GCA_013205145.1 bacterium
CGCAGACACCGTACGAGACAACCCGCCTACTGTCACAGTGAAAGCTTCTTTTGCAGCAGTAGTTGAATTCAGATCCTCGTCATAAGTCAGAGTCAAACTCGTACCCGCAGCATTGACCACAGCAGACTGCTGAACAGGAGCAGTTGTATCGGCAACGTTCGCAACAGTAGTGAACGTAGAAATAGTCGCAGCATCGTTTCCTGCAGTGTCTTGAATAGCCGCTACGTCGTTAGAACCTGACGAGTCTGTATAGGTGAATTCGATGGTATTTCCATCCACTATCGCAGTATTCAGGGTTACCTCGACCGTGGAACCACTGATTGTTACTGCAGTAGTTGGCGTTGTAGCACTTCCACCATTGACCCGGTATCTAAACTGCCCAGCTGTTGGAACCGTTGCGCTCAAAGCCTCGCTGAACGTAAGAATCATTTTCGTCTTCAGGCCATTCATCGCCCCCGACACAAAAGTCGGCACAATGGTGTCGTAGGTAGAACTATTGGCTGCGGCTGTTGCAGAAAATGAAGCCGCGTCATTTCCTGCTGCGTCTTGAATCGCAGTATTTGTAGTTTCTAAATCGGCAGTTGGGGCCGCATAGTCAACGGTGACCGAATCGGTGCGTTGCACTCGAGGAGACAGAGTGAGCACAACTGTGGACCCCGATACCGACCTTGCCGTCGGGGTTTTTGATGATCCACCATATGTAACTGCAAAAGCTGTTGTTAGCGCGGTTGTCGTACCAAGCGCTTCGCTGTAAGTGAGAGTTAAAAATTCTCCCGTCGAGTCGACAGCAGCGGAAACCAAAGTAGGAGCAACGCCTTCGGTAGTTGAGTTGTTTGTAATGTCTCTTTCCGAAATCGTTGCAGCATCGTTGAACGAAGCGTCTTCAATAATGTTCGTGTCGTCACCAGAAGTCGGGTCGTTATACCCCATCCGCACTACTGCACCTGGGGCAATCCGCTCAGCCATATTCAATTCAACGGTTTGACCATTGACAATTGCAGACGAAATCGTTTTAGATACGCCTCCAACTTTCACGACAAATTGCCCAACTGGAATTGACCCTGACGAAGCCAGAAGTTCACTGTACGAAAGAATTACTTTTGTACCTGCGGTATTCACCGCTACAGGAGGAACAGAAGCAAGGGTAGGTGGCATTTTGTCCGCGCCTGCACCCTCAAGGCTTCCATCTCCCGATACAGCTTTCACGTCTGTCATTACCGCTTTTGCTGTTACCGATCCGTCGCCAAGCTGACCTGCTGTATTGGTACCAGAGCATTTCACGTTGCCGGATACACCCGTGATGATGCATACGTGATCAGCACCAACTGAAACTGCATAAATGTCAGTGAGTACATCACTAGTGATGCTGCCAACCCTCATTGGCAGTGGGGTACCGTTCGCGAACCCTAATTGTCCCGTGCCCGTTTTTGCAGGTTGGTTGTTTCCCCAACATTTCGCAGTCCGGTCAATGAGAAGCGCGCAAAATGTATCCATTTCTCCAGATATCGCAATTGCATTGTCCAACCCGGGCACAACGTCAGCGTTATACCTATCAGAGATGTTGTCTGGCAATGTGTCGCCACGACCCAATGTCTTTGATCCATTCATTCCCCAGCACTTCACTTGGCCGCCAGAAACAGAAATTGCTTGTCCAGCAACTTTTTCAAAGAGGCCGCACCCAGTGCGTTGACCAAGTGAAAATGCCTTTGATCCATTGACACTTGAGTGCGCACTCGAGGCGTACATCTTGCTATTTTCCCCTTGGAAGGTATAGCCGAACACATCTGTGTTTCCCCAACACAACTGCGTGCCGTTGGCGTCATTTTTAATTGCACACGCCGATTGACTGCTCATGACGATTGATTTGATATTTGAGACGGGCACATTACTTGTTGACCCAGAACCACACGACACGCTGAACGTATCGTTCGCACAATGTAAAACATAACCAGTTCCTCGATAGAGCTTTCCTCCACCCGTATCATCTCCCCAGCACTTTACTTTTCCATCATTAATGAGCGCACAACTGTTGTAGGTGCTTGCTGCCAGACCAACTGCACCAGTCAAGTCTGCAGAGGCGTCCGATTGTGCTTGGGTGTTTATCCAAGAGTCCTTTACGAAGGTTGGGTAAGGGCTCGCTGCTCCGCTAGATGAATATTTTCCGATTTTCCAGCCGTAACCCCAACATTTCACCTTTCCCGTATTGATGAGAGCACATGAATGGTCTGTTGCTGCAATGACGCCGATAACACCCGCGAGCGGAGTAGTTGGTGACGCCTGCGAGTCGACTACATAAGTAGGTCTTGTGTTTGAAGAAGTGCCAAAACTTCCGTTACCTAGTTGCCCTAAAGTGTTATCGCCCCAGCACAGTAAATTGCCATTAGTGATGACGCATGTATGGCGCGAACCGAGTGACATAGCTGCTTGTAGAGCCTGCGTTGGCGTTCCATAGGGCGCTTCACCAGAGTCAGCTATTGCTGCGCGCGGTGCAAGTGAAGTAGCCGCAACAAGCAGCGTTGCAATGAGGGAGAAGGCAACACTAAAAGCTCTCCATTTTGATGCTCGTTGTGCGATGGGTGATGCAGTGAACATGTAACGCCTTTCGACATTTGTAGCGTGGTGCTACGTAGTGATTTGCTACACTATAGGCAGTACTCCACTACAAAGCAAGGAGCTAGGGCTGACAATTAAAAAAATTTCCTGGGTTGATGCCATCGAACGCTTTCTCAGCGCAACGACTACTTTGCTGTGCTCAAAAACTCCAGCAGAACTCACTTTGGCCGACATCGCAGACCAGGCAGATATAAGTCAGCACTACATCTATCGTTTTTTTGGAACTCGTCTGGACCTATTAATAGAGGTGTCCGATTTGCTTGCTGCCCAAGCGAACGAAGCACTGCAGCGCGAGATTTCAAGTAAAGAGCTTCATTTCGCTCAACTTGTCGAGCTCTGTAGGTCTTTATGTGCCCAGCGCATCCATTTACTGCAGTATTTGGCAAGTCAAGGAGTGCCCGAATCTCGTTTTCAGGAAGGGAACCGAGATATTTATACGTGCATTTCCCAGTATTTCAAAAATTCAGGCGTGCTACCCGCACGTGCACTGAGCAATGGTGTTGTTCTTCTTGCCTTCATCCATGCCGAAATTTCTCTACTGCCAACGCTTGATCTTCAATTAGAAGAGCTGGCTGATCTTTTTGCGCTCTTAGATGCAGGGTAATTGTAACTATTGCGCCGTATTAAATGGAGTAAAGTAGTGAAGTGCCAAGTGCGAAGAAGAAACCTGCTGCGAAAATTGAGGCAAAACCCGTTCGCTATAGCCGCGCTGCTGCCACCCAGAAGTTTCTCGATGCCACTATTTCGCTGATTGCCAAGAAACCCATCCCCGATATTTCGCTGCAGGAAATAGCAGAGATTACCGGGCTCAACCATGGCTACGTGTTTCGTTATTTCGGTACCCGCATTGACCTCTTTACTGCCGTGACCGACGAACTCGCGCGCTTGGCGCAGGCGGCCACTCAAAAGGAAATTGAGGCCCGCCTGAAGCGTGGCGAAGAGCCAATCACATTCGACCTCACCGTTTTGGCAGTCGGCCGGAAATACACGAGCCAGCGTCAACAAATCATTCAGTACCTCGTTACTTGTGGAGTGAAGCCGAAGAGGTTTGCCGAAAAGTCACGTGAACTCAACGGTGAATTGGCCATTCAGTTTCAAAAAATGGGAATGACCCCGAGGTTCGCCCAAGCACTTGCAGTGAAGTCGGGCGTTCTTTTATGGTCTGAATTGTTTCTTATGGAGAGTTTCGGAATTACGCCGGAAGAAGCGCTCGATGTTCGCACTATGGCATTCGATGAAATTGCTCAACACAAAGCAACAACTAAGCGCTTGGGTTGGAATTAACTTCCTTACGCAATAAATCCGCCGTCAACAATAATTTCGGCGCCGTTTACGTAAGATGCAGCGTCGCCGAGCAAGAACATCACGACTTCGCCCACTTCTTTTGCGTCAGCAGTGCGTTGCATAGGCACTTGGTTTGCAATGATGCTTTCAATACCTTGGGGCAACATATCGGTTTCAATAAAGCCGGGGTGCACCGAGTTCACGCGTACGTTGTGTGCGCCAAGTTCTCGCGCTGCAGTTTTGGTCATGCCATGTACTGCCCATTTGCTTGCTGCATAGGCAATGGCTCGTAAGCCACGCATTCCCGCAACAGAAGAGATGTTCACAATGGAACCCGACTTTTGCGCAATCATCGTTGCCGACACTGATTGCATGCCAAGAAAAACACCAACCTGGTTGACATCAATAATTTGGCGGAACTCTGCTTCGGTTGCTTGTGTAACACCACCTGGTTTCCAAATACCTGCGTTGTTTACAAGCCCGTCAATACGGCCATAAGCAGCCAGTGTTTTCTGTACAACATTTGCCCATTGTTCTGACGAGGTGACATCGTGTGAAACGAAAAGTCCACCCACTTCTTTTGCAACATGCTGACCGTCAATGATGTCGGTAACAACAACTTTTGCACCGGCTTGTGCGGCCAGTACTGCCTCTGCTTCGCCTTGCCCGCGGGCTGCTCCGGTGATGATGATTACTTTTCCGTCAAGTGTTCCCATGTAGCAACAATAGAACACCGACTAGTGCAGTTTTACGGGCAGCCGATTCCGTTCAGGGTTGCACAGGTTGGGCATAAAAGTGCTTTGCCCTCGGGCGTGGTCCATTCCTTGCCATAGGGCGCGGAACACAACATGCATACAGTGCTTGCAACTTGCGAGCTTCCCATTTCAGACTGGGAAACGCTTTCCTGAGACACTCTTATTGCCAGCCTAATTTCTCGGCATTTTTCTTGGCGTCGCCTAATTCATGGAGAACGAGGTTGATGATGTCTGTGCGAGTGCTTTTATCGATTGCAGAAGCTGCCAGCATTTTTTCATCGGCGAGCAGAAACAACATGCCGATTTTTGCGCGATACACACGAGCTGCTCGTTTATCAAGTTTGAAAGCTGCCGCAAAGAATGCTTCCGTGTTTACCCGCTGCTCAATAGCAAGTACAGCGAATCGTTCTGGAGAAAAGCCTTCAGCAAGCAGATACTCCATCAATTTAAAGCGCAAATTGGCATCTGGATCTTTCACCAGTGCCGCGACGTCGCCATTATCGCGATACTTCTTGAGATGTTCTGTCATAATTTCCACGACACAGAAAAGCATCTCGTGATTACTGCCGAAGTATCGGGCAATGTAACTGTGATTCAGCCCCGATTCATGGGCAATTTCGCGGCTAGATACTTCAGATACCGGCCGCTTATAAAGCATCGCAATGGCAGTGTCGAGAATGAGCATCTTTGCTTGTTCTTGGCTCACGCGGCCCAAGGCAGCCTTACGCTCGCGCTGCTGAATTGCTGGGGCGAGGTTGACCGGTTGCTTTTTAGGGCCTGGCTTTTGGCGCTCTACAACTTTTGCAGAAGCCTTCTTTGCCACTGTTTTCTTTGCTTTTTTCGCTGTCCCCACGGTTACACCTTAGTCGGGGCTTCTCCACTGTTTCATTAACGCCGACACCCAGTGTTCATCTTTCCATTGCTTGAAACCCAATGCCCATAGGCTAAAAAGGAATATGCGCATTTTGGTAACTAATGATGACGGTATCGACTCTGTAGGCCTGCACGTTCTTGCTCGTGCAATGAATCGCCATGGCGAAGTTGTAGTGGTTGCTCCCGATCGCGAATACTCCGGTGCGAGTTCCGCGGTTGGGGCATTGCACCTCATGCAACCCGAGGTGCATAAAGCACATATAGATGGCATGAAAGAGTCATGGGCGCTCAGTGGGCCACCTGCATTGTGCGTGATGTTTGCTCGACTCGGACTTTTTGGTGCACCGTTTGATCTTGTTGTTGCGGGCATTAACCCCGGCGCAAACGTGGGGCGCAGTGTGTATCACTCGGGAACCATTGGTGCAGCACTCACTGCTCGCAGTGCTGGCATTAACGGCGTTGCTATTAGCCAAGCAGTCAATGGCATGGGCGTTGAAGGCCAAGGCTGGGACGACATGGTGAAGGGTCAACTCTGGGAATCGGCTGCAACAGTGGCCGACGCTGTTGTTGAAGGCCTCATTGCCAATCCACCGTCTGAACCAGTTGTGGTGAACGTGAATGTTCCCAACCTGCCGGTTTCTGAAATCAAAAAGTGGCGCCGTACCGTGGTGGGCAGCGACCCCCCACGCGCTATGGCTACTGCAACCATGGAGCAAAAAGAAGGCCACAACGATTCGTATTACGTACGTATGGCATGGGGCGATGAACTCACCTTGCCCATTCACACCGACGGTGGCGCAGTAGGTGCAGGCGAAGTATCCATTACATACATCAGCCGATTGGAAAGCTACGAACTGCCCGGGGATACCGGACCCGAACGTGCCATTGCGGCCCTTTTGGGGTTGTAAGTCTTCACTAGACCCCAAAACATAGGCACTTCACGGCATATCCCCCACTATCCCTTTAATGTGCCTACGGTCACTTCTGCAGGGTTTCCCTGCAGAAAAGAGGTAGATAATTATGTACACACTTGGAGCATTACTCCTCCTCGCAGTTCTGCTTGGTGCGGTTACCGCCGTCATCGATTCAGTACTCGGGGCCCTCAAATTATCCGACACCATCCGCAAGTTGCCGCTCATCGGCGCCCATTGGGGTCTCGTCGTCAGCATCTTGATGATTTGGCTTCTCGACATCACTCCCGCCGCAGGCTGGGGTCTCTTGTTGAAAGATGATTGGATGAATATCGTTGCCGGTGGAGCAATTGTTTACGGGATGATTCCTGTGAAAGATGCTGTCATCAATATGGTGAATAAAGGCCTTCGCGCTTAAACATTCTCCAGCAGATTTTTGAAACGGGCCGCTAGTACTCCTAGCGGCCCGTTTTTTATTTCTCCTTAAATATGAACAGGTGTACTACGGTCAAATAATGGGTTCAGATCGTGCCAATTGGCTAGACCTCACGCAGCGAGCTGCGTTTGCATCGCACCAACTCATCGGTTGGATTTTTTGGGACCCACGTGCCGAAGCACGCCATGCAGCTTTTGGCATTCAAGATGGCTTAGGTCATTACATCGCTAACCGTGCCGCCCCACTTGCTGCAGCAGGCGTTGATGTTGTGCATAGCGCTTTTTATTCCATTTCGCGGCATCTCATTCATTTCTCACTCGACCTCGCTTCTCCCCATGCCACATGGCAAGAAATGTCTGATGCGCGTGATGAATCTGTTCGTGAAGGACTTCTTGAAATAGCGCCAGAAATATGTGAACTCCTGGGCAACCTCGCAACAGACCTCTGGCGCACTGTTGATGCGCTTCCACAAGAAGGTCGCGTGCTGTTTGCTGCCCACAAAGCATGGCCTCGCACCAATAACCCAGTGGTATCGGCCTGGTTGGCGGTGAATGCTCTGCGCGAATGGCGTGGCGATACACATTGGGCACTGTTACTCACTCACGAAATAGACGCTATTGAAGCTGGTCTGTTGCACGATGCGTGGATGGGGTACCCGAAAGAATGGATTCCGCGCAGCAGAGGTGCCAACGATGCACTCATTGCAGCGGCTCTGGAAAACCTCGGCGCATGTGGGTTTGTTTCCGATGGAGCAATTAATGCAAAAGGTATTTCGTTTCGTCAAGAGTTAGAAGAACAAACGGATGAACTCTGTGTGCGCCAGTGGAAAATATTTGGCGAAGACAACGCTCGAAAGTTTCTCCAACTTGTTGAGCCAGTCGGTTCGCGTTTCGTGCAGCGCATTGATGAAACTGCCGGGCCGAATTGGATGCCAGCAGCGCGCGAGCGACGTTTATAAAATGCGATACACGTCGTAGTCGACTGCATCTTTCGATGGCTTTCCAATTGCAACAGCTTGCACATCATTGAGCCAGGCATAACGTTCATCGCCTGTTTGGAAAAGCGGTGCAGTAATAATGCGCACACCGTCATCGGTTGGCGCCATGATGCCTTGATAGGTCATATGAATAGCAACGCCGTCGTCGGTAATGAGCAATACACGCACATCAAGATGCGCGGTACCTGTTGTTCGCATGGTGAGCCAGTCGCCACCCATGGTGACCGTGCCAGAAACTTTTGGACCCGCAAAGGTGCCGCCCGTTACATTCACAATTACTCGTGTGCCTGCTGGCCCACCCGGAATAGGCACAGGGGCAGCGACAGTTGCGTGGATAGTGAAGAGATACTCAACGGGAAGTGACGAGAGGATGTCAGGCATGCCTAAATCTTACGTAGTTCTTCACTATGAATGAGACAAATGTGCTTTGAACTGACACACTATGAATATGCCGATTTCGAAAAATAGCCCGCCTATTTTTCAGCACTACAACGGGAAGTGGCGCCCCCTATGGCGTGGTCGCATACATGGCATTGCCGCTTTGGTAGCCATACCCGCTGGAACATTGCTCATACTTGCTGCAGAAAGCGCCATTGCCCGAGTCGCCACCTCCATATACGTGTTCTCGCTTTTTGCTCTCTACTCCACCTCGGCTTCGTACCATCTCTTTACACGCACACCCCATGTGCAAAAAATCATGCAGAAGCTCGATCATTCAATGATCTTTATTCTCATTGCGGGCACCTACACCCCGCTCTGCCTGCTCACCCTGCCCCATTCGTGGGGTATTCCCTTCCTGTGCTTTGTTTGGGTAGCGGCAATTATGGGAATGGTTTTTAAATTTGGCTGGGGCGCTCGGCGCATTACTGGTGGGTTGTACATCGCTCTTGGTTGGGCGGGGGTTTTTATTTTTCCTGCAGCAACAAGGGATGCTGGTCAAACAGCGATGGTGTTGCTCGGCATTGGTGGCGTGTTGTACACCATTGGGGCAGTTCTCTTTTATCTCCAACGTCCGCGGTTGGTGCCACACATTTTTGGTTACCACGAGATCTGGCATGTTTTTACTGTTCTTGCGGGAATCACCCAATTCATTGGCATTGGGTTCATTGTCACTCAGGCCAATTAGTCCTGTCTCTGGGTCGCCACATATATTTGCACTAGCAGTGCAAATATATGTGAAACTGTCATAACAGCGCAGGAGGGTACATGGGGCTCGAAAAGAACTTCACTGGTCGTATTGGTCGCACATTCGAAGACTCTGAAGCGGCGTGGCCCGACCTGCCTCAACCACCACAGGGCGCACCAAACATTGTGATGGTGTTGCTCGACGATGTGGGCTACGCACAATTTGGTTGTTATGGCTCTGACATTGCAACGCCAACATTTGATGCACTCGCTGCTCACGGTTTACGTTATGCAAACTTCCACACCACTGCACTGTGCTCACCTACTCGCGCATGTTTAATGACCGGACGTAATCACCATGCAAGTGGCATGGCACGCATCGTAGAAACTGCGTCGGGCTTCCCGGGTTACGACGCCAACATTCCTGCAGAAAATGGTTTCCTTCCAGAAATTCTTGTACGTAATGGTTATGCAACTTATGGCTTAGGCAAGTGGCATCTTGCCCCCGCCCATGAAAATAACTTAGGTGGCCCGCGTACACACTGGCCGCTCAACAAAGGCTTTGAGCGCTACTACGGTTTTTTGAGTGGCGAGACCGACCAGTTCCACCCCGACCTTATTCACGACAGTCATATTGTTGACCCACCCAAAACTCCGCAAGAGGGTTACCACCTCACCGAAGACCTCACCGACAAAGCAATTGGTTACATCAAAGACCTTCGTGCTTTTTCACCAACAAAACCTTTCTTTGTGTACTACGCGCCAGGCGCATGTCATGCTCCACACCAAGCGCCGAAAAAATTTATTGATGCATACCGCGACAAGTTCAACCAAGGTTGGGACCAATGGCGTGAAGAAGTTTTCGCTCGCCAAACGGCGTCGGGATTGTTACCAGAAGGAACCATTCTTTCGGAACGCCCAACATGGGTACCTGCGTGGAGTTCGCTGAGCGACGATGAGCGACGCTTGTATACACGCCTGATGGAAGCATTCGCTGGCTTCCTTACTCACACCGACTCTGAAGTGGGTCGCCTACTCGATTTCATCAAATCTATTGATGAATATGACAACACGCTTGTGCTCATTATGAGTGACAACGGCGCATCTGCTGAAGGTGGGCCTAGTGGCAGTTTCAACGAAAAGTATTTCTACAACTTTGTTCCTGAAAGTTTGGCAGAGAACTTAAAGCGCATTGACCTCATTGGTTCTGAGCATTCCAACAACCACTACCCATGGGGCTGGGCATGGGCCGGCAATACGCCGCTCAAACGCTTCAAGCGCGATACACACGAAGGCGGTGTCTGCGACCCGCTCATTGTGCAATGGCCAAGTCGTTTAAAAAATGTTGGCGAAATACGCCATCAGTATTTGCACATTGTTGATGTGCTTCCCACATTGCTTGACGTCATTGGCATTGAGGCACCAGAGCAAATTAATGGTGTTGCACAAGCCCCCTTTAACGGTGTGAGTTTTGCCCATACGTTGGAAAGCGCGGCAGAACCAAGCAAGCACATCACGCAGTACTACGAAATGCTTGGCTCGCGTGCGTTGTACCACGATGGCTGGAAAGCAGTGGTCTTTCATCCACCAGGCATGATGAACTACGAAAGTCGCAACGCGAACCTGTCGTTCGATGACGATATTTGGGAGCTCTACAACATTGCCAACGACTTCTCGGAGTGCAACGACGTTGCACTGCAATTTCCCGACAAGTTAAAAGAACTTCAAGATTTGTGGTGGACAGAAGCAGAAGCCAACCAGGTGCTGCCGTTGAACAATCAACCAGCGCGATACGGCGACCGTCGCTTCTTACGCGACAGATACGTATACCTGCCCGGCATTTCACCATTGCCAGAATCCACTGCGCCAAACCTCAAGAATCGTTCGTTCCAAATTACTGCCGCGCTCAATGTTCCAGCTGTTGGTAATTGCGACGGCATATTGGTCTGCCACGGTGGTCATGCAGGTGGTTACGCGTTGTATCTTAAAGGTCGACGCCTGCATTACGCCTATAACTTTCTTGGCGCTCTCACCACCACCGTTTCAGCAAGCGTTGAACTTCCTGTAGGTGAAGTAGATGTACGTGCAGCGTTCACTGCCACTGGGCGCTTCAAGGGCGACATGGAGTTGTGGTACGGCGATGTTCCCGTTGGGCGCAGCGCTATTCCGTTCACCGTGCCCGTTACCTACGGTGTTGATCCCTTCACTGTGGGTTACCAACGCATGACACCTATTACGCCCGAGTTAATTGGCAAAGCAGAAATACCTGAAGGCGTACTTCGTCGCATTGTGATTGATGCCATTGGCCGCGCGTACCGCAACCCTGAGGGCGAAGCACGCGCGGCACTAGCTATGCAATAGTAATTGAGATCTTCTTTGTCGTGGTTTTTGGCTTTTTCACTTTCTTCGTTGCAGGTGGAGTGATCTTCACCGTTAGCGAACACTTGCCAGCCTTCAAGCCTTTCACCACATTTGTTTTTGACACAGAGCAGACCTTCTTCGATGCCGTGCTTACTGTGGCCACAATTTTTGATTTAGCAACCACGGTGGTGCCAAGTGTCTTCAGTGCAGAAGTTACAGAAACTGTTTTGCCTTTCTTCACCGACACCACTTTTGGCGCTATAACCCCGGGAGTATTTGCGCCAGGAGTTGTTCCGCCGACTCCAGGAGTACCTGCGCCACTTCCCGAGGAAGTAGTTGTGGTGCGCAACGATGCCTTGAAAGCACCGCCACCTGTACCAGCGGACAACTTCGATGCGGTTGCAAACTTGCGCACACTTAGTGTGCGAACGCCAGCTGCTGTGACTTTGTCGGCGGCCGTATTAGGAATCTCTAAGTCAAGAACTGCACCCGTATTTTTTCCAGTTGCTGAACTATTCAATTCATTCAATGAATCGGATGAAGGGGTGATAGCCGCAGTTGGAGTTGTAGCAGTTCCAGCTTTTGTATCGGCAGCACTTACTCCAAGTGCAGTGAAACTCGTTTCTACAGACTTAATGTCTCCATTTCCTGAAGCAACGATCATGGTTACTTCACCAGTTGTGCCATCGGCTTGCAGGGCCACTGCAGTAGGCGCACTATCTCCACCTTGTTGAGGTGGTTGCTGTTGGCCACCAGCAGGAGCCGCGGTTGTCGTAATTTTTACGAACTTTGCTGCACCATCAACTGAGAAGTACAAACCATCAGAGCCAGCAACTGCGATGACGCCCGTATCGCAGTCGACTTTTAGGTCTTTGTAGGTACCAGTTGTTGTTCCTGTTGCAGCATGTGCAGGCGCTGTGCCCACCGCAGTGATTTTGTAAATGCCCTTACCACCAACCGAAATAAATGCAGTGTCGGCTACTTTCGTGGCCGAACCAGTAGGACAATATTGAATTGCCTTCACATCACCTGCATATGTTCCAGTACCTGCCGAAGTTACTCCGCCAGATGCAACTTCTGAACCAAAGTATTTAATATTGCTCAGTGTGACGGCGCCCGTTGAACTATTAGCGCTGATTCCTACCAATGCCACAGAACCCGCGCTCGATTCGCATCCAGATGGACCAAGGTTCTGACTGCACTTATTGACACCAACCAACATCGCATCTTTTCCTGCGATACCTTCAATCGCTGAAAGCAAGTGCTGGTTGCCGCCTGAAGCAAAACTGCTTGGGGTCAGTGTGGACCCTGACGGGTTAGCCGCCCCAGGGAAACTGAATTCTTTTCGAGCTGCTGCGTCTTTTGCATCGCGCTCGGCAGCTGTTGCAGCAAGTTCATCACCCATGTCGAGTTTGCCTGTACCTGTATTGGTGTTGAATGATTTCACTTGTAAAAACTCGTTCGGATTCATGCTGAAGCCGGCAGCAATGTGCTGCAACCCACTTGCACCATTCCACCACTCAACAGCGCGACTACCACCTGCGCCAACGGTGCTGAAAGATACTCCTCCATCGGTTGATAGCAATGTACGGCTACCACCTGTTTCAGTCATGCTGAGTACGAGTTGTGAACCATCGGTGCTGTTCGGCGAATACACCACATCGGTGACATTGGGAGCAACCATGCCACCTACTGCAATGCCACCTGAAGCAACATCTGTTCCTGCAATTGCTTGACTATTAATGTACTGACTTGCAGTAGTGCCGCCTGCACCACCAAAACTCGGACGATACGACGTAGCTGCAGAAATGACTGCAGACTTTCGGAGTCCGAATTGTCCATCGCCAGAGAGCGACACCATGTTGGAACTAAAGTTGAAACCACTATCCCAAACAAAACCGGTGTTGTTGTTTGCACCTTCCATCGCCAGCAAGGCAACTTTTGGAGAAGTGAATGTGGTGCTCAACAGACTGCCCGAACCTGTGGCGTTGAATACAAACATGCACTGACCAATGGTGCCCACCACTTCAAAGCCGGTGAGAACATCGGAGCCCGATGGAGCTTCTGGCGCGATGGAAGCGACAAGAGGTGTATTTCCATTCTGGCCACAGTTGCCCGAAAGAGCACTCATGCCGTTGAGCGTGAGGCTGTTTGCTTGATTTGAACCTTCAACACCTGAAGACATGGTCCATGCACCCGACACCAATGCTCCAACATTTATTGACACTGTCGCACCGTCGACCAAGTGTGTTACCAGTGCTTGAGGTGTTGCTGTACCCAGAGCGCTGAGCTTCACAAGGCCAGTACCAGAAGTTGCCATTGTGTGCGTTGGCTGAGGAAGGGAAGCTTCTGTCGCAGCGAGAGAGGCTGCCGTGGCTGCTGGTGTAATTTTTGAAATACGTGTACTGGTGCCATTGACTGTTGCCATAAAAATGTCACCAGTGCTTCCCACTGCAAATGCCACACGGTCGGCAGCGCTATACCGACCAATTGTTGAAGTGACGTTTACAAAACTTGGAGCTGCGTCGCTCGAACTGTCGGGCATGACCGCAACATACATACCCGAATCGGTGACACCAACAATGTAGGAATATTCAGCATTTGCACCACCGTGTACCCAGTAGTGCTTTTTGTTCTGACCAGTGACTGCGCTGTAGTTAGCAACTGTTGACCACGTATTTCCATAGGTGCGCGAGAAATACAAGTTCTGACCAACTTGCACTCCAACTTCACCTTTGACACCAGAGGTGAAAATTTCGCTGGCAGCGTCTGTTTGTGGCATCGCACCAGCTGTTGCAGCGGTTCCCGCATCGGAATCGGCAGTGGTGGGCACAGGAGACCATGAACCTGCATAGTCACTCGTGCGCCACACGGTGGGTTGCGCATCGGAGGTTGCGTAATACACACCACTTTCACCATCGGCTGCAATAGTACGCACTTGCGCTCCAAATGCATTCGCGTAAGACAACTTCGACTTCGTTGATGCAGTAAGCGCAACTGTTTGTGCTATCGCGCTCGAGGCCGCTTTTGTTTGGAAGCCGGGGGCTGCGACAACAAGACCAGCTCCACCAGTTTCGTTCACAGACACTGTGCCGTCTTTTGCAGTAATGGCACTGTCAACAGCATCTCCATCACTATTGAGAACGGCGACAAATGCGCCACCCACTGCGGTGCCCGATGAGTCGGTAACCGTCACAGTGATAGCAGCATGCACCTCACTCGGCAGGGCAAAGAGGCCCAAGAGGCCAACTGCTGTTATTGCGCCAATAGTGGCCTTAATACGATGAGCCAACATTTATTTCCCCCAAGAAGTATCGATGGAAATTCTCGCTGAAAGAATTTCAATTTTAAGTTACCTCAGGATCAAAATAATTTCTATAGGCTGATTTTGCCTATAAATATTAGGCATTTGTGCGGGCAACCATCACATCTGTTGCTTTACATAAGCCCAGCACTTCCGTTCCCGGGGCAAGGGCCAAGGCATTCGTGGCCTCTCGCGTAATGGTTGCTGTCATGGTTTGGCCTGGGTCGAGTTCTAATTTCACCGTGGAAAGTACTCCACCATGTTTCACCGAAATCACTTTTGCTCGCAGTTGATTCCGTGCACTCAGCTGCAAAGCGTCTTCACGATCTGCGTTATTCGCAGATGGGGCTTCTTCGCCTGCAAGTTCATCGAGAAAGCGCGCAACGGCTCGTGCTTGTTCCCGCCGCCAAATAGCCACTGCACTTCGTGAGGGGTTAGCAATCAGATGTGACAGCACATTTTCTAAAGCATCTCGTTGTAAAGAGATAAATTTTCTTTGCTTCATGCCCGCTAGTTGACGTAAATGTAATTTCACTAAAAATTCAGTGCGTAAATCGCGAATATGTACTGCTGGTGCATTTAACCAACCCCGCAAAACGTGGCTACCTTCTTCCGTTATTGACAATGCAAACTTCAGTTGCTTGCGCACACCAAGCGCATCGGTGCTTTTTACCAACTGTGCAGCTTCAAGCGATTTCAATGCGCGGTACACCACAGGGTTTGTTTGGGTGAAGACCTCACCAATGTCACCATCGAGGTGAAACCTCTTTGCGATGTCGTAACCATGTGTTGACCCCTGGGCGATGAGAGCAAGACACGTTGCTTCAACGAGAGACAACTGATTGGTCTGTATGGTTTCCATACTTGTTTATATCACGTAATAAACTATCAGATAGTTCATAATGAACTAATAGCCTGAAGCGATGGACCCCACCTCATTACTGCGTCGATGTGTGGTGATGGCGAGCGCCATCGGGCTCATATGCACATTGGCTGCTTGCGGCCGCAGCGATAGCAAAGTGAATATCGACGTTTATGCCGCTGCCTCACTGACCACCGCGATGACTTCTATTGCGGCGGCCTTTGAAAGTGCAGAACCCGACATTCACCTTGTTCTGAACTTTGCGGGAAGTGCCACATTGGTTGAGCAAATAAAGCAGGGTGCACCGGCAGATGTTGTTGTTTTCGCCGACGACAAGCAAATGAACGACCTTGTGGAAAATGGCAATGTCAACGAAGACTTTGTTACCACTATTGCTACCAACACACTTGCACTTGTTGTTGAAAAAGGAAACCCGCTCAACATTAAAAGTGTGAGCGACCTTGCTTCACAGAAAATACGCACTGTTCTGTGCGATGCTGCACAACCATGTGGGAAATATGCCGCTCAAATACTGGAGCGATCAAACGTAGATGTACAGCCTCGTAGCTGGGAAACAAGTGTCAGTGGGGTTGCTCAAAAAGTCTCCAGTGGCGAAGCAGATGCCGGAATTGTTTATGTAACCGATGCCTTGGCCAACGCATCAAAACTTGATGCCATATCCATTGATAAAAGCATCAATGTTTCCAACAACTACCCCATTGCCACTCTCAATGAACTTTCTACAACCGCACGAAAAGCTGCGCAGACATTCATTAATTTCGTGATGGGTGACGGGCAAAAAATTCTGAATGACTATGGGTTCCAAAGCCCATGAAACAGAACCGCTCGCAATTAAGCGCACCCCGTGGACTCACCGCGCTCGCCATGGCGTGCGTGATTTTTATTTCACTGCCACTACTTGCCATTGTTGTACGTGTTCCATGGTCGCAATTCTTCAGCACCATTTTTGAGGAATCGTCACAAGAAGCGCTGTGGCTTTCACTACGCACTTCACTCATTACAACGGTGCTGGCAATTATTGCCGGTTTACCGCTGGCGTGGATGTTTGCTCATCGCACGTTTCCACTGAAAAATGTTTTGCGCACCCTGTGTGTTTTGCCAATGGTTTTGCCTCCTGTTGTGGGGGGAGTTGCTCTCATTTATGCCTTCGGCCGTCGCGGTCTTATTGGTTCAACACTCGAAGATTGGTTCGGCTACCGCATTGCCTTTACTCAGAGCGCAACTGTGTTGGCACAATTTTTTGTAGCTGCTCCGTTTTTTATTGTGGTTATGGAGTCAGCATTTGCTCAGGTTGATGCATCTACTACTTGGGCTTCCCGCACCTTGGGCGCTGGCCCATGGCGCACTTTGCTCACGGTCAATATTCCTATTCTGTGGCCTTCGCTTGTTGCGGGCATTGTGCTCACTTGGGCACGTGCGCTTGGGGAATTTGGGGCAACCATTACCTTTGCTGGCAATAGCCCACGCTCTACCCAAACGCTTCCTTTGGCAATTTACAGTTCCTTGGAAAGCGGCAACGATGCTGCCGTGAGTTTGTCATTTTTGATGATGGCTATTTCTTTTGTTGTTCTCATTTCATTGCGCCAACGCTGGATGAGCGCTTTTCAACGAGGTGCCGCATGACTCTCAACATGCAATGCACTTTTGCCCGAGCACAGTTCACGTTGCACGCCGATGTATCTGTGACCTCTCGAGAAGTTCTCGCTATTTCCGGTTCTAACGGTTCCGGGAAAACAACAGCGCTTCTTCTTATTGCAGGTTTACTCAACATTTCTTCTGGTCGTATTGAACTTGACGGGCAAATCTGTGATGGTGACACTTTTGTGCAACCCGAAGACCGGCACGTAGGAATGTTGTTCCAAAATGGGGCCCTCTTTCCCCACCTCACTGTTAGCCAAAACATTATTTTTGGTCTTCGTGCTCGCGGTGTACGCAAAGATGAAGCATTGAACCGCGCCATTCGCACGATGGAGAAGCTTGACATTCATACATTTGCCGAAAAGCGCCCACATGAATTAAGTGGTGGTCAACAACAACGTGTTGCCCTTGCGCGCACATTGGTGACGCAACCCAAAATTTTGTTGCTCGATGAACCAACAACAGCATTAGATGCCAACGCACGTGCGGCGACCCTTGAGCTTCTTGCGGAAGTATTTTCGCAATTCACTGGGCCAGTCATTTTGGTGTCACACGACTCGCGCGATATACAAAAATTGGCCACCACAGAGGCACGTATTGAGGTTCAACACGGCACCCATGTGGTGGCCAATTTAACGAAGTAATTTTTTACAAGTGAGTAATAATCATGTCGCAAGACGACACTGAAATTCCGGCGCCTTCTTCAACATCAAGACGCTCAATCACACCATTGTTAATGATGGCTGCGTAACGCTGTGAACGTGAACCAAGACCAAAACCAGAACCATCTAGTTCCAAGCCCATTGCTTTGGTGAATGCGCCAGTTCCATCGGCGAGCATGGTGATGCCATCGGCACTTTGGCTTTGCTTCCATGCATCCATCACCCAAGGGTCATTCACGCTGATGCATGCAACCGACTCCACACCTTTGGCTTTGAGTTCATTGAAACGTTGCACGAAACCAGGAAGGTGCACTTTCGAGCAACCAGGTGTGAAGGCTCCAGGAACTGCGAAGAGAACTACTTTGCCTGTGCCAAGCGCTTCGAGTGAGCTCACTGGCTGTGGCATGCCATCGGCACCAAGCAGGTGAATTGTTACGTCGGGGATCTTGCTTCCAGCTGAAATTGTCATGCTGATATGGTGCCACGAACTTTCGCCTTGCGCCACCCTCTAGCTTAAAAAATCAGGCATTCAGCATGGCTTCAAGTTCATCAAGGGCTACTCGTGGGTCGCCCACATGGATGACCTGCATGCCTGCTGCGCGAGCACCTTCAATATTGCCCATGAAGTCGTCGAGGAACACCACTTCCTGCGGGTCCTTAACCCCCAACTCTTGCAAGGTAAGTTCAAAAATGCGCGGTTCAGGTTTACGCATACCTACCAGGGCAGAGTCGATATACACGTCGAACAATTCCTCAGGAACAATGGTCACCAAATAGTCATGAAATTCGCGCATGCCATTGGTTAAGAGGCCCGTTTTGTATCCGCGTTCTTTCAAACCAGCAATATGTTCCAACACATAGTGATTGATGTTGTACGTGTTGTTCAGCAAAAGAGTTTCAAACTCATTTCCTTGAAAGTGCACTCCTTCAGCAGCTGCAAGTGGCGCAATGAGACCCTGAAGCTCGTCACGTGGAAGTTCGCCGCGCTCCATGCGGTGCCACGGGTGGTCACCCGACTCGTGTTGTGGCCCCATCATGATGGAATGCAGTTGTCGCATTGGGCAACCTAGCGTGTCGGCGATGCGCTGAATTTTTTCCGTGATGGTTGTGATGATGACGCCACCAAAATCGAAGACAACGGAAGTGATGGCGGGGGAAGAAGACATTTCTCTACCTTACGAATTTTGTTGTTGGTAAACCGACACGGACGCTGACCCCTGGCGAAAAAAGTGCATGAACATCACCTTGTGGTGCAGGTAGACCCGCCGCTTGCACCAATGAATCATCTATGTGCAGAACTTTTGCACCATGCAGCGACCACGGTTCATGCGACACGGGGGCGTATCGAATATTTTTGCGCAGCGTTTCGGAATAGAGGCCCCATCGCGCCGAGAGAAAATGTTCAAAGTCGCTTGGTGCTGCAATTTCGCTGCCCACTTCAATGCGCATTTCTGAAGATGCTTCTAAACCACGCGGCCATCGCCTCTGCACATGTGTTTCCACAATTGATGTGTTGCCAACCTGCTCAACGCTATGACTCACTTTGCCAAAGCAATACGGCAACGAATACGTTGTACGCGCTACCAAAGTTGGCAACAGGCGGTTGATGTCGAGAGAAAAGAACCACACGCCGGGTATGCCGTTACGTATGACATAGGTACGCACATTCACTTCAGGGAAAGTTCCCAAATACGGCACCGCAGGAAGGTGCGGTACTCCAATGCCTCGCATCTGGAAGGGAATCAGACCTACGTACGCATTTCCAGCGAATGTGTCGACCAGCAAACCTTCAGGCAATAACGACTGCACCTGTTCTGGCTCATACGCCCAATGCAGGTAAACGAGGTTCTCCCATTTCTGCACCATGACCGCACGCTTCACCGGCACGGGGCATATTGCTTGATACTTGCGTGTCATGTTGCCTGCAACAACATGATTGCCAACAGCACACCGCGCAGTGTCCATGCAATCGTGCGGGGCCAATTGGTACGCACAAGTTTGTGCCCAATATCTGCTGTTGGTGCCAATGCCATTTTCTCGTGCAGTGGCACCGAGAGAAAGATGGTGCTTCCTAGTGCAATGGCTAAAAGAAAGCCGCCCACGTAAGGCAACGCAGAGTTCACACCGTTCGGCAAGTCAAAAAGTAGCCACAAGGTTGTTACTCCTTCGCCAGCCATTGGTAGCCCCACAACCCAACCCGTTCGACGTTGGTGTTCTACAGCAATTTCCGATGCACGGTCGATGCCAATAGTTGCAAGCAGTGGGTAATGCACCAACTGCACAAACCAAATAACGCCAACCATTACACACGTAGCAAGTGCATTTATAACAAGAGGTGCCATACAGGTCACCCTAGGTGAGGCAGACTAAGAACATGAACAGCAGCGAGCAACATGACCATGGCAATAGCGAAAGTCACTCGTACGGAAAAGATGTGCAAAGTGCACTTGCGCCACTCACCAAAGATCTACGCAATGCAATTCCCGATGTTTATAAAGGATTCGGTGAAATGCATGCCGCTGCTTTCAAGCCCGGAGCACTTGATGCCAAAACAAAAGAACTCATTGCACTAGCCATTGCTGTTTCTGTTCGCTGTGACGGATGCATTGCAGCGCATGCCAGAGGTGCGGCGCGCAATGGCGCAACCGAAGCTGAAGTTGCAGAAACATTGGGAGTCACTATTTCCATGAACGGTGGCCCAGCAACCGTGTATGGGCCGCGTGCCTTTGCCACTTTTAAAGAATTTGCCGCAAAGTAAGAGTTACTTTTTGCTTCCAACCGAAGCTGTACCTGCAACAAGACCGAGAAGAATAAACACACTGCCCGCAACCCAGCGCTGTACAAAAGGCAATGCGCGACCGCGTAACAATACGGTGCGCAATGAACTTGCCGTGAGCGCATAGGCGCTATCGGTGACACAACCAATAGCAACGAACACAAGACCGAGCACCAAAGCTTGGAACCAAGCCGAGCCCTTATCGGGGTCTATGAATTGTGGCAAGAACGATAAAAAGAACAGTGCAACCTTTGGGTTCAGCGTGTTCACCACAAAACCTTGAACAAAAGCTTTACGAGGTGGCATGGTGGTGAGCGCGGCGTTCATTGCAGCTGGTCGGCGCAAAAGTGTTCGAGCACCAATAAAAATGAGATAAATCGCGCCACACCATTTCACGGTGTTGAATGCGGTTGACGAAGCAGCAAGCACGGCCGACAAACCAGCCGAAGCCGCAATGACGTGCATGAAGTTTCCACATTCCAAACCAGCAACTGCGCTTAAGGCAATATTGCGACC
>JABMMV010000101.1 GCA_013205145.1 bacterium
CACCCAGCACACCTGTACTTCAAGCGTGCGAAGTCGAGCGAATTGATGTTTGGTGACCCCACCTATCATCGCGAGCTTCTTGCTCAGCGCATCGGCATTTGATTCTCGCTATTTTCATAGCTGCAGCTGCAATATCGGTTTTTCTGATTGCTGCATTGGTAGTTGGTCGCGAGGCGCGACGGCTTGATGCCGTTGCGCCTCGAGCCGTTTACGACCTTGTTGAAGCAACGGAGTTTGTTGCAGATCTTCTTCCTTCTTCAACCCAAGCACGCCTCACACCCGATGAACTGCGCGAGATGCTGGTGCTTCACATGCGTTGGTTGCATGCTCAAGGACTGCAGCCCAACAAAGTGGTTGATTTACCACAGGAAATTCGCGATGTGGTGCTCATTACTGAAGACCAACTCGCCGGTTATTTGTTAGCGCAAGCCAGTGAGGCTGGCGTAGAGGTGCTTGAAGACGTAGATGTTGTCTATGTGGTGCAAGCACACCTGGCTTATTTCGACGCCATTGGTGCAGTAGGCCCAACTGCTTCATCGACAGATCTCTGACCAGGACGATTCGATTTCCACGCCACCTGGTATTTCTGCAAAGCAGGGTGGCCGTATGTTTCGTTTTCTAATTGATCGCGCCACCGTTCACCTAAGAGCGCAACGTGGGCAGGGTTGAGTTTTGCTTCACGGCTCTTTGACTCGAAGTGAAAGCAATCGGTATACGGGGTGTACAGAACTCGTTTGCCGAGCAGTTGCATTTTCAGCGCAAAGTCGATGTCGTTGTAGTCGCCAGGGAACTGTGCACTCAGCCCACCCACTTCAACAAAAACGTGGCGGGGTGTGAGCGCGCATGCTGCGATAACGCTAGATACTTCGCGTGCAACGGTGAGCATGTTGTATGCACCCGCACAATTTCCAGGAAAGCCTCGGTAAGAGTCGTAAGGAACCGGATTAAAAAAATGTCCTGCGCTTTGAATGGAGCCATCTTCATAGAGAAGTTTCGGACCAACAAGCCCCACGGTGTCATCAGAAAAATAACTCAACAGGGTTTCGATGAGGTGTGGGTTACTCGGCTCTGTGTCGTCATTGAGTAAGAGCAAATAATCGGCTGTGGTGTGTGCGGCGCCGAGGTTGACCTTTTCGGCAAAATTAAAAGGTCGATCGAAAGGCACAATGTGAACACGATCAGGTGCGGCATTTGTAATGTCCTGAAGTGCGGTCGCAGGTGTTGCGTCGTCAACAACAACAATAATTTCAAAATTTTGGAATGTTGAATGTTCTACTAACTGCGCAATGGCATGTGCAGCTAGAACACAGTTCTTGCCGCGTACTTCGGCTTCGGTACCGCGTGTAGGAATAATGACAGCAACTGTTGGCTCGCTGCTCCGTATGCGCTCTACAACAACCCCCGAGCCATTCTCGTTCATGTGACACTGTGCGTTGATTCCTGTACGCAAGCAGTGCGATTTCACTGCTTCAAGATCGGCGGAGGGGAAACGGTACTCCCATGGAGCGCTGTATAAAAAGAGAGGCATGCGACCAATAGATGCGGCATGTTCACTGAGAAGAAGTGCACGGCGATGTGTCGATAACGAACACAGTGCATCTGCGCCACCCACTCGTGCAACAAGTTCAACAGTTGCGAGCACCACATCGCCTACATAACAATGACCACGCAAGCGTTCGGGCGACCAACCTGGACGCAACACTTGAATGGGCTCTTCATATTTGTCGTTAGTGGGGTGCAGCGAGTCGCCGAACACCATGTCGCACGTGGAAGCCCTCAGCCACCTTCCCATTTCTGTGCGGAATCCTCTTTCAAGCTTGCAGTACGCAGGAACAAATGCGATGTAGTGCCCAATGCGTCGAGACGAGGTGGTCATGTGGCAACTCGTTTGATGCGGGAACGAATTCCGCGGGGCAAGTGGCGATAGAAAAATCGCAACGGGCGTACCCACCAATGGTGAACCCATACCTTTTGTTCTTCGGCAGACTTGTACGTGGGGAATTTGTAGGTCTCGACGAGAATTCCACTGAGTAGGTGATACTCACGGCAACGCTTCTGGGCCATTTGGCCAAGAACAGCATCGGTTTCATCAAGTTGCTGAAGAAACTCTTTCATGTCGTTCTCGCTTGGCGCCACAGCAGTGAGCCTAGTGCCGCTATTCTTGGGTACATGGAACGACCCGGCAAGTTCGAACATACGCGCTATCTC
>JABMMV010000102.1 GCA_013205145.1 bacterium
GCTTCAACTTGAGTGTGCTCACCAGAAGCAACCTCTTCGTCAAGATGTGCTTTGAACTCAGCAACAAGAGCATCGGTCACTTTCGTGATGTCGACACCTTTAGCTTTTGCAACATCTGCAAGTGACTTGGTAGCCAGTTCAGTCTTCAACTCTTCAGCAGTCACACCAAGAACCTTGGCAACAGCTTCAAGCTTCGAACCTTTTTCCTTGGCACCAGCGCTTGACGCACGAACCAAAGGAACCTGGATGGTGTCTGACAGAGTTACTACTGCCGACTTAGCCAAGACAGCAGAACTGCCTTGAACGTTTAATGGGGAGTTGTTTACTTGTGCACCGGCAAAGCCGGGAACTCCGAGAGCAAGGCCGGCAACCAAGCCACCGGCGATTCCTGCGGCCACACTTGCAGCAACAATGCTTTTCTTCAAGTTTGTCTTTTTCATTGGATTCTCCTGTGTTGGGGGGGCGGGATGCCCTTTGACAAAAGACACTTTCGTCGTTCTTCTTATAGATTCTGTAAGAAGAGAGTAAGAGGTTCTTAAGAAATCGTCTCAAGTTTGTCTTAGTAGCCAAACCCTTACAAAATATGGGCCAAACGGCGGCAATTACGAGTGAAAAGTGGCCGCCACTGCCCTGCCCGCAATACGGCCAAAGGTTGCACCGTTCGACAACGAGTTGCCACTGCCCACATAGCGGTCGCCAATAATGCCGCCAGTGCATTCGCCGGCACCGTACAAACCGGGAATCACTTCACCAATGTCATTGAGCACGCGAGCCTGGCTATCGATACGCATACCTACTGCGGTGAAACACAAAGTTGCTGGGCGTACTTCAGCACCATAAAAAAGTGGGTACTCAAGTGGGCGCAAAAACTTTTCTTCTTTGTTGTAATCATCAACACCTGCGTGCGCACCTGCGTTATAACGCGCAATGGTTCCTGCAAGTTTTTCTATTGGAAGTCCGAGTTCTTGTGCAAGGCCTTCAATGGTGTTGCTTGATTTAATACGACCAGCTTTCACCATGTCTTCCACCATGATTGCGTTCCAGTTTGCATTGTGACGTTCTGCGCCGCGCCCAGGAATTGATTGCTTATACGTAGCAACTTGTGGACCACGTTCCGGATGCAATACAAGATCGTCAAAAATAACGTATGCAACATCACCTTGTGCGCGCATGAAACCATCCATTACTCCGTATGGTGCCGACTCTGTTCCAAAGCGTTGACCGTGTTTGTTCACCAACACCATCCAACCCGGCAGAAATGGTTCAACTGCATTAATGAAGTTGGGGTGAAGCAAACGCAAACCGCGGTTATGCCCAATGATTTGCGCATTAAGTGGTTCAACAAAATCAAGCGCATCACCGCGTGCGCCATCGGCGCCGATGTACCACAACCAGTCGCCCATTGCAGCTGCTGCTGGGTACAACTCTGCAAGGCGATCTTTGTTTAATGAAAAACCGCCCGATGCAACAATGACCGCACCCGCGCGAATTTCATCGTCGCCAACTGCAACACCTACTACTCGCCCATTTTCAACAAGCAATCGGTTCACTCGCTGACCAAGAGCAATATCAATATCGCGCTCACGTGCCTTTGCATGCAATACATCAATGATTCCTTGACCATTATTCACAGCACAATGACACCGCGGCACTATTTCACCGCCACCAAAAATGAGCTCTTCGTGAAACTGTACGCCAAGGTCGCCTAACCAATCGACAGCCGCCCCCGCTTCATTGCAATACGTACGCACAACACCTGCTTCAACCATCCACTGGTTGATAGCCATGTAGTCGTTAAACAGTGCATCGGCTGTATCGCTAATGCCAGCAGCTTGCTGAAAACGTGTTGGCGCGCCCATCACAATGCCACCTGAGAGTCGTGACGACCCGCCAACGACCCCTTCGCTCTCTGCAATCAGAACGCGCTTTAAGCCATGTTCCCAAGCGCTATTTGCGGCGGCTAGGCCGGCAATACCAGAGCCAATTACTACGACATCTACATCGTTCATAAAACCCCCAAGACCAATTTCTTGAAGTGATGTTACGCCGAGAACACCTGCACCAACGTGTCGTGGAAACTCACTCCGCCACCCCAATCGGTATGTGCATCGCTCGTCAGGTCGTTCACATTGCCTGAATTCACAAGGCTTGCGTCCCACCAGCCAAAGGGAACCGCTACTACACCTTCGGGTAAACGAGTACTTATTTTGACGGGTAACAACATTTCACCGCGCTCATTGACCACTCGCGCCGCTGCGCCGCTATCGAGTCCTCTTTCAGCAGCATCACTCGCGCACATTTCTACATAAGGGCCCTCTTCACGCGGGCCGTGCTGTGGCAAATGCGAATAGCTGGTGTTCAAGAAACGTGTGTGCTGTTTTGGCGTCAGCATGACCAAAGGAAACTCGGCCGAACCCTTACGCGACGATGACTGCATGTATGTAGGAACAGATGGCAGACCGCGAGACGCAAGATCTTTGCTCATCAACTGCGCTTTGCCCGATGCAGTACCAAATATGCCGTCGGAGAAAAGAACTTCATCAATGTTTGGTAATGGAACAAACCCATCACGCTGCAATTGTTCAATATCTAAACCATGCAGTGCAGATGAAATGAGCGAGTCATCGCTTTCAAACAATTCGGGTTCGGTGTAACCCATTGCAGTTGCAAGACGTCGGAAGAGTTCAGTGTTCGGTACGCACTCGCCCACGGGTGCAATTGCCGCTTCATTCCAACCTAAATACAAATGCCCCCACGCCGGCACCACATCGCGTTGTTCTATTTGCATTGCTGCAGGAAAAATCACATCGGCATATTTTGCGGTGTCGGTAAGAAACTGTTCACTCACCACAGTAAATAAATCATCGCGCAACAAACCTTTGCGAGTCAGTGCACTATTGGGGCAAGTAAGAACAGGGTTGCCATTCCATACGTAAAGCACCGTTACCGATGGCGTCAAAGAGGTGTCGGTAAGAACTTGGCCAAGTTGCGTAAAAGGCAATGCCCGGCGAGGTTTTCCTTGCAACAAATGCTCAACATCGAATACCGATGAGTCAACATATTCGTTGAACCACGAGCCCACACTGCGCGATAGCCCACCACCGCGATGCTTCCACGAACCCGTGAGCGTTGGCAAGCACGCCATAGTGCGAAACAACATGGCGCCATTTTCTCTGTGCTCAGCGCCAATCATGGTGCGAATAAATGCGGGTTGTGCAGTGGCGTACTCGCGCGCAAATGTTTCAATGTCGCCGGCAAGAATACCGCACTCTGCTGCTGCACGCGCGGGTGTCCACGCCGCAACTTCCGCTGCGAGTTCCGCAAAACCCTCGGTGTGTTGTGCAACAAAGTCGTCGTCACATAATTCGTCGCGAATAATGACATGCATCATCGCAAGCATCAATGCCGTGTCGGTGCCGGGAAACGGTTGGATAAACCAATCTGCTTCGTCGGCCGTGATGGTACGAATGGGGTCGACCACCACCACTTTTGCACCCTTGCTGCGCGCCTCTTCAATAAATGGCCACAGGTGCCTATTGGTGAGCCGTGTATTGGTTCCCCACAACACGATGTACTTTGCATCGACAATGTGCATGGGGTTGGTGCTGCGGGCAGAACCAGCGGTTGCCATGAACCCGTTCTTCGCAACGCTTCCGCACAGTGCACCCGTGGTCACCGAAGACCCCATTCGGGCAAATAGTCGACGGTCGAGCGACGACATTTGCAAGAGACCCTGATTACCTGCCGATGACCACGGCAACACCGTTTCACCGCCGTGCTTGTTAATTGCCTCATGTGTCTTTTGTGCCACAAGCGCCAATGCTTCACTCCACGTTGCAGCACGAAAGACACCTTCACCTTTTGCGCCATCTCGCACCAACGGCGTTGTAATACGTTGAGGGCTATATACCCGCTCAACAAAATGGTTCACCTTGGGGCATAGTTCGCCCGCAGAATATGGGTGAGCAGGGTTTCCGCGCATTTTCACTGCCACCCCGCCTTCCACCGTCACTTGCCATCCACATGAATCGGGGCAGTCATGATGGCAGGTGCCTAGTACAAGCGTTTCCTGTGTCACCTGCCCATCTTGGCACCTCGTTATGCTGAAGCGCAGATGATTTCTTTACTAGCAGCCGAGCGAGCAACCGGAGCCTGGAACTGGCTTCGCGATGAAGGGCTTCTTATTGTTGCCATTACCTCTGGGGCCTTCTTTTTCACCCGAGCCATTGGGCTGGTATCGAACTATCAAGCCGA
>JABMMV010000103.1 GCA_013205145.1 bacterium
AGGCAATGCATATGCGCGTGCGCTCATGCAAGCAGGAGTGAAGGTAGAACACGTGGAAGCTCGCGGTCATATTCATACTTCAATCACCATGGTCGACATGTTGCCCTCGGGCGCTCCGCATCGGCGCGAAATGGCGCGAGCATTAAAGGGTTTTTTTAACTAGCCGTTGCTCGACACTGCAGGATGTTGATGAATAATCGATGCGATTTCATCGGCTAATTGAGGCGTGGCAGCAGCGATACCACTCCATCTCAGGGTGAGATCAGGGGAAAAATTGAGTGGGCGGCCGGCGGCATCGCGTAGCGCCCCGCCAGACTTCTCAACTATGAGTGATACTGCCGCAATGTCAACAATGCGGTGAATGTCGCCGCCCGGATCACAGAATGCATCAATTGCTCCATCGGCAACAAGACAAGCTTCAATAACTGAAGAACCTAAAATTCGCACACGTTCCGATGTTTGGGCAAGAACAGACCAGGTGTTCCAAGTACTTGGGCGTGGTCGCAGCATCGACAGTGCAGCACCCGCCAATTTGGTACGGCCAGTTGTGCGCTGAACTGTTGTGTCATCACAATGTGCTCGCCATGAATAGTTAGTGCCGAGCCAGGTAACGAGCGACTCAATAATGATGTCGTCTTCCACAATTGCTGCAGAGAAACCCGAAATGGGCACACCTGCAGCAGAGTTTGCGGTGCCATCTACTGGATCAAGCACAACTGTGTAGGCAGATCCACGGTCCACCCAGCCGACTTCTTCCGACAGAACATTGATTTTAAATTTCTCAGCCACTGCGAGCACAGGCTCTTCAATAAATTGATCAAGGAACATCGTTGGTGTTCCATCGCCACCAATGCCGATGTCGGCGCTGCGTTGCGCTGAAGTGAGATTCGTCATTGCGAACTGGTAAGCATTTTCAGCCACTGACGCCATTTCACTCAGTAGGTTTGAGAATTGAGTCATGTCACGAATCCTGAAGGGCCAGGCTGGGGATGCTCGCGGTGCTCGCCCGAAATGTTCCGATGACTGCAGGGTTCTCACAATTGAGATGGCATATCGTGAGGTCTGCTCTCGCGCCAACCTCCAAGAATCCGCGATCCGAAAGTCCAACAGTTTCCGCTGGGCCCGAAGTTACTAAGCGAACTGCATCGGGAATTGAACAGATACCGTTTCGTACAAGTATTCCCAGCGCACCAATCATGGCGAACGGGAGATAGTCAGATGACAAACCATCGCATAGCCCGAGTGAGATGAGTTCTGAAGCAGACACATTGCCGTTATGGCTACGCCCGCGAAGCACGTTTGGTGCACCACAAACTGTGCGGAGCCCAGAATCTTTGGCAGCTCTGGCTGCAGCAACTGTGGTGGGGAATTCTGCAATTGCCGCATTCCAACTGAGAGCTTCTTCAATGTCTTCTGGCGTTGTGGGGTCGTGTGCAATGAGTCGAATATGACCAGCCGCGGCTTTTTCGGTGAGCCAAGAAAGGGCTATTGCACGTTGGTGAATGAGCGCATCACGTTCCGCAATCAGCGCATCAACTTGTGCACGAGCTGTTTCAAGATCAATCTTTCGTGTTCCCATTACATATTGTTCAAATGAAGAACGGTCTTTGTACTGGCCTTGCCCGGGAGTATGGTCTTCAAAACTAACAAGAGGATTGGGCTCTATAAGTCGGTCAGCGTCTATGCGAGCAACTAACGCATCAAACCCCGCAGCGTCGCGTGCATCCAACCTATAAAGAACTCTGTTATCAATGAGCGCGCTCTCATTTGAGTATCCATAGATCAGGTCAACAAAAGCATTTGCTCCGTCAACCGTACGATTTCCATCATTTTCAAAGCCGATGCCATGGAAGAGGGTGGTGATTCCCGCGGCGCGAACTTTTGATTCGAAAGATCTCAGACTGAATCCAAGAGGCAATTGAGCACCAGGACGTGGTCGAGGTTCGGGCTCGAGGCCATCGCTGTGAGTGTCGACAATTCCCGGAATGCAAAAAGCACCTCGCCCGTCAAAAGTTTCGCCAAGGTTCCCAAGTGAGGGCCCGATTTCTACGACGATTCCATCTTCAACCACAATGCGTGAATCTTCGATTACTTCATCACGCTTTACCGCGGTCACATTGCTAATAATAAATCTGGTCATGAGTGAACATCCGTTGGTTGGAGTTGAGGGAGAATGGACTGGGCTGGACCATCATCAATGAGATGTCCATGCGACATAACAACAATTCGCGTTGCAAGGCGAGCGATTGCATCGAGGTCGTGAAAAACTGCAAGTACTGCAACGCCAGCCTCAGATAATTGCGAAATCAAGTCAATAGCCCGCTCACGATTTTCAGGGTCAAGTGCCGAGACTGGTTCGTCAAGCAAGAGCAGGCGCGGGGGCGAAATTAAACCAGCAGCTATATTCACGCGTTGCTTTTCACCACCCGATAAGACAGATGTATGTATTTCCCATAATGATTCGGCGATATTGAGCCGCCGCAAAGATATTGCTGCGTGCTCGCGAGCATCGTTGCGTGACATTCCTCGTGAGACACCTGCTCGTGTCACAAGGTCAATGACGGATCGTCGAGGCTGCGCACGCAAGAATTGTGAGACATAGCCAATTTCTCTGCCGCGTAACGCAACTACTTCAGGGTCAGTGAGTTTGCCAATGTCAACCCATTCGCCACTGCTTAGTCGAAAATTTATTTCACCGCTTGTCAAAGTGTATGTGCGGTAAAGAAGTCGCAGCAATGTTGATTTACCGGCACCAGACGACCCTGCTAACGCAACGTGTTCTCCTGGTGCGATAGAAAATGACACATTTTGAAGCGCTGTTACTTCGCGCCCGTCGATGTTGTGAAGAACGAAGGTTTTTGAAATATCGCAGACATTAATGAGTGGAGAGTTCATTGGTTGCTCCTCATGAGCGTGCCGCCGTGACAAGTTTTTGGCTGTACGGGTGTTGTGGGTCTTCCAAAAGTTGGTCAGTTAAGGCGTCTTCAACGACGCGACCGTGTTGCATGACAATGCAACGTTGAGTCAACATCTCAATTACTGCAAAGTCATGTGAAACCACTACGACAGCAAGGTCAAGTTCTTCGAGTAGTCCTCTAATGAGGTCGAGAACTCCAGAGGCAATACTTGCGTCTAAACCCGTGGTTGGTTCATCGAGCAAAACAATCGGTGGATTGTTGGCGAGAGCTCGAGCAATTTGAACGCGTTGGCGCATTCCACCTGAAAAATTGCGAACAATGTCGTCCATGCGATCAAGTGGAACTTCAGTTCGGTCCAAAAGGTCACGGGCGCGCACTCGAATAGCCTCAAAGTTGCGCCATCCTGCTGCAGTGAGAGGGTCTGCAATGTTTCCACCTGCAGTAACGCCTAACGACAATCCTTCTGCTGGGTCTTGATAGACAACCGACAATTGGTCAATACGTAATTTTCGTCGTGCTGCAGGGCTCAAATCGAGAACATTGGTTCGCCCTTCGTCGTGGCACATCAAATGCACTGAGCCAGCAGAAGATGGCTGATCACCAGCGATGCAGCGAAGGACAGTCGACTTCCCAGAACCTGATTCGCCGACGATGCCGAGAGCTTCTCCAGCGGCAACATCAAAATTGACATCCCACGCTGCAACAATTGAACCGCTGAGTGGATCTCGAGCAGTTCCAAACTCTGGTCCTGTGCGTGCAATTGCGCCTTCGTCAATGGGGCCAAAAAACTTCGAGAGCCCGCGCACTCGAATGGCCGCCTGTGGCGTGATGATTGGAGATTGAGTCATAGTTATTTCGTTCTCTTTCGACGGCACCATGCTGTGTCACTGCACGACCAACGTGATTCGGATCCGGGAGTTTCAACAAGGAAAGTTTCCTCAGACCCACAGAGCCGACACTTTGCGCCATTGCTCGCCTCAACTTCGAATGGCACATCTTCAAAGGTCAGTGGCTCTACATCGGTGAACGGAGGAATCGCATAGACACGCTTTTCTCGGCCTGCTCCGAAGAGGGTCAGAAACTCTGCTTGGTGAAGACGTGGTATATCCCAACGAGGTATTGGTGTTGTAGCCATTACATAACGTTGTGCAACAAGGCATGGATACCCAGTTGTTTGAGTGATGACCCCATTGCGCACCTTGTCTTCATAAAGGCTTACCCACATTTTTGAGTAGTCACCTTCAGCATGCATGCGTTCAAGTTCCTTCATGTTGCGTTCTATTCCGCGCAGTGGTTCAGGTACCGGAACTTGCAGTACAAGAATGTGGTCGCTTGTCATTGCATCTTCTGGAATGCGGTGACGACTTTGAACAATTGTCGCCTCATCGGTTTCCGAAGTTTCCTCAATACCGGTTGATGACGTAATGAGCCGACGCAAGTTGACCGCATTCACTCCTTCGTCGTCTCCCTGGTCAATCACCTTGATGGTGTCGTTGACTCCAACAATGGCCAAAGAAATTTGTAATCCGCCAGAACCCCAACCACGAGCTACTGGCATCTCCCGTGATCCAAATGGAACTTGGAATCCTGGGATACAAACAGCCTGGAGTAATGCTCTTCGAATTTCACGCTTGGACTCTTCATCAAGAAGTGCAAAGGGCACTGACTGTGGTGGTCCGGCAATTTCGTCGACTGTTGAATTCATGGTTTTGACTCCGTCGGCGTGGACTGTAATCGCGCTTGTCGAACTGCAATTTTGCGTTCAATCATTGAGCGGAATGTTACGTAGTGCGGCAATTTAAGGTGTTCGAGAAAGCCTGATGAATCGAGTCCGTCTGTAGTCATCAAAATTGATTGTTCAAGTTCTGAACGTTGGCCATCGCGATGGCACGCAATATCAAGATTCGCCATGGCAATGGCCTTGCGTTCGTTTTGACCAAAACATAAGCCGTAACCAATGTCGAATAACGTGCGGTCTTCGTCAATGCCATCGAGGTCCTCAATGGCTTCAACCTCCGTCACTCTGTACTCGCCAATTTTCACGGGGTTACGTGTAACCGGATGAGTAACCGTAATTGGCATTGCACCGTGACGTACTTCGCCAAGTGTGACTTCATGAAGATAACCATCAGGCCCAAGGATGTTTCGGTACCACTGTCCAACAAGTGCACCAGTTTCAGCACGTGCCATCGTTGACAAGCGAGCCGATCTTGGTGCAGGTGGCTTAGCGGGCATGCGTGTGATGTCGAATGGTTCCGGATCATCGGTACGTCGACGATCAACAAGTAGCTGCATATCGCGCAAAACATCGCTCATGCGTTGCATGGGAGGTATCACGTCTAAAGGTTCATCTGCAGGTATTACCGTGGCGGGCTGCACTTTTGCTTTTGTCTCGCGACGCGTGGTGCTCAGCATGCGCGCCGTGTAGTCGGTGCTGCGTCCCAGAATTTGCGGGCCACCAGGTTCACGAAATGCAGGCACAATGCGTCGTTCCGGAATCATGTCATCGGCATTGACCACCTCAGAGATTCCAATTCGCGGAAGAGTAGATTTAAATGCGCGCAGTAAATGAACCGCTTCAATGACGTCACCTTCCGCCTGACGTAACGCTTGGGCCGCTAATTCTGGAGCCCATAGGCCCGCTTCTCCCATCACTCGATCAACGAGTAAACGAAGTCGTCCGGTGACTTGGTCAGTTTCAAGTGGTGAACTCGGATGTCCATCGCGAAGTTCTTGCACCAAATTTTCAGCGAACTCAATTGCTGCAAGGCCACCTCGTGCTGCTGCGTATCCCATATCAGTGCTCCAATACTTTCTCGTCGTGTTGAGCCTTCACGCCTGTGATGATGCTTGTGCGGGGAATTCCAACAACTTGTCCAAAGTCATCGACAAGCCAAATGTCAAAGCCCATTGGTCGCGAGTCACTTCGCGCACCGAACAGTTGTTGAAAACTCGAAAGTTGGTCGGCTGCCCATTCAACTGAGATATTTCGCACCGTCGGTACTCCGGGGCCTGCGATAGAAAATGTTGAATCCCCAGTGGTACCGAGAACAAGACGACCTGAAATTTGATACGAGATCTGGCAACCACCATCTGGACGATGAGCAGAACCACGCCGAATTGAACCTGCATCTGGCACATGCCCAGATAAGGCTGCAATGAATACAGCAAAATCGGGGTCAACACTACGACCAAACGTTGCTCGTTCAACAGCAGTGGAAGATGCAGCAGATTCGCCTCCACAAATTGAAAAGGGAACATCGTGACTCACGAGCGCTGCAAGCGGCGCAAGCGCGGGGACAAATCGCTGCGCCACAGTTTGGGGGAGTTGATGAATTGTTCCAGGTTGACTTAATGCATCGAGAAGAGTCCTAAAAACTTCCTGAGACTCATAAACGTCGAGAACGAGATTTGCATACAATGCAATTTCTGCTTGATTAGTCATCTGTCTAGTCCAACTCTTCAAATTGAATCGCAGTCGACAGCACTTGTGTTGTCTTCAACGATTGCTCAGCTGATTCCTGAAGCACTGTCGCTTCGAGTAAATCTTCAAGCATGGTTAAGTGAACGGCATCGGTCTCTGGAGTTGATTGTGCAACCCAACCGTCCAAAATTGCCGCAGCTACAGCTCCGTGAGGGTCATTTCCCATTCTCATTGCCCACCCCAGTGAGGACCCGACTGCCACCTCTGCCACGGTGACGAGTGCGTCACCAAGTATGAATCTCTCTTGGCAAATCGGCTCTCGAACTTGTAGTTGAACAGTGCCAATTTCAGGCGAGCGTACAGCGCGAACATCTTTTACCGCCCCAACCTCCAGAAGTTTGTCAACAACCAAAGTGAGGTCTTGCGTTGCACAATGAGACAAGATTTCACAAATAGCTTCCCGTGTGAAATTCATGCGACGACTGAAAAACTAAGAGAAACACAAGTTGGCATTTCAAAATTGTAAGCATCCCACTTGAAGGCAGAACCAAGAGATGCAAGTTTTCCAGCGAACGGAATGTGGAATTCAGGTGAACGAAATGTTCATTCAAAATATGCATCACACATTTCCAAATGTTTACCTACTGCACACTTAGAAGTCGGGCTCTGCTCAACTCACATTTCATCTGCTCATATACTTTTTCTGCATGCAAAACTTTAAAAAAATTCGTAGTCAGGTGGTGGTTGCTGCACTCTGCATTAGTGGAGTTGCAATAACTGCTATTGGAAATAGCGCTTCTTCAGCTTCGGCTGACGCAACTACCGGTGCTGGTCTTCGCTTTCTCGGGCGTTGGACAAGTGGCAGCGGACTTGGTGGAGCGGAAATTTCTGCTTACGACGCAGCAAGTCAAAGATTGTTTGTAACCAATGGTAAGACGAATCAAATTGACATCGTTGACATCTCTAAGCCTGGCAAGACGAAGAAAGTCAAGTCAATTGACTTGGCCGCCAAGGGTGCAACTGGAATTCAAAGTGTTGCTACAAAGAACGGTCTTGTTGCGATTGCGACTTCTGTTGACGGTAACGCACAAGGAAATGGCAAGATCTTCTTCACCGATACAAACGGGAAATTAACAAAAGGTGTTGAGAGCGGAATTGAAGTAGGCGCTCTTCCCGATCACGTTGCGTTCTCACCAGATGGCCGTTACTTGTTGTCGGCGAACGAGGGCGAACCTAAATCGTATTGCAAAGCAGCCGATGGCACACTGCCTGTGACAACCGATCCATACGGAACGGTGTCAATCATCGACGTTGGTGGAACCAAGCCCAGCGCGGCAACCACTGTCAACTTTGAATCGTTCAATGACCGTGCAACATCGCTTGTGTTCGGAGGTGGACGCGTTTTTGGTCCGGGTGCAACTTTGGCACAAGACCTTGAGCCTGAGTACATCACAATGTCAAGTGACAGCAAGTATGCCTACGTGACATTGCAAGAAAACAATGCAATTGCAACCATTGATATGGCTACAAAGTCTGTGCTCTCCATCAGCGGATTGAACTACAAAAAACACGCTGATTCAAACAAAGGTCTCGATGCAATTAGCGATAAGGGACCACTTGTAGTGAGCCAAACAGTGCTCGGTATGTACCAGCCTGATGCAATAGCAACACTCGTCGGACCAGACGGCACCGAGTATCTTGTAACGGCAAACGAAGGTGATGCCAGAGAGTATCCATGCTTGTTGGGCGGCACAGACGCCACAAAAGCCGAAGGTGAAGAAATGAAACTTTCTTCTGCTGCAGATTCTACAGACGCAACAATTACGGCTTTAGGAAAAGTAATCGGGTCACTTGGAGTGACTCCGTTTGCTCCTTCGAATCCTCGTCTTTCAACAATCACCTCGTCAACGAAGGTGAAACTTGCGCACTCGTTTGGCGCTCGTTCGTTTTCAATCTGGCAGCCAGCAGCTGGGGTTGAAGGTACCGACACCATGACCCAAGTGTGGGATTCCGGCCAACAACTCGAAGCACTCACTGCCGTAAAACGCCCCTTGCAGTTCAATGCAGACTGGGACACCACAACAGGAGCAATTAAAGCAGTAGATGCGCGCTCAACTAAAAAAGGTGTAGAGCCTGAAGGAGTTGCAGTGGGCAAAGCGTATGGAAAAACCTGGATTGCGGTGGGAATGGAACGCGACGGAGGAGTTGCTCTTTACGATGCTTCCAATCCGTTAGCACCCGAGTTCGTGGACTACATCAATACATCAGACCCGAACGGAAACCTCAATACCGGTAATGCCGGTGACGTGTCGCCAGAAGGAATTCTTTTCATCTCGGAAGATGAGAGCCCAACTGGTGCTGCACTCGTCGTGGTTTCCTTCGAGCTTTCAGGAACGGTTGCTATCTATGAAATTCCCCGTCAGACACCTTCGAAAATTTCACGAATATCTACGAAAGTAGAAGCTGGAAAAGTGAAGCTTAATTTCAAAAAACCTGACACCGCTGGGTGGAACAGTGATTTGACATACCACTTGAAGTGCTCGTCATCGCGTGGCGCACTCGTTGCCAGCAGCACAACAAACAAGTTAGTTACAACTGTTCCAACAACCCTCCGTGGGGTCACAGCGACTTGTGAAGTCTTTGCCGAAACATCACTTGGTCGAGGCGTTCAGAGCAACAAATTTGAAGTGAAATTGAAATAATTCAAACAACCAAAACAAATCCTGGAGGACAAAATGAATAAAAAATCTATTAGAAAAGTAGTTGCAGTAGTGGCTGCAACTATGACATCAATGTTTATGGTGTCATCGCAAGTTAATGCAAGTGCAGCTACGCCAGCAGCTGGTAAGAGTTGCACTAAAACTCAGTATGGAAAAGTGCTTAAGGTCAAACCGACCTCAATTCAATGTACTTATAACGGGAAAACAAAAAAGTACTCTTGGATGCGAGTCGCAATGACAGCAAGCACCGTTAAGCCAATTGATATTACAAAGCTTGATAAAAAAGACTGGCCAAAAAAATTCATCATTGGTGGTGTTCCGGCAGAAAATGCAACGACAATGCAAACCAAATGGGCAGGCATGGTCGACCTCTTCAAGACGGAATTGGGAATACCAGTTGAGTTCTACAGTGCATCTTCTTATGCCGGTGTTATTGAGGCATCGATTTCAAAAAAGATTGACTTTGTAGCGTGGGGTGCAATGTCGTACATCGTTGCAAAGCTCAACGGTGCCAAAATAGAACCTGTTGGACTCAGCAAGTATGTAGACGGAACAACTTCCTATACATCCAAATTGTGGACACGTACCGGAAGTGGCATTACGGGAATTAAAGATCTCAAAGGAAAAAAAGTCTGTTTAGTATCGGCAACTTCAACTTCAGGTGGCCTTGTGCCTACAGAAGGAATTCTGAATGCTGGCATGACGCTGAAGGATATGACTACGTCATTTGAGGGAACTCATGACAACTCGATGCTTGGACTTTCCACAAACAAGTGCGAAGCATCGTTTGCATGTTGCGTCATCATTGGTGAGTCAACTCTGAAAGATATGAAGCCAGCTGAGTACAAAATGGTTTGGGAGTCGGGCGCTATTCCGAATGGTCCTTTCTCGTTGAACAGTACATTGCCTGCATCTTTTAAAGCAGCAGTAAAAGACATCGTTTTAAAGAAATTGAACAAGGAATATTTCGTTGAAAAAGGTTTCAACGGTTGTACTGCTGTGGCCACATGCATCATTATTGAAGACAAGAACACTGCATCAGTTCAGGAAGTCAAGGATCCGTTCTACGACTACATTCGTGCAATGTGTGAGGCAACAAAGAGCTCATCTTGCAAGGCCTAAGCGCTATTGAGAGTGACGCGGTGATTTCCATCGCGTCACTCTCTAAGCGATTTCCGAATGGAACACTTGCGGTAGACAACGTCTCGTTTGATGTGCCTGAAGGACAAGTTCTAGGGCTCCTGGGTTTGTCGGGGTCTGGGAAGTCAACATTGATGAGACTTCTCAATGGTCTACACACACCTACATCTGGTCATACCACGATCTTGGGAACTGTTGTCGATCAGTGTTCCCCGGCTGAGTTACGTGTTCTTCGACGAGACATTGGATTCGTATTTCAACAGTTTGGACTCGTCGGGCGGATGACCTGTATGGAGAATGTACTTGTGGGTGCGCTTGGTCAACTTCGCGGACCACGGTTTGGCATTCGCTCGTATTCAAAAGTACTTCGTCGTCAAGCTTTGGAGCACCTCGATCGTGTTGGGCTTGCTTCGCAAGTTTTCCAGCGTGCAGATACTTTGTCGGGTGGGCAAATGCAGCGAGTGGCTATTGCTCGTAGTTTGATGCAGAAGCCGAAAATTCTTCTTGCAGATGAACCAGTGGCATCACTTGATCCAGAATCTTCTGTTCAAGTGCTCGAGCTGCTCACCAGAATTGCGCGTGAAGACAAGATGACAGTTGTGTGCAGTTTGCACCAGGTAGAACTTGCGGTCGGCCGCACAGATCGACTTGTGGGTCTTCGTGATGGCCGAGTAGTGCTTGACACCTTGACAACTGCTGAAACTGACCCAGAGTCAATTATGCATTTATATCGCCGTACAGGTGCCGCGGAAGTTGTATTGACCCAAGAAAAAGAATACGCATGACAAAAAGTGGTGAGACATTACCACTTGCTCCAAAGATTGATGTTTCATACATCAGCAAGATTGCTCTGGTTGTAACTTTCTTTGTTCTATTTTTATGGAGCTGGGTCAAGATTGACATGTCAATCTTTGGATTTTTCTCCGATTTCCAAAACGTGATTAACCTTTTCGGCAGAATGTACCCACCGGATTTTGCTGAAATATCAACAGTGATTTCTGCAATGGTGGAAACTTTGTGGATTGCACTTCTTGGAACATTGGGATCAGTTTTATTGAGTTATCCGTTAGCGCTTTTAGCCGCTTCCAACACTTCACCCAATCGAGTACTTGGTGCCTTTAGTCGCGGAGCCATTACTCTCAGTCGAGCAGTGCCAGAAATAATATTGGCAGCAATTTTTGTGGTTGCATTTGGCACTGGGCCATTTCCTGGAGTGCTCGCATTGGCTTTGCATTCTGTCGGTATGGTCGGTCGGCTCTTTGCAGATGCCCTGGAAAATGCAGATGAGGCTCCTCGCGAAGCGCTGATGGCGGTGGGCTCAACGAAACGACAAACAATTAGGTCGTCACTCATTCCACAAGCCCTACCTTCAATGATTGCTACCGTATTATTTCGCTTTGAAATCAATTTGCGAGGCTCTGCAGTGCTGGGTCTCGTTGGTGCTGGTGGTATCGGAACAATTATTTCAGAGTCTCTTGAGACCATTCAGTATCGGCCAGCACTGGCCGCAGTAACAGTGCTTTTCGTCGTCATATTGTTAACAGAACTTGCCTCAAATGCAATACGGCAATCACTTATTGGAACTGCAGCAAACATAGGTCTGCAAAGTCAACACACGCGGCTATGGGCGCGGCTGAAGCAACGTCGAGACACGCAAGTTCTCAACGACTCGTTGGCACGACGCAGCATCGTGCAACCATGGACATCTGAAAGGCTTTTCCGCCTTGGCGCCATGTCGTTGGTGACAATATTGATTCTTGTTGCTATCACCACGGTAGATATTAATTGGTTCCAAATGTTGGGAAATATTGACCGGGTCCAAATTGTGTTGAAACAAATGGTTCCACCATCTTTTGCGGGTGAACGATCAATGTTGATTTCTGGTCTCGTTGAGTCAGTAGCTATTTCAATAGTTGCAACAACATTGGGTGTCATGGTGGCTCTACCCGTTGGCGTGCTCATGGCGAGAAATCTCAATGTGCGGAAGTGGTTTTCCACGTTAATGCGCATCATCGTCTTGGCTGTGCGTGGAATTCCTGAACTGATTATTGCCGTGATCTTTGTGAGTGCAATGGGCCTCGGTCCGGTATCGGGAACACTTGCGATGTCTATCGCTGTGATGGTCTTTGGTGGAAAGTTGTTTGCAGACTCCCTAGAGGAAGTGAGTCCTGCTCCCCGTGAAGCTTTGGTGTCGGTTGGCGCATCGCGAAGCCAAGAATTTGTATCGGCTGTCGTCCCTCAGTTTGTGCCGTCTTTCATTGCGCATCTGTTCTACATGTTTGATGTGTTTTTCCGGTCGTCGACAATTCTGGGCATCGTTGGCGGCGGTGGAATTGGTTTTCTTCTCATCTCGTCAATTCGCGTCTATGAATTCCAACTCACTCTCACAATTATCATTGCGGGATTCGCAATCGTTCTTGTAATCGAGTGGTTGGGGCTAATAATCAAACGCCTTTATCGCTAGTCGAGAAATCGCAAATGATTGTTGTGAGCGGTTAGTGTCGTTGAATGTCACGTTTTCACTTTCGCCGTCAAGTTTTTATCGCAGTAGCTCTTTTCGTAGGTGGGTCAGTTCTTGTCTCATGCGGTAGTAGTTCGCCAAGCGATGACACGGCCCTCGCAAGTACGGCTGACAGTGCAGTAGATGGCGCGTCGGGCACCACCGAGCCTGCGAAAACCGAAGAACCAAAAGTAACTTTGCCAAAGGTGGCTCCGACCAAGTTGGTCATTACCGATATCACTGAAGGCACTGGTGCCGGAGCGGCAGCGGGCGACCTCATTGCAGTTCACTATGTCGGGGTATTGAGTTCCGATGGAACCCGCTTCGATGGCAACTTCGGTTCAAGCCCATTTAGCCTCACACTCGGCAAAGGCCAAGTCATCAAAGGCTGGGACGAGGGTCTCTTAGGAATGAAAACAGGTGGCATGCGCCAACTCGATATACCTGCAGACCTTGCGTATGGCGACTCGGGTTCGGGCGACGTCATTAAACCTGGGGCTGCGCTGTCGTTCGTGGTGGAAATGGTGGGCATCATTCCGGCAACCGACCCAGCCGATGAACCACAACTCACCATTGCCGGCGCAGCAGCATCATCAACTCTGCAAAGCAAAGACCTCATTGAAGGTAAGGGCGAAGCCATTGCTGCAGGCGACACTGTTGCTGTGCACATCGTGGCGTACCGCGGCGATACGGGTGAGAAAATTACCAGCACTTGGCCAGATGGTGCACCGGTCAGCCTCACCTTGGAAGCAAGCGGCTCGTTACCAGGCATTATTAAAGGTGTGCCAGGAATGAAAGTGGGCGGGCGTCGTCAATTAACCATTCCTTTTGTCGATGCGTTTGGCCCTGAAGGCAATACCGAAATGAAATTGCCAGCTAAAACCGACCTTGTGCTCGTGGTCGACGTCATCGCCGCCCTGTAACTCCGCCTTTTGGCCCAGATGGGGCGACTGGTAACCATGAATTATAGAAGTAAGATAAATCCATGTTTAATCATGGCAATTTTGTCAAGCAGCGCCCCTCTTCACTTCGTGTGGTCTTGGCGCTCTTACTCTTTCTTGCCTTAGGCACTGGAGTAGTGAGTTGCGGTAGTTCCTCATCTGATTCCAGGCAACGTAACGCCACCCTCGTTGCAGGAACGAAATGCAAGACGGCCGGTCAGGTAAAGACCATCTCAAAACAGAAGGTAATTTGCGCAACGTTGCCCACTGGAAAATTTTGGTATGGAATTGCGAAAGAAAAATCAACATGGGTCTGTATCAAACTCGGTGGTAATCGCAAACAAGTTGGCGTCTTCTCTGTCTGTGGAAAAAATAGCAAAGGCAAGCGCCGTTGGTTCTTCACAAATGTATTGATGCCAGCACCAAAGGGCCTCGCATCAACTGATCCTGGCGCAATTGAATATGTCGACAAGCTCAACCCAACGGGTGATTCCATTCCATTGCCAGACAACCCTGCTGCACTTGGAATAGTTGAAACCACAACAACGCTGACTGGCGAAACCACAACAACGCTGACTGGCGAAACCACCACAACAGTGCTTGGTGACACAACAGTTCCTGCTGAGGTCACAACAACAACAGAATTTATTGCACCAGAAGTGAAGTGCACTGCGAAGGTGGGCGACACTGGTCCTGGTGGCGGTGTTGTATTCATCGACGCATCAACTGCGGGAAACATCACTGGAGAGTGCTTTGAAGCTGCACCTGCAACATGGGCGTTGCCTTGGGGTTGTGAGAATCAGAACGTGGAGCCAACGACGAGCCCCGAAATAGGAAAAGGTAAAGAAAATACTGTAGCAATGCTTGAATTGTGCGTACGCGAAGAAGTTGCTCCACCGATAAATGCGGCAAGCTTCGCAGACCAACTTCGGGCTGGCGGTAAAGACGATTGGTTCTTGCCTTCACAAGACGAGCTGAAAGAGCTGTATGCACAGCGCAATCGGTTTGCAGATTGTGGAACAGGCAAATGTGCACCAGACCTTGCCGCAAGCATTTATTGGAGTTCATCGCACGGGGGCGTAAGCGATGCAGTTGCCATCAACTTTGTGGCGGGCAGTGACCCGGTAAACGAACCGCAAAAAACAATCCGCTTCGTACGTCCAGTGAGGTCATTCAAGTGAAAATTCTCGACCACACTTCACAACGTTCAACGTTGCGCCAACCAGTCGCTCTTATTGCTTTTGGCATCGTTGCTGTAATGGCGGCTGGCCTTGCTGGCTGCGGCAGCTCGTCTGATAGCCGCCAACGTAATAGTGAAATTACCCCTACCGATATTGCATGTGCCGATGGCGGTGCATGCGTTGCTGGCGATATGGGTCCTGGCGGCGGAATTGTATTTATTACACCAACAACCGAAGGCAATGCGCGTCCTGACTACTACTTAGAAGCTGCGCCGCTCAATGGTTTCGCAACAGAGAATTGTACAAAAGGCAGTAAGGGCACAGGAATAGGTGAGGGAAAGAGCAACACGGAAGTTGTGTTGGAGTTTTGTAGTTCATTTGATGGACTCAATGCAATCAAGCTCGCAAGCGATTTGGTGTTCAATGGTCTTGATGACTGGTTTTTGCCATCGCAAGACGAACTGGTAGTGCTTTCTCAGAGCAAAGATCTTTTTGTTTGCCCAGCAAACGGCTTGTGCTCCACCAACTTCACTGCTGAAACGTACTGGAGTTCGACGTACTCAGCCGAGGGTGAACCAATTGCGTTGAACTTTGCAACAGCCGATAGTCAACCAGCAGCCGCAGATCGTGCGAGCAACTTTGGCGTGCGCCCCGTTCGTGCGTTCTCTACATTGCCAGCAGCACCAACCGATGTTGTCGGAATCACTGGACAAAAATCGGTTCCATTAAAATGGACTCCACCACTACCGAATGGCAGTAGTGCAATTACCAGTTACAAGGTATTGCAGTCATCAAACGGTGGTTCTACATGGATTCCAGGAGTTCTAGGCGGAGACAACATTGTTGTTGGTCTCAAAGACGGAACTTCATACAGCTTCAAAGTTGCAGCTGTGAACAAAATGGGAACTGGAGAATATTCTGAACCCTCTAAACAGGTTCGTACCGAGTTGGCACCTTGCGCTCCATCGTCTGCAGAAGTAGGCACAAATACAGTGCTTACCTTTAGCGCAGAAGAAAGCTGCACATGGATTGTTCCAGCTGGAGTTACTTCAATTGACACATTGGTCGGTGGTGGTGGCGCTGGTGCCGCTAACCAAGGTAACGGCGCCGGCGCCGGTGGTGGTGGCTCAATGCTGAATGGCATTTCTGTAGTGCCTGGTGCAGAAATTGTGACCACAGTTGGCCAAGGCGGAGTTGGCGCTACCAGTGGACCCGATGTTGCTGCTGGTAATGGTTTCGATTCTTCTTTGCTCATTGGTGAAACAGAAATTGTTGGTAACGGTGGAAATGGATTTTACGGCGGCAACGCAACTAACGGATTCAAAGGTGGCGATGCTGGTAAAGCTGGTTACTCGAACTATTTCAGCGGACAAAAAATTGTTTATGGCGCAGGTGGCGGTGAGGCTACCGACACAACTGCCGCAACGGCGGCAACATCATCGGGAAATGGTGGCAGCACCGTAGCCGGCAACACTGCAGGCGGCGCAGGCGGTTCAGGTGTTGTTGTTATTCGCTATGCAACCGACCCGTTGAATGCATTCCCTGCATCTTTCGGAACTCCATTTGCCCGTTACGTAGCGGGCGATTATCAGTCTGAAGATTCTGCTCTCAAATCATGGGTCGACTCTTCAGGAAGTGGTCGTCATGCGGTTGATGTAACAGGAGCACCAAAAATTGAAGTAGGAACCGGCAATGGAGCAACAGGAAATATTGTTGCTGTTGCAGGTGGTATCAATGATGCCGTTTCTTTCCCAAGTGATGTATTGCCACAGAAGTACACCTTGTTCCACGTATCGCGTTACGCCGGCGAAAATCAAGGTCGCATTGTTGCTGGTAGTACAGGCGACTGGTACTCAGGGTTTGTTGACGACAAAGATGGCGGCAAGGTAGGCGTTGCGAAGCATAACTCTGTCATGAAAGATGGTGGTGGCGAATCGCATCGCAACTGGTTGTTGTCGTCCGATCAGAATGCTGTGTATCGCGCTAATGGCGTGCAGGTCTCCACGAAGACAAATGGCATGTCATTTAGCGGTCCGCTCACTGTGAACGGCAGCAATGGTGGACCCAAGCGGGCATCCGATTGGCAAGTAGCCGAAGTTCTTGTTTACGAGGGCGAACTCACGTTGGCCCAAATTCAGCAGATGGAAAACTATTTTGCACGCACCTACGGCTTGCAAGGAAAAAATGCTGCTGGAGTCGACGTAGGAATTTTGAGTACGAAGGCCATTAAGGCAAAACAAAAAGATGAAAAATCTATTGATTTAACCTGGACACCTCCATCCGATACCACCAACCTCGATGACTATGTCGTTGAATTCTCTACCGATAAAAAAACGTGGAAATTGTACGATCACACGCCAACTACCAATAACAAGATCACCGTTCTTGGACTTGATGATGTTTCGGAATACGACTTCCGCGTCACTCCTAGTTATGCAGATGTCACCAACGAACAAACCGATGCAGGTGCAGAAGCAGTTGCTATTAAAACTATTGCTCGTGCACCGACCGAAGTGACAGGTGTTCCTGGCGATAGCAAGGTGACGGTGTCATGGACTGCTCCAACGGTGACCGGCAATACGCCCATCACTCGCTATGAAGTGAAATACTCCACTGCAGTTGATGGTGAGTACGTGACCTTTGACGACAACACCATTGCCAAGAGCCCGGCCGTTGTCACAGGTCTCATAAATGGCACTTCGTACTTCTTCAAAGTGGCAGCAGTTAATACCGCTGGCCCTGGTGACGACTCGGCGCCTTCCGATGCAGTTACTCCGCGCACTGTTCCTGGTGTACCTACCAATGTGAAGTCGCTTCCCGATGCCACAGGTGGAGTAGATGTTTCTTGGGGTGCTCCGACATTTGATGGCGGATCAGCCATTACTGCATACGTAGTGAAGTCATGCTTGGGCACACAATGCTCTACACAGGAAACTGATGGCGTAACAAAAACACTGTCACTCATCGATTTGGAAATTGGCAAGGCATATACCTTCCAAGTGGCAGCAACAAACGCTGCGGGAACCGGACCATATTCCGATATCAGCAAGGCAACAACACCGCGAGTGAAGCCAGGTGCGCCAGTAGATGTAGTTGGCGAAGCTGGCAACGCAGAAGTGGCACTCACTTGGTCAGCACCTGAAGCTTCGGGTGGCTCAGGTATTACGAATTACACGGTGGAAATTTGCCAGCCTGGCAAGCCCGATGCCATTTGCATCATCAAATCTGGAGGTAACTCTGGAGA
>JABMMV010000104.1 GCA_013205145.1 bacterium
GCGCCGTACTGCAACTACCGCATCGGCACTCATGATTGGTCTTGCAATGGTCAGCACTGTGGCGGTCATTGCAGCCTCAGTGCAGAAGTCCTTTAAAGATCGTTTGCAAGGTTCAGTGACGGCTGACTACTACGTGACAAGCGATGGCTTTCAAGGTTTACCACCGGCATTTGGAGAGAAGCTCTCTGCTCTTCCTGAACTAGGAAAGGTGTCGCCATTCCGTGCTGCAACTGCGCAAATTAATGGTGAAAAGAAACAAATTGGTGCAGTGAATGTAGAGATGGGCGACATCATTAACGTCAAGCTCACCTCAGGAAGTTTTGACACGCTTGGTGCGGGCAAAATGCTTGTGCACCGCGACCCCGCCCGCGACCTTGCGCTGTCTGTGGGAAGTTCTGTTGAGGTCAAGTGGCAAAATGGCACTACTAGTAATCTCACCGTTGGTGGCATTTACGACGACTCGGCAATAGCTGGCAATTGGCTCGTGAGCCTCGAGGTTCTTGCTCAAGCATCTACTGCACCTCCTGTCGATTTCTTCATTGGAGCCAAAATTGCCGATGGAGTTGAAATAGAGGTAGCCCGTGCTGCCGTCGACAAAGTTTCCGAAGAGTTTCCCAGTGCCCTGGTTCAAGACCAAGCCGAATTCCAAAAGAGCCAGGAAGACCAGCTCAACCAGCTGCTTTTCATTGTGTACTGCCTGCTCGTCTTCGCCATTGGCATTGCTGTTTTAGGTATCGCAAATACCATGGCACTCTCCGTGTACGAACGCACTCGCGAGTTCGGACTCTTGCGTGCAGTTGGCATGAGCAAACGACATCTCAAGCGCTCCGTGCGATGGGAAGCCATCATTGTCTCCGTCTTTGGCGCATCACTCGGTATCGCTGTAGGTGTTCCCTTAGGTATTGCAGTTTCCATTGCGCTTCCCGAGTCATTTGTTACTGGCATCAGCATTCCAATTAACACCATTGTTGTGGTGCTTCTTGCTTCCATTGTTGTTGGCATCATCGCTGCCATTGGTCCTGCACGTCGAGCCGCAAAGCTCGATGTCCTCGAAGCAATTTCGGCTATCTAATGTCGCCAGAAAATATCACGCCAGAAATTATTGCGTTCTTAACTGAACGCCACTTAGCTTCACTTACTACGCTTCACAAAGATGGCTCGCCCCATGTTGTTCCTGTGGGTTTCAGTTTTGATGCATCGTGTAATGAAGTGCTCGTTATTACATTTGCGGGTTCTCAAAAAGTAAAAAATGCTGAACGTGGTGGCCGAGCAGTTGTTTCCCAAGTCGATAAGGGCCGCTGGCTTTCACTTGAAGGAACCGCGCGCGTTGCTACAGATGAAGTTGCAGTTGCTCGCGGCGTTGCCGGCTATACAGCTCGCTACCAGGCGCCTAAAGAGCGCGTTGACCGTGTAGTAATTATTATTGCAGTCGACAAAATTCTCGGTCGCGCGTAAGCCTTCAGCTTGCCGCTTGGTTGCCGTTTTCGCTAAATAACCCTTGGTTTTGCACCATTTCAGAGATATACATCGAGCCCGCAGGGTGGGGGTCGGTGAGCCTGGCAATGGGGTCAGAAATGTCGGGTTCGGGTGCTGGTGCACAACCTAATTGGCAACTCGGGCACCAATACAAAAGACGTTCTGGAGAGCCGTGATACTGCACCGCAATGACTCCACTACAACGCTTACATGGTTGCCCATTGCGACCATAAGCAAAGAGATCTGTGGGCGACTCTGTATTTTGTTGTTGCAACAACGCAGATGCGGTGCGCACAATTTCTACACACGTTGATTGTGGCAACAAACCTACTGGTGCAAGTGGGTGCACTTCACTAGACCATAAAACTTCGCAACGATACACATTGCCAATTCCCGTTGCCACATGTTGATCGAGTAGAACATCGGCAATAGCGATTGTTGGATTCTCGTATGTCATTAACCGTCGCACACACTCGTTGATGTCTGCATTGGCATCGTGTAAGTCGGGGCCAAGGCGGCCAAAGTTCGGATGACGAACAAAACTGTCGGGGCGATACGTTTCCACATCGCGCGCATTGAAACATACAGCAACCCAATCGATTGTTTCTACAACAACTCGCGCCATACGCTGCGGCTTGCGCCATGTTTCACCGCGGCGGTATAGCTCCCAACTTCCACGCCAGCCAAGGTTGGTGTGCAAAACAATGTCATCATCCCAACAGATTTCTAAATGGCGACCGTGTGACACTACGTCTTCAACGGTTCTACCGAGTCGTGGCATTGGCCCGCTCAACTTCTCTGCTTCAAAGCCAACAATTTGTTTGCCTACCAGCGCAGTGCGTAATGCCGCAGCAGCACGATGCACGGCATTTTTATCTGGCATAACTGAACAATAGACCTTGACACGGCATGCAATTCACCATTCGCAGTACGATTCAACAATGAGCGAGAGTAACGAGCCAAGCGAAGTCGACGACATCGCTCCTATTGAGCCCCTGCAGTCCGACCTTCAGCGAGTGCGCCGTCAGCACGGCATGGCCGTGGCAATTCTTGCTGGTGGCATGTTTGCCC
>JABMMV010000011.1 GCA_013205145.1 bacterium
AGAGTTGATTCTCTGTAATCAAAAGGGGCGGGCCTTCGGGCTCGCCCCTTTTTTTATTGCTTGATTCGCTTTCCCGCAACCCAAATATGTGAAATGTCGCGTGGCCCCGAGAGCCGAACTATTTTTTCAAAGATCCGTTCTTCGCCATCTACATCGTCATAAATGCGCAAGCCAGAATCGCTGCCGGAAGTGTCAACAACAATGGCATCGAAATAATTCCCTGCTGCGATGACTCCAGCATTGAGACCCAGCATGCGAGCCCCTCCAGTAGTTGCCATATAAAACGCCGCAACAATATCGATGCGTGAATTTTCTACAGCACCATCAACGCCGTTCACACCGTCTTCCAACATCCGCGACGATGTCACTGCATGCACACACTGCTTCATGAGCCCTGCATCGGTTCCTGCTGAAATATCGGTGCCGAGCCCCACATGAACGCCCATGCCAAGAACTCGCCGCGCAGGGAAAACTCCATTAGCAAAATATGAATTCGACATCGGGCAATGCGCCACACCAGCGTGCGCTTCTTTAATGAGACCGTAATCACTGTCGCCAATATGCACACCGTGTGCAAGAACTGTTCCATGTTTTAACAACCCAAAGTGCTTCAGCATTTCCGTGTCGGAACGGCCATAGCGCTCGAGTACATACCCGTGCTCCCAATGCGATTCAGAGCAATGTGTTTGCACCAGTGTTTCTGTGCGAGTAGCAAGTTCACCAAGACCCATGAGCAACTCATCGGAACATGCCGGAATAAACCGTGGTGTCACAATGGCCGAAACCAAACCGGTATTTCCTGCAAGTGCAGCAATCTCTTCAATAGAGCGTTGCGAACTATCAACACCTTGTTGCGCAGTTGCATCGCGATACCACTCGGGGGTCCCCTCTGGGTGATCCATGGCAACACGACCCACGTACGCACGTTGGCCGTGCTGTACACACGTTTGTGCCAAGAGTGTTGTTGACTCAGTATGCACTGTTGCGTAATACACAGAAGTAGTGGTGCCATGGCGTAAAAATGTAGGAACCATGTGTTGCCACACCGACTGGGCAAATGCTGTGTCGGCGTATTTGGCTTCCAATGGAAAGGTGTAATCGAATAACCACTGCTCCAGTGGCAAGTCGAGCCCAGTTCCCAGTTGCGGCCACTGCGGTGCATGTACATGAGTATCAATAAGCCCTGGCAATAAACGCTCGTGTTGGCCCAGCCTCACCACCGTGTTTGCTCGACGCACAGCTTCGTCGGCATCAGGCGAATCGGCAGGCAGAACCGCAGTAATCAGGCCGTTACCATTCACCACAACGGCGACATTGGCGAGCACTTCAAGTGCTTGAGGCGTTGGCACATGATGTACGGTGCCAATAACAACGAGTTCCGTATTTTCAGCGCTCACTCAATCATCGTACAATTTGTTTCATTGCCTTTTCGTCTAAGAAAGAACACCTCATGGCTGCCACACCACTTGTAACTGTTGCTCAGCGATTGCTTGCCAATGTCGATGCCGACCACGCCGACTATTCAGAGACCATTGTCGATGTGGCCGTGCGCAATTACCGAGACACCGACCGCTTTGAGCGTGAAGTGGAAAATATCTTTCACCGCAGCCCGCTTCTTGTTGCCCTTTCTTGCGACCTGCGTGAACACGGCGACTTTGCTTCACTTGTTATTGCCGGGCGCCCCATTTTGGTAGTGCGCGGCAAAGACGGAATAGCCCGCGCCTTTCTCAACATCTGTCGCCACCGCGGTGCACCGGTGACCGCAGAGTGCTTTGGTCATTCACGACGCTTTACCTGCCCGTATCACTCGTGGGTGTACGACACCGAAGGTGCACTGGTGGGCAACACCGATCGCGCCGCATTCGACGGTATTGATGTAGACGCACTCGTTGAACTTCCCACTGCCGAAAAATCGGGAGCCATCTTCGCCATTCTCACGCCTGGCCTCCCCATTGATATCGATGCATGGCTCGGCGATATGGCATCGGCGCTCGATATTTTGGATCTCAACAACCTCGTTCGTCATCGCGATGGCTTGCCTGCAGAGAGTGGTAACTGGAAAGTAACTGCCGATGGATATGTGGATGGGTATCACCTTGGTTATTTGCACGGGAAAAGCATCGGCACGAAGTCCATTACTAACCGCAACACCTACGACCTCTATGGGCCACACGTGCGGCTTGGGTTTGCCAACAAACCACTGCCCGCAATGCGCGATCTTCCTGAAGATGAATGGCAACTGCTCAACGCCATGAGCTTGGTGCATTTCATCTTCCCGAATATTTCTATTTCAGGTCAACCCAACGGCGGTCTCATGATGAGCCGCATTTTGCCAGGCTCTACTCCCGACCGCTGCCAGGTAGAGCAGTTCCAATATTTCCGTGAACCCATGACCACACCCGAGCAAATTGCCGACGCCGACTACAAGCGTGAGTTGTATTTGGCCGTCACCCGCGACGAAGATTTTGCAACCGTCATGAAAATTACCGATGCAATGGCAGCAATTCCCGACGATGCAATGCGCTATGGCCGTAATGAAAGCGGCAACCAAAACTTGCACCGCTGGGCTGAGGCGCTGGCCGACGGCACCACACCTGCATAAAACAACTGGCGCGCTTGGAGAGACTCGAACTCCCAACCTTTTGATCCGTAGTCAAATGCTCTATCCATTGAGCTACAAGCGCTTAGGCGATGCATTCTAAGGGGAAAACGCCAAGGGCGAAACCTGCCCCCTCA
>JABMMV010000105.1 GCA_013205145.1 bacterium
ATGGTATGAAAATGAAACTTCATATAAAGGTGATTGCCACAGCTTCTCTTGTCGTCTTAGCTGCATGTGGTGGCGGTGGCGGGGGAGCTTCAACAGCGGGCCCCGATGTAACGGTTCCCGAAGCAACAGGCACGTCGCAAGACACCGGCCTTGCTCCGAACCCCAACGGTTTTGCATTTCCGAACTTCGGTTCAGCAGGTACGCCAGAAGTATTTGGCGAAGCAGATCTTGTTTCTATGTTTGGTGCAACCCCCGACATTTGTGTTGACGGTATTGCCGAACCATGCAAGCCAACGGCAGAGGCTGCTGCATGGGCCCGCATGGTGAACGACTCGCGCGTTGCGGGTCACTGCGAAGGTTTCGCTGTTCTTGCTGCAGCTCGTTTCTCGCAAGCTGTAAAGCCAAATGCGGTTGAACTTCTCAACCAAGGCGATGTAACACATGGCATCATGCGTGCATTTGCCACACAGTTCCTCAAAGAAACGCAAGATGAAACAAACAAGTGGGCAAAGAAATCTATTAAAGAAAAAGTTGCTGCACTTGAAGCATCGTTCGCTAAGAAAATTGTTGGCTACAGCCTTGGTGTGTACACCGACGAAGGTGGCCATGCAGTGTTGCCGTATGCCGTGGAATACGAAACTGCCGATTTAGCAAAAATCAAAATCTACGACTCCAACTGGCCTGGCCAAGAACGTTTCGTCAAGGTAGACCTTGCCGCGGGTACATGGGAATTCTCCTTTGCTGGGGCCGACCCAAATAACGACCCCAATGCATGGAAGGGAAAGTCGAAAGACATTGACATCACCTCAATGGAAACTCGTGCTTCAGCTACTTGCCCCTTTTGTGGCGATAAGAGCGCAGTGCAGACGTCGCTCTTGGTGGTGCGCTCCGCATTGCCAAACTGGAAAATTGAAACAGCCGACGGCGTACTGACCCCAGGCTCAATTGAAATAGGTAACAGCAGTGTGCGCCCATTGCGTTCTGCTTCTGCTGGCCCCGCAACAGATGCTCCTACCGACTACATCGTTTCCATTCCCGACGACAAGCCAGCAAAGTTCACTTTGCCATCGGCTACGCGCATCTCGGGAATCACTTCAAAAGTTGCGGTGCAAATTGATACACCGGGGTCTGCTGACACCACCATTGATCTCAGCAGCGATGCTGTGTCGACGAACAACCCAGAAGTTGTGCTCACACTTGCCGACGGCAACTTAGTGGGCTCATCAAATGGTGAGAATAACTCTGTCACCTCTTCTGGAGAAGCAGTTAAAATTGTCGTTGATAGCGCAGATGGAACTCCAGTAACGGTCGAAGTAAATGCCGATGCTGCAGCAGTTGACGTGCGCACTCCTGGCCGTGACGGTGTTGATGCAAACACCAACTACGAAGTAGTCACACAAACTTCCGACACGCAGGTAGAACGAAAAGTAGTGGGCACCAATGGTAAAGAGACCATCACCACTGAAGATGGTCAACTCGATAGCACCAAGGTAGAAAACGCACTTCCCGAAACGTTGAAGGCACCTGCGGTAAAAGGCGGCTTGCCCGACGCCGCTAGCCGTGCACTCGATGCCGGCACTGCTGCAACAACAACCACATCAACTTCACTAGCTGGTGGACCAACCACAACGGCGAAAAAGACTACGTCGAGCACGTTGAAGCCAACAGCAACAACCGTTCCTCAAACCGCAACGACCGCCGCGAAAGTAGCGCGTTCGTCGGTTCGTGTCGACGTGAATGTTGATGGTTGGAGCCTTGCTGCAAGCGACCCAGCCTCTTCGGGCTTTAGTGCAAACCTCACTGGTTCTACCGGAGCCATTCAAGACGGCATCAACTGCGACTCGGTGGGTTGCCTCGAAGGAACCGCCACTGATGTTTTGGCAAGTGGTACCGACCCGGCAACGGGGGCAACCAGTACCACCACTTTGCAGTTCAAAATGTCGGGCGTGGCCTCTACTTTCGATGTGCGCTGTGGGAACGCAGGCAGTTGGGTAAAGGCTTCGCAGGCCGGCGGTGGGTTCTCGGCCACATGCTCATTTAGCAATGTGACGACCGATGAAACCGTTTACGTTCGCGCTTAAATACCTATAAATCATCCCTGAAACGCCGGTGCCTTGTAGCGCCGGCGTTTCTGCGTAAAACTAGGTTTAATGTTAAATATGAAAGCTTTCCCCATTCGCTTAGCCGCCGCATTTGTTCTCGTCGCCGGCCTCTTAAGTTTCTCTGCGTCGCCTTCTGCGTTGCGAGCCGATGCTGGTGAAGGCTTGAACAACACATCTTCACGTTCGGTAGCGGGGTCTTTGTCGGGTGGTTCGTATCACACGTGTCTTGCAAAAAATGGAAACGTATATTGCTGGGGTTTTAATAATAATTTTCAAGTAGGCGATGGGACGACAACTGATCGAAATACCCCGCAGATGGTAAACGGTTTAACTTCGCCAATTTCAGTTGCGGCTGGAGGCACGCAGTCGTGTGCAGTGCAATCTGATGGCTTGCTGTTGTGCTGGGGAAATCAGGCTGGATACACCCTCAACGGCTCGGCAAACCCGAATCCAATTGGTGCTCCTTCGAAAATTCAGAATGCATCGGGACCTTTAACCGGAGTGCAATATGTCGACCTCGGTGGAGAATCCTACGGAAAAGATAATGGGTGCGCTGTGACTACAACTGGAGCGCTGTGGTGTTGGGGCGCAAACGATTTACGTCAAGTCGGCGATGGAACGACAACTCATCGCACCATTGCAGTGCAAATCATTGCTTCTAATGTCACTGCTGTATCGGTTGGGATCTCTCATTCGTGCGCCGTGTTGCAAAGTGGTGTAGTTCAATGCTGGGGCGCAAACGACAAGGGCCAACTGGGCGATGGTCTAGCGATCTATTCCACATCGTTTTCTGCCTCCCCTCAAGCGGCTTCGCTGTCGGACGCGGTCGGAATTTCCGTTAACGGTTCTCACTCGTGCGCGCTGATCAACGATGGAACAGTGAAGTGCTGGGGCTCAAACTCTGACGGGCAACTTGGAAGTGGCTCGTTTGGCCCAGGGGTTGCTTCCTCAACACCTACCCCCGTGACTGGGCTATCTGGCGTCGTTGGAATCGCAGTGGGGTTAAGCCATACGTGTGCAGTTCTCAGCAACGGAATAGTGAAATGTTGGGGCGATAACACTTCGAAGCAAGGCGGAAGAACCGGATATGAATCGGTTACCCCGGTCCTCGTCGAGGGTATTGCCAATGCAACTGCGGTGAGTGCGGGCACTGGCCATTCCTGTGCATTGATTGGCGCCAATGACCTGAAGTGCTGGGGTCAATTCGGAAACGGAATTCTGGGAGATGGTGTGTCGACCGCTGACACTGAAGTTCCTGTATCGATAGCAAAAAGAGTTGAGCAATCCATCACTGCGTCGAGCATTTCAGCGAAGACAGTGAATGACACGACGATTTCGCTCGCAGGAGTTGCCAGGTCAGATAGCGGCGTCTCGGTTACATATTCCAACATCACTGGAAACGAAGGCGTTTGTAATGTGTCGGGAACTTCGGTGTCGGTGCTCGGGGCTGGAAGATGCAAAGTACAAATAGATGCTGCGTCTTACGGGTTCTTTAGGGCGGTCTCTGATTCGTTGGAGTTCACTATTTCTGGCGTAGCCCCAACGGTTGCAACAACCGATGCCACAAGTATTGGTGTCTCTACTGCAACGCTGAATGCAACAGTGAATGCGCGATATATCTCAACTGCAGTGAGTATTGAGTACGGAACAAATGCCGCGCTTGTTGGCTCAACAACGATCAGTGGTACCGCAGTGACTGGATCCACCGATACTGCACGTGGAATCGCTGTGACTGGCTTGACTGCTGGCACTAAGTATTACTTCCGTGCATCTGCAACAAATAGCGCAGGTTCAACTACTGCCACAGCAATAAAGAGCTTTACAACACTCGGTGGAAAGCCATCTGCAACTACAGCTATCGCCTCGGGTGTTTCTGCAAACAAAGCCACGTTGAACGCTTCGGTCAACGCCAATGGCGTTTCTACAACTGTTAAGTACAAAGTGGGGAAGACAGCCGATCTCACAGGAGATGTCACCGTGTATGAAGGTCGCACAGTTAGCGACTTCGCCGATGAATCGGTGGCGGTTTCTATTACCAGTCTTTCCGAATTGGTTACCTACTACTACCGTGTGGAAGCAGTGAACTCTTTTGGAACTGCTACCGGTGAAATTAAGTCGTTCACTACTGCGCGCCCTGTTGGTGTCACCATCAATAGCGCTGCCGAGTTCACCAATAAGAAGACAGTGGTGTTGTCGGTTACTGGAGCATCCGGCTCGGTTTCGGCCATTGTGTCAAATGATGGTGGTTTTGGTGCAGCAGAAACATTCACGCTTGTCGATGGCTCTGCCGACATTAACTGGACGCTCATTTCAAGCCGGGATGAGCGCTTGCCAAAACAGGTTTACGTAAAGTTTGTTTCACGTTTCGGTACACAATCATCCAACTATCAAGATGACATCATTCTTGATACCACGGCTCCTGTATTGAGCACTGCAACTGCGGTTGCTACAACTGCACCAGCAGCTGCTGTAACTGTTGCTGCTGTGCGTGCTAAGAAAAAGAATGGTGCGAAAATTACTGTGAAAGCGGTTGATGCAAATTCTGGTATTGGTTCTATAGAAATGCGTTCTGGGGCCAGTAAAAAGGCAACGAGCATTAAATATGCAAATCCGAAGGCCAAGTCTCAAACTCTGACGGTAAATACCAAGGCGAAAACTTTGCAGGTACGGGTCATCGACCGTGCTGGCAACCCATCGCCGTGGAAGACCGTGAAGGTGAAATAACAGGTATTGCTCAGCACGCTTAGTTTCCATTCGCTAATAGTGCTTCAATAGTTCTGTGGACCGCCGGCGTTTTCTGACTCAAGCATTGGGCCTTGCCGTCGGTGGCGTTGTGTGGTCGGCCTGTGGGGGCTCAAAGCAACTGTTACAAAGTGGTAACACTGTCGCGTCGCTGGCAAACAACACGTTGGTGATTCCCGACGCGCCTGTTGCTGCTGCCGGAGAGATTGCTCCATTTATTACTCCGCAGTCAAAGTTCTTTCGCATCGATACCGCAATTGGTTCTACACCCCAACTCAAAGCTGCCGAGTGGGAACTACGTATTCATGGTCTTGTAGATAAAGAAATCACCTTGACAATGGAAGACATCATGGCGTTGCCACAGGTAGAGCATGTCATCACCCTCGGTTGTGTTTCTAATGAAATAGGTGGCGATCTCATTGGCAATGCACGATGGGGTGGAGTGCTGTTAAGCGACGTGTTGAAACTTGCTGGTGTGCAAAAAGCAGCAACTCAACTTGCAAGCACCAGCATCGATGGCTGGACATGTGGAACGCCTGTAGATGCTGTGCTCGATGGCCGCCCTGCAATGCTCGCCACTTCTATGAACGGTGAAACTCTCACTGCAGAACATGGTTTCCCTATTCGCATGATTGTTCCCGGTTTGTTTGGCTATGTTTCTGCAACAAAGTGGGTGACAGATATGGAACTCACTACTTGGGAAGGTTTCCAAGCATATTGGTTGCAGCGTGGTTGGTCAGAACAGGGGCCAATGCTTGCTTCAAGCCGCATCGACACACCACGCAATGGCGATGAATTAGTAGCAGGAAAGGTACCCATCGGTGGCCTTGCGTGGGCGCCACGCGCTGGTGTGGCAAAAGTGGAAGTGCAAATAGACGAAGAACCGTGGCGAGATGCAGAAGTGGTTCCAGGGGGAACAGGTGACACCTGGGTGCAATGGCGAACGAAGTGGAGTGCGGTCGCGGGGAATCATCGCGTAGTGGTGCGTGTTACCGATGCCAATGGAGTTGTACAAGATCCAGAAATTCGACCGGTTGCTCCTAGCGGCATCACGGGTTATCACATCATCAAAGTGACTGTCGTCTAGCCACACACCCGTCGCCTATGGTCATGGTCATGGGTTTCTTTTCAAACATCAAGCAGCGGCGTGCAGAAAAAGAAGCTCTCGAGCAAGCAGCTGCCGAGCAAGCCCAACACGGCACATGGCAATCGCAGTCTGAACAACTCGATGTCATGATCAATGCAGTCGAGCGTTGCGGCAACAACGACATTGAAGGTCTCTTTGACCCCTGCGACACTGGCTTCATTTTGAAAAAAGGTGAATACGCCATTGGGCTCATTGCAAATTGTGCGCTTTTGGAAACACGTCGCTCTGCTGCTTCTTATCAGGGCGGGTATGGCGGAGTTTCGTTTCCTCTCTTTGGAAAAGTGCGTCTGAACACTGGTCGCTCAAAAGGCAAACTCATTCCTGGCGAAGAATCCATTACATCCATTTCCGATGGGGAAGTGCTCATCACTAATAAGCGCGCCATGTTTCGTGGCGACACGAATAACAAAGAGTGGCCCTATTCCAAACTGATGGCCTGTGAGCATCACCCCGAGGGGTACACCACCTTTGCAGTGTCGGCTCAGGTGAAAACCACAGGCTTTGCCTACGGCGCCGACGTGGCCAATGAAGTGCAGTTTCGCCTTGAACTTGGCATTGCCATTAGTAATGAAACGACCGATCAGCTTTTGGCCCAACTACGGGTGGAGCGTCAACAACTTGATGCAAAAAAACCTTTGCCACCGCCCGTGGCCGGGCTGCCAAATGAGGAAAATCCCCGATAGATTGGCGTTTCCGATTCATCGGGCGTTTAGCTCAGTTGGCTAGAGCGCTTCCCTTA
>JABMMV010000106.1 GCA_013205145.1 bacterium
GAAGCGCTGTGGTCAACGGAAATGGAAATTGAGGCTCAGCACTATTTCCAACCCATCTTTGACAAATTGCGTACAGAGCCCAACGACACTTTGCTCTCTGACATTGTGAACACAGTGATTCCTGAATGGGGTCGCACTTTGTCTGATGAAGAACTTCACGCTGAAATGATGGCCGACACATTTGTTGGTGGTTCAGAGACAAGCACCAACGCACTATCGGGTGGAATTATGTTGCTTGCAAAAAATCCAAAAGCATGGAGCCAACTGCGTAGCGACCCCGACAAGTACGTTCCCGTTCTTGTTGAAGAAGCCATTCGCTTGGAAGGCCCTGTGCAGGGTCTCTTCCGTGTCACAACAGTTGATGTGGAAATGCATGGTGTCACCATTCCTGCTGGCTCAACAGTAAACATTCGTTTCGCGGCAGCCAACCGCGACGACCGCCATTTCGAAAACCCCGATGAGCTCGACCTCGACCGTGCAAATACACGCTCACACGTTGGCTTTGGTGCGGGCGTTCACTTCTGCCTGGGAGCACCACTCGCACGGCGCGAATTGGCTATTGGCTTTCGTGCATTCGTCGACAACATTGCCGACTTCGCACTTGTTGACCCCGACATGCACCTCGACTACCAGCGCAACTTTGCCTTGCGTGCACTCACTTCGCTTCCCATTACCTTTGAAGCAAAACGTAAGTGAGCCGACTGCTTTCACTCGCTGCGGGCGTACACCCAACACTTCCTCCGGCCGATATGGTCACTGCTGCAGCGGGGGCAGGTTGGCCAGCGTGCGGCATTTGGTTCGATGGGGCTACTTGGACATCTGCTACGACGAAAGAAGTGAAGAAGCGCCTCGACGACACCGGAATCATTGCCCTCGACATGGAGCCAATTATTCCTGCCGAGGGTGGCGACGACTATGCAGAGCAACTCATTGAAGCTGCTGCAGATGTAGGTGCGCGTTTCATTTTGTTCACTAGCCGCAAAAAAGATCTACAAGCAAACATCGACCGCTATGCACAAGCCTGCGATTTCGCTGCACCGCACGGCATCACCATTGTGTGTGAGTTTCTTCCCATCTTCCCGCTCAACACACTGCCCATGGCTGCCGACATAGTGCGTCAGGCAAATAGGCCCAACAGTGGCGTACTCATTGACAACTTGCACTTGTCGCGTTCAGGGTCAACGCCTAGTGACGTTGCTACCTACGCCAAGTCGTTGTTTCCATACATTCAAATTGCCGATGCACCAGCACAACTGCCAACAAAGTTTGAAGAACTTCTCGACGAGGCAATTAACGGCCGTAGCTGCCCAGGCGAAGGTGCACTTCCCATTGCCGAGCTTTTGCGAGTAGTTCCCGATGTGCCCATTTCCTTTGAAGTGCGCTCACGTGCCTTGCGTGATGGCTTTACCGATGCCACCGAACGCGCAAAACACTTGTGGAAGTTCGCTTCCGTTCTCGCCTAACTGGCACCAGTAGGGTAAGAAAATTTCTTGCAAATCTGCGATTAATTGATAAAGGTATCCTCATGAAAATCATTCACGGTGATATCACCTTGGAAAGTGGCAAAACGATGTCGGCCCAGGAAGTTGACCAGCTTGCCGACGAACTCGCGACAAACGACTACGAATGGACAAGCTTGGACTCTTTTCCCGCAGAAGCGCAATATTCACGCACTCGCCTGCAGTCCTTCATTTACTATCTGACGTTTCAATCGATAAGAAAACAAAAAAAGGTCTAGCCAACGCGCGCGAGCACTTCGTCTTGCGTTACGGCCCATTCATCGAGCAACGGCAGAATAACGTCACGTTTTGCAGGTGGCAATGTCAGCACCGCACGCGTAATGCCCTCTTCAAACAAGTTTGACAATCCGTCGGCTGTGGTGTTTGCACCGAACACACTAATTTTCATAGTGCTGTAATCGCGGCCGGCGCGCTCACACGCCTCACGCAGCAGTACCAAACGACTTGCCAGCGACGGGCGTGCAGAAATGGGTAGCCACCCATCGGCCCACTTTGCTACTTCTCCAAGAAGACGAGGACCTGTGCCCCCACCTAAGTGAATAGGTGGGCCAGATGGTTGCGCTGGCTTTGGCCATTGCCATGTAGGTGCAATGTTCACGAAGTCGCCCGAATAACTGCCTACATCATTTGCCCACAACTCACGCATCGCTTCCACTGTTTCGCGAGTGCGCTGCCAACGCTCGGGGAACGCCGTGCCGTGGCTGGCAAGTTCTTCACGGTTCCAACCCACACCCACACCAATTTCCAATCGACCCTTGCTGAGAAAATCTAACGACGAAATTTGCTTCGACGTCCAAATGGCATCGCGTTGAGCAGGCAACAAAACACTGGCACCCAAGCGAAGTTTGGTGGTTACTGCCGCGGCCATTGCAAGCACAACAAAAGCATCGTGCAAATGTGAGTACTCCTCGGGTAAGGGTTCGCCATTCAGGCTGCCCGGCCATGGTGTTTCACGACTCACAGGAATGTTGCTGTGCTCAGGAACCCAAAAACTTTCAAAGCCGCGTGCTTCAATTTCACGCGCTAGTTCACTTGGTTCTATTGCAAAGTCGGCAGACATCATGGTGACGCCGATTTTTGTATTGGTCATTAACGAATGGCCTGACTTGTTTGAGGGAGATGAGCGAGTTGAATCTTCAACTCACGCTTCAGAATTTTTCCCGACATATTGCGTGGCAATGGCGTTGAGCTCACATGGAAGTAGCGTGGTAGCTTGAAGTCGGCCAGTTGTGATTTACACCGCGCAAGAACATCTTCGGCTTTTACTTCTGCACCACCGGTGAACACCACGACGGCAGGAGCTTCTCCCCACTTTTCATGTGGCACACCAATAACTGCAACTTCAATAATTCCGGGCATACCTGCAAGCACGCGTTCAATTTCGGCGGGGTACACATTGAGGCCGCCAGAAATGAGCATGTCTTTCTTGCGGTCAACAACGTAGAGATAACCCTCTTCATCTATGCGCCCAAGGTCGCCGGTGTGGAGCCAACCGCCACGCAAAGCAGCAATTGATGCTTCGGGGTTATTCCAATAACCAGCCATTACGTGTGGACCCGAAATCAAAATTTCACC
>JABMMV010000107.1 GCA_013205145.1 bacterium
CGCAACCTCATGCGTCGAACACTTGCTATGGCAGCACCTTTTCGTAAAACAATGCTGGCGGCACTGGCGTGCGTTATTGCGGTTACTTTATGCACATTGGCCGGCCCCGTGCTGGTGCGCCATGGCATTGATGCAGGAATACGGGCAAAAAATACACGCTCGCTCAACATTTCTGTTGTTGCATACATTGCGGTGACCTGTATTGCATATTGCTTTGGTCGTGCTCAATACATTTTCATTAACCGAGCCGGCGAGAACCTTTTGCGCGTCTTGCGTTTACGTGTTTTTTCCCAAATGCAAAAACAGTCAATGGCGTTCTACGACAGAGAGAAAGCCGGAGTTCTTGTAGCGCGCATGACCGCCGACATTGAAAGTATGAGTGAATTGGTGCAGTGGGGTTTACTTCAGTTCATCTCGGCCGGGTTCCTTCTCTTTCTTGCAGTCATTTTGCTCTTCACGTTGTCGTGGCAACTCACCATTGTGGCTTTACTGGTGATGCCGGTCATTTTTATCGCTTCCATTAAATTTCAGCGTGATTCCAATAAGGCGTATCTCGATGTGCGAGAACGAGTTGGTGCAAACCTCTCCGCTTTGCAAGAAGGCATTGCCGGAGTGAGAGTCATTCAGGCTTATGCCCGTGAAGAAGAACAGGTACGGCGCTTTCGTGCGTCGAATGACGCTCTATATAAAAGTCATATGCACAGCGTGAAAGTGAGCATGTGGTATTTCGGACTCGTTGAGTTCTGTGGCATTTTTGCCTCGGCGCTCATTGTGGGTATGGGCGGATGGCTGGTGCACAGGGGAAGTGTGTCTGTCGGAACAGTGGTGGCATTTGTTCTGCTTCTTGCCAACTTGTTTGACCCTGTACAACAGTTGTCGCAGTTATACAACACCATGCAATCTGCCGGCGCAGCGCTAAAAAAGCTTTACGGCATTATGGACGCAGTGCTCGAGGTAGATGAATCTATAAGCGCCGTCGACTTGCCAGAACACGGCGACCTAGTGGTGAGTGGCGCAACGTTTACTTATGCCGCAGGAGTTCAATACGCGTTGCACAATGTTTCTATTTCAGTGCCCAATGGCAAACGACTCGCATTAGTGGGGCCAACAGGTGCCGGTAAGTCGACATTGGCAAAGTTGATGGCGCGGTTGTACGACCCCAATGAAGGTTTTATTTCATATGGTGGTGTGAACTTGTGCGATGCAACAATGCAGTCACTGCGCGAACGCATTGTGGTGGTGCCTCAGGAAGGTTTCCTGTTCAATGGAACCATTCGTGAAAATTTGCGTATTGCAAAAAGCGATGCCACCGATGCGGAAATTGACAATGCATTACATGCACTAGGTGTGTTTGAGCGGTTCATGGCGTTTCCGCAAGGTCTCGATACCGAGGTGCACGAGCGCGGGTCGCGGTTGTCTGCTGGTGAACGACAACTCGTGTCTCTCGCACGCGCAGCACTTGTAGACCCTGCTGTGCTCGTGCTCGACGAAGCAACGTCGAACCTCGACCCAGGCACGGAAAAAGATGTTGAAGCGGCGTTAGAAGCGTTAATGCAGGGGCGCAGCGTGGTTGTTGTTGCGCACCGCTTGACCACTGTGCAGCGAGCCGACGCTATTGGTGTTGTTGACCATGCCGAGCTTGTGGAATGGGGAACGCATAGCGAACTAGTACAGAAGAACGGCAAATATGCCTTGCTCGTTAACGCCTGGAACGCAAGCCAGCCGACGCGTTAGAAATTGGTGGGAGGGGCTGGTGGCCCGAAACGGTTAGTTGATGCATCGCCAGGCTGGGCCCAAAAAATAATGTTTCCGATTGGGAGGAGAATCCACCACCCAGATTTATTGCAATCGTGCATGCGACGAATGCCGAACATTATTTGAGGTAGAACAAGGGCGGTAGAGACGATGTTTCCCGCGCTTGCATTAGCGGCTGATACGAGGTACTGCGCAACGATGGTGAAAAGGATCCACCACCAGAAGTCGCCACGTCGAGCACGACCTTTATAATTGACGTAGTTGAAAAAACCAAGTTTGACAGCAGTAACAATAGGC
>JABMMV010000108.1 GCA_013205145.1 bacterium
TCCATTCCTAAGCGCTTCATCCAGTCCATGATGGACAAACGGAGTTCAAGTACGGAGAGGTCGATGCCTTTGCGAGCAGAAAGCGACTGACGAAGAAATTGAATAACCGAAACGCCAGCTATTTCTTGTGGGTATTGGAAGGCAAGAAAAATTCCGGCTTTAGCGCGCACATCGGTTGCCCAATCGGTGATGTCTTCGCCATGGTAAAAAATATTGCCGCTGGTCACTTCGTATTCGGGTGAAGCTAACAAGGTGCTTGCCAAGGTGGACTTGCCACAGCCATTGGGTCCCATAATTGCGTGCACTTCACCTTCGTTGATGGTGAGGGAAAAATTGCGCAAAATGGACGGGGCGTTGTTTTGGCTTTCGTCACCGTCAAGGCCAATAAGGGGCCGAACGCACAGGGAATCAATTCGAAAAAGCTCGCTCACGGAATCAGTCTAGAAGGGAGGGTTCGGTTTATTACTACGTAGATAGTGGTAATTCGTGAGCCGCCTGCCACATGGCTCGGTAATGGGGAAATTCGCTCGTCTCGGTGACGTATTGGGCTTTGCGCAATTCTTCGTGAAAACGCGGAAGGTTCCGAAAAGGAACCCCGGCATCAACGTGGTGGGCAAGGTGAAAGCCGATGTTGTACGGGACCAGAAAAAATCGGGCGAGTGCGCCTTGATGCACACTGTGCGTGGTGCGGCGCCGGTCGGCATCGGCTGTCATTCCTCCATGTTCAGCAATGGAGCGCAGTCGGTTGATCACACGCCACACCGTGAGATACGGAAGTAACCACATGAGTGGGTACAACAGTGGAACACCAAACGCAATGCAAGTGGCAGCGAGAACAACCTGCACAGCAAGAATTTTTAATTGTGTGCGTTTAATGCGCATCTCTGGTGAACGAAGCCCACGCAATTGTTGGCGTAAGAGTTTCACACCAGTGCGCCCCAGTGCATCACGCGTGAGTTTGCGGCGAAAACTGGCACGGGAAATGGGATAGTTGGCGTATAAGGCAAGGTCGGGTTCATCTGGCCCGAACTCTGTTCGATGATGTGCCATGTGCACTCTGCGATATGCCGCAGTGCTCGTGAAGCCAACGAAGCCTAGGAACCATGTGCCCACAAAGTCGTTAACGGTCGTGCGAGAAAACAACAAACGATGTGCCGACTCATGCATGAGTGAAGCAAATTGCGCATGTGCGCGGCCCATGAGTAAAAAAGCAAGAACCCAAGTGGCGGGAGTATGAAAGTTCACGGCTAACGCCAATATGGCGATTGTTTGTGCGTAGACGGAAAGAACGCTGAGCGCATTGCGAAAGTTGGGAATGGTTCTGAGCGACTGACGAAACGATGGGGCAGGTTTTCCATCGGGTTGAATGAATTCCGTTGTGCAATTCCGGGGCAAAGCATCGAGTGATGGTGCGAGTCCGCCCGTGCGGAAGAAGGAAGCAGCGTCATTGCTCACAACCTCAGTATTACATCTCATTTGAAGAACTGAGGTGGGCAGTAGACTTTTTCCTGTGACCAAGCGAGACAAACCACACGTGCTCGTAGTGAACCAGCATGGCGATAATCGCGGAGATGAAGCAGCTCTTTTGGCAATGTGTGCCGGCATTGAGGCCGAGCTGGGACCCACCCAGTTCACAGTCATTCATCAGTTCAATAATGCAGCAGCAGGGCCCATATTGCTGCCCAACGCACAGTGGATCACGCTCAAACTTCCCAAATTAGAAGCCCTGCGCTTTCTTGTGTATGTCTGCCTGCGCATTTTTGGTCTCCGCCCGCATTTTCTTTTAGGTTCTCTTGGCAAGAAAACCATTGCTGCATATGAAGCCGCAGATGTTGTGGTCTCCGCACCTGGCGGGCCATATTTTGGAGATCTCTACATAGGCCATGAAGCCGTGCATTGGCTCTACGTATGGATTGCGAAGTTGTATCACGTACCGGCAGTGTTATACGCCACGTCTGCTGGACCCTTCCAGAAAAAATGGGCGAATCCTTTTCGCCGATACACCTATCGTTGCTTTTCGCGACTATTTGTTCGGGAAGAAATTTCTGCTGGTCATATTCACAGTCTTTTTGCGGGTCGCCGCAACCATGTCAACGTCGAAGTCTCAGTTGATTCGGCACTACAGGCCAGCGTTGCTCCAATAGATCGTCTGCATGAGGCGGATCAACTCATTGTTGTCTCTGCAATCCATTGGCCGTATCCAAATGACCCGTCTCCACAACTGCGTCAAAAAGAGTACGACGCATCTGTTGTCGAGGCAATCAAGATATTTGCCGATGGTCGGCCCACGCAGGTGGTATTTGTGCCGCAGTTGTATGGGTCAATTCACCGCGATACGCCATATCTGGAAGGTCTTGTGCGGCTAGTACCGACCAATATCCGGTGTGAGGTATTGAGCGATACCAAGTCGAGTAATGAGCAACGTGCTGTGTTTGCCGCTGCCGATTGGGTGATAGCAGGGCGTTACCATCCTGCGGTTTTTGCAGTATCTGCAGCGGTACCTTTGCTTTGTATTGCTTATGAGCACAAGGCCACGGGGGTATTGCAAGCAGCGGGAGTTCCCGATGCTGTTTTGTCTATTGACGAAGTGACCGTAGAGGTGGTGCAGGCAAAGGCTCGAGAACTGCTTGCTGGTAGAGCCGACCTATCTGCTCGCTTGCAATTGGCACAAAGTGCTTTGCGTGAGGTTTCATCGCGCACCTCGGCCGCAGTTGCAGATGTAGTTCGTGGGAGTGCGAAAAAATAATGGCAAGAGATAAGGCAATGTCGGTGTTGATGTGTGGAACATTCGACCCAAACTTTGGTCGCAACCGTCAACTTCTGCGACTCATGGAATCACGCAATATCACAGTGAATGTAAAGAACTATTCTTTATGGTCATCGAACAAAGTTGCGGATGTTCGCCAAGGGAAAGTGCAACGGGCTCTGCGTGCCGTTGCCGTATATGGGCAAATGATCGTTGCTCTTCTTGGTCAAACGCTGAACCCGCGCCGACGACCATCGGTGGTACTCGTTGCGCACCCATGCCAATTTGATGCTGTTGTAGTAGGTGCAATCTGTCGCATTGTGCGAGTGCCCATGGTTATTGACTACTTTGTCTCACTACACGAGACAGTTGTAGACGATAGAAACATCGTTTCTTCAACATCGCTCACCGCCAAAGTATTACGCAGTGTCGATGCGCTGTCGGTGAAGTTAGCAACGCTCATTCTCGCCGACACCCCAGAAGATGTTGAAGCATTTGCGAAAGAAACATCTACCGCACCGAGCAAATGGAGAACAGTGTGGGTTGGCGCAGATACCGATATTTACAAACCAACAGTTGCTGCCTCGTCACCGGAAAAAGTTGTTTTGTTCTACGGAACATATATTCCGCTACAGGGAATTGATTTCATTGTGCGTGCATCGCTTTTACTACCCGAGGAATATCGCGTTCGACTCATTGGCGAAGGGCAAGAGCGCCCGCGCATTGAAAAGATCATCCGCTAACTCAATGAACCTATTGAATTACTCGATTCTGTTTCTGAACCA
>JABMMV010000109.1 GCA_013205145.1 bacterium
CCTGTTCAGCAGTCTGCTGTGGTCAATGCTGCGGGTACGAGTTTGACTCTGACTTATGACGAGGATCTGAATTCAACTACTGCTGCAAAAGAAGCTTTCACTGTGACAGTAGGCGGGTTGTCTCGTACGGTGTCTGCGGCGAGCGTTTCGGGTTCAACGGTGGTGCTGACTTTGTCTCCTGCCCTGCAACGAAATGAAGTAGTTGCTGTCGCATATGCAGCTCCTACACCTAGTAGCTCGGGAACTAGTAACAACGCAGTTCAAGACAGCTTGGGTAACGATGCTGCTTCATTCAGCTCGTCTGCGCTTGTTGTAACAAACAGCTCGACAATTGATACAACCGCCCCAACATTTGTTTCAGCAACCGTGTCAACTAGTGGAAATATTCTTTTGACTTATAACGAAGCGTTGAATACCACGACGGCTCCAACTTCACGGTTCCAGATAACGATTGGAGGAACAGCTGTCACGGTGTCAAGTGTGACAGTGAGTGGGTCGGTAGTGACCATTGTGACGACGCCAGTTGTTGGTGCGGGGCAAAGTGTTGCAATTACCTACAATGCGCCTTCATCTGGCAACACAATTGAAGACTCCGCCGGAAACGATGCTGCTTCGAGTGGAGCGGCGTGGACTATTTCTGGGGGAAATAACCTGTCAACGTTGGACTTAACTGGACCAACGCTGGTTTCCTCTGCTGTGAATACTTCTGGTGCTGCAGTGCTGACCTTTAGCGAAACGTTGGGTGCAACGGGGCCGGGAGTTTCGGCGTTCACCGTGACCGTTGACGGCGTAACGCTCACTGTTACCGGCGTGACCATTGTTGGTGCAACTGTGGTCATTGTGACCAGCCCAAAGATTGAGGCTGGCAAAGCAGCAACAATTGTTTATAACGCGCCATCATCGAGTTCTGCGACCAGTAACAGCGCAATTCAAGACGCAACAGGTAATGATGCTGCGGGGGCCACGTTCACTGTGTCGAGTGCAAACAATGCTTCGACCTATGACCCAACGCCGCCTACTCAAACAGGATCAGCAGTGAATGATGCTGGAAAGCTTGTCGTTACCTACAGCGAAACCCTTGCAACACCTGGCCCAGATGCGTCGCAGTTCACTGTGACCATTGATGGCAAGACTGCAACCATTGTGAGCGTTGAAATAATTGATAACAAGATTGTTATTACTACTTCGCCACTTATTGCTGGTGGAGAAGCGGTGACGTGGGGCTACGCCGATGCAACAACTGGTAACGACCCGAAAGGCATTCAAGACGCTGCTGGTAACGATGTTGGGTCGGGAACAAGCGGTTCGGGTTCAGTAACAAACGGTTCAAAGGTGTCAAATGTTGACCCAGTCCCACCAACAGTGACTGGTTCTCAAGTTGATGACGGTGGAAAGGTTGTTATTTCTTTCAGTGAAACAATTGCTACACCAGGGCCTGACTCTTCACAGTTCATTGTGACCATTGATGGTTCACCAGTGACCATTGTGAGTGTTGAAGTAATAGATAACAAAGTTGTTATTACTACTGCACCACTCGTGGCTGAAGGTCAGACCGTCACATGGAAATATGTTGACACCACCACGGGCAATGACCAAAAAGCAATTCAAGATAAATCTGGAAATGACTTGAGTAGCACATCAGGTTCGGGTGCAGTTTCCAATGGTTCGAAAGTAACTAAAGAAGCAGCTGAGTTGGAAGAAGACCCAACTACCACCATGTTGAGTGATGAAGTCACTGTTGATGGTGTGAGTGGTACCGCAACATTTGGTGATGGTTCACAAATTGTGGTGTCGGGTAAAAACCTGAAGATTCGCTTTAAGACGGGTTATATCGGAAATGCCGGTGGAACAGTAACCGGTACGTACTTGGTGGGTAAAAAGAAAACTACGTACAAGTGCACCGTTGCAAGTTTCGGTACTGAAAAGAAAAACCCTTCTGCAAAACGCCTTTACCCAAGTAAGAAAATGGGTTTGTGGTTCAAGAAAAAGGTGTACTCGCCGAAGAAACCATGTGTGATGCCGGCTGCAATGCAGACAGCATTGAAAACACAGCGCATTACCTTGACGGTGAAGTTGAACTTCAAGCGGTTGTGGCCAAATACAGCCAAAGCTGTTGATGATCAAGGAAAGAAAATTCCGAAGTCAACACGCATCATGAAATTGAAGATCGGTAAAATACCAACGAAATAGTGAGAGGTAGGGGTCGTGTCCGCTGATGTGCGGGCGCGGCCTCTCTTCTATTGTTTTGCCTGGGGGTACACCAATGGCAACACTGTTAGCTCGTGTCACTATTAAAGAAGGCTGCGAAGCACGCTTTGAAGAAGTTGCGCGTCAAATGTACGAACGCACACACGCCGATGAAGAAGATGTGCGTCGCTATGAGTACTGGCGGGGCGCCGAGCCACGTACGTACTACTGCATTGAGTCGTATGCCGATGTGGTGGGTTTTTTAAAGCATCAGTCGAGTGCGCACCATCATCATTTTGGACCCGATTTCCGTGACCTCATTGAAGCCATCACAATGGAATGGGTTGACCCCATTGGCCAGGCGTCACCGTTGGCGCAAACAAACAATCAGCAACTACCAGTGGATGCAACAGAACAAATGAAAGCCCTGCATCCACGTTTTGCCAGTATTTATGCTTCATGGTGGGGAAAATTGCGCTGACTCCATTAGGCATGATGACAAAAAGTGTCATATTTATTACGTCACCAAGATAAGGCATACTTTTTGGTGCATCGCTAAACTGCCGTAGCCTTCAGTAAATAACTAGTGCAAGAGAGATCACCTCGCATGGAATTTAATTACCCTCCCGCAGCCGATGCCTATCGAGCGAAAGTTCATGCATTTTTAGACAAGCACCTGCCTGCACAATGGAAGGGCATTGGGGCCCTGAGTCGAGATGAAGCTGCATGCTTTACTGAAACATGGCGCGAGACACTTCGTGACAATGGTTTTCTTGCAGTGAGTTGGCCAAAGGAATATGGCGGGCAGGGCCTTAGCTCTATTGAAGCTGTTGTAATTTCCGAGGAATTTGCCCGAGTGGGTGTGCCCACTGTTGGCCCGAACGACATGTTTGGTATCAACATGTTGGGTAACACGTTGCTCGCCATTGGCACTGAAGAGCAAAAGAAGCATTACCTTCCGCGCGTGTTGTCGGGTGAAGACCTGTGGTGTCAGGGTTTCAGTGAGCCAGCAGCAGGAAGCGACTTAGGCAACTTGGGTTGTCGTGCGGTGCTCGATGGCGATGAGTGGATCATTAACGGGCAAAAGACCTGGAACACAGGTGGTCATCATGCCAACCATATTTTTGTACTCGCTCGCACAGCGCCCGATGAAGTGAAGCATCGCGGAATTACTTTCCTGCTTGTTGATATGCGCCAGCCCGGTGTTGAAGTGCGACCCATTCGCATGATGTCGGGAGACTCTGAATTCAACGAAGTCTTTTTTACCGATGCACGGTGCCCGAAGGGAAGTGTTGTTGGTGAAGTGAATGGTGGCTGGATGGTCACTATGACATTGCTGGGCAATGAACGCGGTGCCGGTGCAGCAATTAACGCCCTTGGCTTTCGTGCCGAGTTAGACAAACTCATTGAACTAGCTCAGGAAAAAGGTGTTACTGACGATGCTGTCATTCGTCAGCGTTTAGCAGTTGCCTATACGAAAGTTGAAGTGATGCGTTTCCTTGGTTACAGCGCGTTGACGTCATTTTTAAATGGGAAAAAACCCGGACCCGACGCCTCAATTGGAAAACTCTTTTGGGCGGAATATCACAAAGAAGTCACTGAACTCGCTGTCGATATTTTGGGTGCCGATGCGTTAACCCCAAGTGGTAAACCAGCACTTTCATACTTACGTTCCGATGCGGTGGGTTCGCCGAACTCAAGTGCAAGTTGGGTCGACGTATTTCTTAATGCCCGTGCTGGCTCTATCTATGCGGGTAGTAGCCAAGTGCAACGCGGCATTGTTGGAGAGCAAATGCTGGGGCTTCCTAAAGAGCCACGCGCCGATGCAGGGCCATGGCGCGCTATTCCTGGGCACGGCTAATAAAAACTTTCTTTTACGAGTAATTTTTCTTGCTGTAAGGTTTTGAAGTGACCAACATTGCCGACACTCGAACGCGCATCTTAGAAGCTGCGATGTTTGCGATTTCAGAAAATGGCGAAGGTGCGATACGTGTACAAAAAATTGCAGAGTCGGTCGGGGTGCGAGAACCCTCTGTATATCACTTCTTCAAAAATCGTGAAGCACTTGTTGAAGCAGCACACGTAGAGCGGTATCGCCGTAGTTTTATTGAGATGGTGCAGCCTTTCCAGGCCGGAGTAGCGTTATCCGATAATGCAGAAGATTTTCAACGCATCGTCAAGAACATTCTAAGTCTTATTTATGTTCCGCAGCGTGAAAAAATTCGTAGTATCCGAATAAGTGTGATGGGAGCTGCCCAGGCGAGCCCCCATATTGCCGAAGAAATTAAGCAAATCAATTTTAATATTTGCAGTGAAATTGCTGCGGTATTTATTGCTGCTCAAGCAAAAAATTGGATGCGTAAAGACATTGACCCGCTTGTATCTGCATATTGGATTATCGGTCAATTCATCGGTCGTGTAGCGGCGGAAATGGATCAAGACCGAGTGGACTTAGACAAATGGAATGAAGCATCTGAAGGCGCAATTTTGCATCATCTATTTAGGTAACTAGTAATTCGTTACTGAGCCTGTTGCCATGGTGGTACCGGGCGCAAACGTGGGTACCACGGGCTGCGTAATGGGTCACCATATTTCAGTTGCAACGATAAGCCAGGCGTTAACGGCACTGTTGGTTTACCTGGCGGGCGTGGTGCATAAACAATGTCGTCGCCGTACATACGAATGGTGATTGCACGACGACTGCTGGTGGGTCCGGTTGGCCCTCCGCCATGCAGCACTCCAGGGTGAGCAAGAATGATGTCGCCAGGTGTGATGTCCCACGAGACAATGTCCCACGCATCGCGGTCGGCTTCAATATTGGGTAGCGGCGGGTACTCACTTCCAAAATACGGAAGCGTTGGATCTTCACTCACGCGCCGCGGGTTGAAACCGTCGTAACGCACACCATGGTGAGTGCCGCGCACATATTCCAAACATTCATGTGCAGGCAAAGTGTCGAGGCTGATCCAGGCGGATGCAATTTTGCTTCCCTCCATTGGCCAATAGGGAAGGTCTTGATGCCAAGGTGTGCGGCCACCATTGGGGCCTTTCACAAACCACTCATCGGAGTACAACCAAATATCAGATGAGTTCAACAGCACTGCCATCATGTCGGCAAGAGGTGAGTCGTACATGAAACGCTGCAGTTCGGGTGACACTTCAGTAGTGCGCACCAGCTCAATAAATTCTTGATCGGTGCCGTCATAGAACAAGTGTTTTTTCTGGCCCGAATCACCCATCACGCGGTCGAGCCCGAGTTGGAGAAGAAGCAGCCATTCAGGGTGCAGCGCTTGTCTGAGAATGACGATGCCATCACCTGCGTAGGTGTCACACACGGTGGGTGTGATGAGCTTCACAGCCTCGGCGGTAGTAGTAGGAAACTCCATAGCACGACACTAGATCACGTGTGAGCACAGAATTACTAGACCATGTACCGTGCAGTTATGGCTTTGCCGAAGATTCTTGACGATGCATTAGACACCCTGGTTGTTCCCGGTTTTTCACGAATTGGCTACCTCGTGCGAGCCGGACAATTTGAGCCACTTAGCCACAATGCATTGGCAGGCAAGACAGTTGTCATTACTGGCCCCACGTCGGGGCTAGGCAAGGCTGCAGCACATCAACTTGCGGCGATGGGCGCAGATCTGATTCTTGTCGGTCGATCTGCAGAGAAGCTTGAACGCACGAAGAGTGAACTTGTTCAGAACTCAGAAACACAGAAGTTTGAAATTGTGGTTGCTGACATGGGCGATCTAGATGCAGTGCGTAAAGCTTCTCAGCTCATACTTGAATCCACCACAACTCTTCATGCGTTAATTCATAATGCGGGTGCTCTTTTGAAGACTCGAGAAGAGTCGCCGCAGGGCTATGAAACAACAATCGCCACTCATGTCTTAGGGCCTCATCAGATGACGACAGATCTTCTCCCGTTATTGAGGTCTTCTTCAGGGCGAGTGATTACGGTTTCTTCGGGTGGCATGTATGGAGCCACGGTGCCAAATATTGCAGGCAATCAATCTCCAGAGATGTCGCCTGCGAACTACGACGGCACCCGCCAGTACGCCATTGCTAAACGTATTCAGGTCACGCTCAATGAGATGTGGGCTATTCGCGAACCACAGGTTTCTTTTGCGGCAATGCACCCAGGCTGGGCCGATACGCCAGGCGTGCAAGACTCACTTCCGGCTTTTCGACGTGTCATGAAGCCGCTCCTGCGGAGTCCTGAACAAGGTGCCGACACCATTTGCTGGCTGGCTTCTCGAGGCGAGAGCGTCGATTCGGGCAAGTTCTGGTGTGACCGTGCGAGCCGAACGATTCATCGCTTGCCTCGCACACGGAAGTCAGACACCCCCGAAGCTCGTGGGGCGCTTTGGCTGTGGTGCAAAGAGCGCATCACGCAATAATTGGCTGTTTCTTTTTCTTCGGTTTGGCTTGAGGTTCATCCCACCCCAAAACTGTCTGAACAGTTTCGCCAGTAAGGCTCATGTATCCGATATAGGCAAGCATGTCTTGCTTTTGTAAAGCAGACATGTCGTTCACCTCTGCAAATGCACCTAAAGCCTGAATAAGTAGGGTTCCCATGAGGATGAGATTCATTCGAGTGCGGTCGCCCACATTTGGATTATTCGATTGTGAAAAGACCGATTCAAGAACCAATTTTTGACTTGACTGAAACCGTTCAGGGCTGACGCCGCAACCCAACAAATAGGCAATTGTCCGCACCCGAGCTTGCGATAGTTGCATGACGTCAACATTGCCTTCAAGAACCACGTTAAGGCGAGTGGTGTCATCGCTACTAGTTTTCAGAAAGACACCAAGAAATGCAGCTTCAATGGATTGACACATCAGTTCTTCTCTCGAACCGAAGTAGCGCACTACGTAATCGGTGTGAACGCCTGATGCATCACAGATTCGCGCAACGGTCACGTCTGCTGGTACGTATTGAAGCAGAAGTTGGCTCGTGGCATTCAGCATGCGCATTGTGGCTTCCGCCTGACTAAGGCGTGGCTTTTTTGGGGCAGGAACGGGCGGAGACTTCTTCTTTGCTGCTGGCGCCATATTCCAATCGTAATGGTTATGGGGTCTTGGAGATGTGCGGCGCGGTCTAGCCCATCGACGGTAAGACAGGCACCCATTGAAGTGGGCTAAAACCCTGTGACCTTGTTATTGGAATGAATGTTTTTGGTACCCTAAGTACTCAATACGCGGGTGTGTTTCAATGGCTAGGATCTCAGCCTTCCAAGCTGATTACGCGGGTTCGATCCCCGTCACCCGCTCCATATGGTTACGGCTCATTTCATGACGGTCGATCTGCTACGACAGTTGCGCCTCGGTGACAACTTTGCATGGGAAACGTTCTACGACCAGATATCTCCCGAACTACGGGCATACATTGTCCGTCTTGGGGCTCGAGACCCCGATGATCTTCTTGGCGAAACAATGATTCAGATTGTTCGAGACATCAATAGTTTCTCTGGCAGTCCCGCCGAAATTCGGGCATGGAGTTTCCGAATTGCCCACAATCGCGTGATTGACGCATCGCGACGACGAAAGTCACGCCCGATCGAGGTTCAGATCGACACAGAACTCGATTCCCTACCTCCACAGGTTCCACTCGCCGAACCTCCTGATACCGAGATGCTGTCGGACTTGCTGCAGGGGCTCACTCCTGATCAAAGATCTGTGGTGTGGTTGCGGTACGTGTCTGATTTGACCCTCGATGAAACAGCTGTCGCACTGAGCAAAGCCCCAGAAGCCGTCGCAGCTCTGACATATCGAGCGTTAGCCAGCCTTCGTCGATCGCTTGGCCAGCTGCCAGCAGAATAATCCGAAGAAATCTGGCAACAACCGTCATGAGACGTGGTGCATTTTCGCTTTATTGAGGGTGGACAACGACCAAAACCTCACCCCGGACCAAGACCCTCGCCTTCTCGAGGCACTTCGACAGCTGGGCAACAACGACATTCAACCCATTGACGAACTCACTCGGAGACGTCATTTGACGCAGATGCATTCAGGTAGATCCACCACGCATCGTCGCAAGTTTATTGGGATCGCTGCCGCATTCATGCTGATCGTCGGTGGCTTTGTTGTTACTCGCAACAGTGAAACTGGTGATCGGCAAACAAGTCTTGCTAATCAGGCACAAGGTCTTGCTAATCAGGCACAAGAACTTGCCCCATTAAAGACAGTCTCTGATCTCACTGCAGTTCCTTTTAAACGCACAGAGGACTACGTCATCCTCGAAGTGTCGGCGTCACGTGCCACCGAAGTCGGTAATGACATCGTTGCAGCCTCCGGTGGACTACCCACCATCATCGGAAAAGACAAATCGGCCACTACATATGTTGTTCCCGCTTCTTTTGCAAAGACCATCTCCAACACAACTGGCATCAAGACCACGGTTGATTCGCCAGTGAAAGCAACAGCTGAACAAACTCCAACTCCATCGTGGGGACTCGATCGAATCGATGCGACGAATGAGCCGCTGAATGATTCTTATCGCTATGTCAGCACAGGAAATAGTTCATATGTGTACATCATTGACACAGGAATTTATTCTGCCCACGCAGACCTCACTGGGCGCGTGACATCTGGTTATTCCGCAATTAGTGACGGTAACGGCAGTGAAGACTGCAACGGTCACGGCACCCATGTGGCCGGAACCATCGCTGGCTCCACCTACGGCGTTGCAAAATCAACACGCGTCGTTGCTGTCCGAGTACTTGACTGCACAGGCTCTGGATTTTCTTCATCAGTGATTGCTGGCATCAATTGGGTTATTCAAAGCCATCCAGGCGGCGCCGGGATCATCAACATGAGCCTCGGCGGATCCGCTAACGACGCAATCGACGCTGCCGTAGCTGACGCAACCGCAGCAGGTCTTACCGTTATTGTTGCTGCGGGCAACAACTCTTCTGATGCATGTTCCTACTCGCCTGCACGTGCACCATCTGCCCTTACCATTGGAGCTATCGACCAGACAGATGCGCAGGCGGGGTATTCCAACTTTGGTTCATGCATCGACTTGTGGGCACCGGGAAGCAACATCACTTCTGCATGGATTGGAAGCTCTTCTGCCACTCGCACTATTTCTGGAACATCTATGGCTACACCACATGTTGCAGGACTAGCAGCACGATTGGCTCAAGCATTTCCTGGAATCACGAGCAGCGGAATTGTCTCAAAGCTTTCTACTAACAATGGATCATCACTCGCTGTCACTACGTTTGTAGAAGCTGATGAGCCTGTCGTTACAACAACAACGACGCTTGTTTCGACTACCACAACAACCGTTCCCGACGCAACAACAACTACAACAGTTCCCGACGCAACAACAACTACAACAGTTCCAGGTGCGACAACAACTACAACGACATTCTGGCGTGGTTACCCACAACCAAAGAAGTCGGAGCTGAAGTCTCCTAAGAAGTTCGCAATGCGATATCAGGTTCGTTCCGGTAAGTACGAGCTCATCGCATCATGGTTCGGCGACAACTCCCCCGAGGCTTATCGCATCTCGTGCATCCAAAAACGCTCTTACACAGGTGGCGATAATGAAACTGACAGCGAAGACCAAGATGTCATTGACGCCGAGTCTGTGAAGTATCCGACATACATGGTCATCAATGTCAATCGCAACAGTGTCACGTATTCGTCAAACGGTCAGGCCGAAACAACTCTTTCAGAATTTCCTACCGTCTCATCTCGATGCTGGATCGTCGCACTCACCGCAACAACCGATAGCAAAAAAAGCAACATCATAGTTACTCCAAAAGATCCACCGGTCTCAACAACGACTACTACCTCGACGACGACACCAACCTCGACGACGACGGTGAGCCCCTCGACGACGACAGTTAGCCCAACAACGACCACAGTGAGCCCATCAACCACGGTGGTTTCTGCCAGGATCACGACTCCAGGCAATTGGACAAGGACAACTACTTCGACAATCAAACAACCAGTAGTTAAGAAGACATAGCGTATGCTAATCCCATGGTGTTTTGAGAACTTGACTGAAAATCAGCCCTCGCAATAGGAGGCAGAGCGAAAGTCTCCAGCCCTTCCTGGGTTTCACTTGTGAACTGAGCCAGTGACGCGTTTGGGTGTTTTCGGTTTGGGGGAACTATCATGAAAAACGGATGTATCCGGGGTTTGGGGTGAGTTTCGCTCCGCATTCCGTTCCGCCTCCGCGCCTTTAGGA